>NZ_JAFMOT010000186.1:0-271299 GCF_019049695.1 Rahnella perminowiae
GACCAAGAGGGCTCGTCATAGCCCTCTTGGTCGGTTTCGGCGCGAGAGGCCATGTGATAAATGTTAGTGAGAAACCGAAATTTTCTCGATCAAGCGTTTAAAGACGGGGCCGTGGGGATCACCCCCCACAAACTTTCCCCACCGCCTTCTCAAACCTTTCCATCCCTTCGCTGATGTCAGCGAAATCAATCACCAGTGAAGGCGCAAACCGCATCACGTTTGGTCCGGCGACCAGCATCATCAGCCCGGCTTCTGCGGCGGCGGCATGGAATTCTCCGGCACGGTTTTTATACGCATCGGCAAGCTCGGCGCCGATCAGCAGCCCCTGACCACGGAACTCGTTGAAGATGTGATATTTCTGATTGATGGCATCCAGCGCGCTGATGAATTTCTCGCGGCGTTCGTTGATGCCAGCCAGTACGTCAGGTGTATTGATGATATCCAGCGCAGCTTCAGCCACCGCACAGGCCAGCGGGTTGCCGCCGTAGGTGGTGCCGTGTTTGCCCGGCTCCATAACGGAAGCCACTTCTTCAGTTGCCAGCATGGCACTGACCGGGAAACCGCCGCCGAGCGCTTTGGCTGTGGTCAGAATATCGGGCGTCACGCCGTAGTGCATATAGCTGAACAGCTTGCCGCTGCGTCCCATACCGCTTTGTACTTCATCCAGAACCAGCAGCGCCTGATGTTTGTCACAAAGCTCGCGCAGGCCTTGCAGAAACGCCTGGGTAGCGGGGGTAACGCCGCCCTCCCCCTGCACCGGCTCAACCACAATGGCGCAGGTGTGGTCGTCGATCACCGCCTTTACGGCATCCAGATCGTTGAATGGCACATGCACAATGTCAGCGGGTTTCGGGCCGAAGCCGTCGGAGTATTTCGGCTGGCCACCCACGGAAACCGTGAACAACGTGCGACCATGGAAGGCGTTATGGAAAGCGATGATCTTACTTTTGTACGGGCTGTGACGGTGTGAAGCATAGTAACGCGCCAGTTTAAAAGCCGCTTCGTTGGCTTCAGCGCCGGAGTTAGCGAAAAATACACGGTCGGCAAAAGTGGCATCGATCAGCTTCTGCGCCAGTCGCAGGGCGGGTTCATTGGTAAATACATTACTGACATGCCAGAGGGTTTCGCCCTGCTCATGCAACGCTTTCACCAGTGCCGGATGGCAATGCCCGAGCGCTGTCACAGCAATGCCCCCTGCGAAATCAACATATTCATTCCCTTGCTGATCCCAGACGCGACTGCCTTTACCTTTCACCGGAATGAATTTCGCCGGTGAATAAACCGGTAAAATGACTTTATCGAATGTACCCCGATCTACCGCTGATTTTTCTGACATTACTCGTCTCCCCGCTGCCATTAATATGAAAATATAATCACAAAATATGCATAAAAAATCACAGACAGGCAAACGAAAATCGCACCCGAGGCGGAAGTAATTTTTTCAGCAATATTAACTGATTAGATTTTAAGGAAATTATCCAGAAGCTGGTGCCCCTGCTCGCTCAGAATGCTTTCAGGATGAAACTGAACGCCATGCACGGGCAAGGTTTTGTGCATGATGCCCATAATGTCGTCGCGATCACCACTACGTTCTGTCCATGCCGTGACCTCAAAACAGTCGGGCAGCGTCTGTGGCGCAACCACCAGAGAATGGTAGCGCGTCACGGTCAGCGGATTATTCAGCCCGGTAAAGACGCTTCTGCCGGTATGGCGGACAGGTGAGGTTTTGCCGTGAATGGCCTGCCGCGCACGGACGATTTTCGCGCCGAACGCCTGCGCCATCGCCTGGTGCCCGAGGCAAACGCCGAGAATCGGTAAACGGTGGGAGAAATGGACAATGGCGGGCAGGGATATGCCCGCCTGATCAGGCGTACACGGGCCCGGAGAAATCACCAGATGTGAAGGAGAAAGTTGTTCAATGTCGGAGAGGGTAAGCTGATCGTTACGCATTACTTTCACTTCTGCGCCCAGCTCGCAAAAATATTGATAGAGGTTGTAGGTGAAGGAATCGTAATTGTCGATCAGCAGCAGCATAGTATACCCGGTAAAAGTCGCAGAATTTACCGGGCAATTCTACGCATTTTTCAGCGCGGGCTCAGTATTTTGTCGCTTAATGTTCTTCCGGGATTTCACTGACAACGGCATTAAAAATTGCCACCAACCCTGATTCATCACCAAATACCGCTGTTTTATTGGCTGCCAGCCAGCTTTCCCGATCCACTTTAGACCAGTCAATGTCGTAGCCAGCATGAATGACCAGTTGCTCGATAAAAATGCGCAGCGCACGACCATTCCCTGTGCGGAACGGATGCAGCAAATTCAGGCCGGTATAATAATGAGCCAGTCGCTCAGCAAGATTATCCAGCGGTAAGCCGACCAGAAATTTCTCCTCTTCCAGTTCCTGCATCAGCGCATTGCCCTCTTTTTCGATGTATTCGAAATGGCAAAACGGCGTGTCATCCTTATAAATATCAATCTCACGGAACTCGCCTGCCCAGGTATAAATATCCTGGAACAAGGACTGATGCACCGCACACAGATGCGGCAGTCCCATCACTGAAGGCCCAAGCGGCATCGCTGACGCGCGCAGGGCAGTAAACGCCAGTTCAGCCTGCAACAGCCGATGCTCTTCACGTATTTCCAGCCGGTTTTTGAGCACATTGATGCCGGGATAATAATAAGGGTCGGCACCGGCCACGAGTTTATCGTTCATAGTGCTTCCTCAGTTCGGTGAGACGTTGTGAAATTTGTTCGTTGTCTAACGTGATAACCTCAACCTGCAAACCATCAAGCGCACTGCTGGCCTGAAAGTTCTGCCGCTGACGTTCGCGAAAAAGTTTTTCCTGCTGCCTGAGTGTCAGTTTCTTCGCCATCTTTTCCTCCCTGGGTACAGCTATTCGGGTATATACCTGGTGGAGTTAAGTATAGACAGAGAAAAAAGGGCGCCAGCCTCAGCGCCCTAAACTCGGATTATTCAACAGCGATAGGGGTCTCGTTCACGTCTGTTTTATGATCTGCCTGAAGTGTTTTCACCCGATCCTCAAGCTGTTTCACCGCCTGCGCATCCGGCAGAAGTGAATATTTCAACTCAAAGACCGTGCTCTGGCCGGGTTGCAGTTGTTTCACGCGGCCTTGTTTACGTTCGATAGTCACCGGATAGGCATAGTTAGTGCCCGGTTCGATACCCGTAACGTAACCCTGCTTCAGGGTGTCGGTATTTTTCCACAGCGTCAGCAGCGGCAACTGATGGGTATCGAATTCAATCGATGCGCCCTTGTTCCCCGCTTTGTTCACTACGCCGGCAATCGTTTTACCCTGCGCATCCGCCAGCGGCACCATGTTAAAGACCATCTCATCAAAGCCTTTGGTCGGCCCGGCGTAAGTCTGCCAGTCTGCTAAACCTTTTTTAGCGTAATCATTGAACGGAGAGATTGATTTCAGCGGCGCAATGAAACGGGCACCCTGCTCAAGGATCGGCTGACCGAAATTACTGTGATAAATAATCTGATAGTCGTGCGGATAATCCGACTGGTTAGTCAGGGTGTCGTGAATAGTCCACGAATGGCTACCCGGCACGTAACGCAGTTCAGTCCAGGTTTCCAGCTTGGCTTTCTTAAAGGTATCTTCTTTCAGCAAGCCACGCACTGTGATTTCATGAGGGGCTTTATCGGCGATCTCAACCACCACTTTCGAGGCGGGTGTATTGCCTGCCCGGCCGTGCAACGTATAAATCATGCCGTCGGCAGTAACAGGATGTCCGGTCCATTCAAAGCCGCAACGCACCATCATTTCGTTGAAACCTTCCAGCCAGCCCACACCGTTACGGCTTTCAAGATTGATGTACGCAGGATTGACCACTTCCTGAACCGGAGAATCCCAGCCTAAGCGAATGTTATCGCCGGTCACGTGCAATAAATCCATCCCGCGCGTCGGGCTGAGAGCGATGGTCAGTCCCTTGCTGGTAATGGTAATAACTTTTGACCCTTCCTGTTTGCCACCGTGTAACACTTTTTGTTCGATGCTGAAATCGGTTCCCGCAATGTTCAGCTTTTTGCTATCAGTCTTCCAGTTTCCCAGTTCTGTACCGGCTTCAGCATCCGTCAGCACGATAGTTTGTGCAGCAGCTTGCCACGAAAAAAGCCCCAGAACGATCCCGGTTGCGAGTAATTTTTTCACAATAACCCCTTTTTGCTGAATTGATTTAGCCCAAAAGCAATTCAGCCTACAAACTCCGTCAGGCGAAAAATGTGACAGCCTTCAAGTTGAGCGTTTTTGAGGCTAAATGGCAGATGGTAACGTGCCCGGCCTCGCAAAAATTGTTTAGTTGAGGGAAAATTTGCACATGAAATTGAGATCTGAAACAAGAATGAAGGTTCATAAGCTGATGCGTTTCAGCTTAAGCGTGTTAGCAGACAGGCAATAAAAAGCCCCCGGAACCGGAGGCTTAGAAAAACAGTATTATGGAAGAAAGGCTGAGAAATTAAGGCAGCACTTTCGCAGACAGGATCACAATCGGCGTCGTCGGCACGTTCTGATAAGGCCCGACATTATTGGTTTTGACCTGAGACATTTTGTCTACCACATCCATCCCTTTGATGACTTTACCGAATACGGCATAGCCGAAATCACGCTGACCGTGATCGAGGAAGGCGTTATCTGCCACATTGATGAAGAACTGGCTGGTCGCGCTGTCTTTATCGGCAGTACGCGCCATGGCGATGGTGCCGCGCAGGTTGCGCAGGCCGTTATCCGCTTCGTTCTTGATGGGCTCTTTGGTCGCTTTCTGCTGCATGTCAGCCGTAAAACCGCCCCCCTGAACCATGAAACCTGGGATCACGCGATGAAAAATGGTGTTGTTGTAATAGCCGCTCTGGGCGTAATCAACGAAATTCTTTACAGAAACCGGTGCCTTCGCACTGTCGAGTTCCAGTTCGATATTCCCTGCTGAAGTGGTCAGCATGACGTGGGTTTGAACGGCCGCAAGAACGGGCGACATTGCAGTCAGGGATAGCAGCGCAGTGAGGGCCACTAAAGTACGTTTAAACATGACAGTTCCTTTCTCCAGAATACAAACAACAGATCTTACTGATTCTAAAGAGCCTTTACGCTCAGCGCCAGACCTTTACTTTTATTTACGCTTGAGAATAAATATTCTAAT
This sequence comes from Rahnella perminowiae, assembly GCF_019049695.1. Lineage (NCBI taxonomy): Bacteria > Pseudomonadati > Pseudomonadota > Gammaproteobacteria > Enterobacterales > Yersiniaceae > Rahnella > Rahnella perminowiae. Next base: position 5,159 of record NZ_JAFMOT010000186.1, read on the forward strand.
TATTTCAAAATATTACACCCTGTTTTTAACGGTCTTAACTGTTGAAATCTACAGGGTAATCTTCATGAAGATGGATGACCGTTTTTGCGAGCTGTGTTTGCGCGATCAGTACCCCTTCGCGCACGGAATATTGCACCGGCGTCTGGCGGCGTACGGCATCAAAACCACTTTGCGCCGGCAGGATCACCAGGCTGGCAGCATTGCCGCTTTCAAGACCATAACCTTCCAGATTCATAGTCCGGGCGCTGCAGGTGGTGATGAGCTTCAGCCCGTCATCAATTTGCTGATATCCCATTAACTGGCAGACATGCAGCCCCATATGCAGTACCTGCAACATATTCGCGGTACCAAGCGGATACCACGGGTCAAACACATCATCATGCCCGAAACAGACATTGATCCCCGCCTCCAGCATTTCCTTCACACGCGTTATACCACGGCGTTTCGGATAAGTATCAAACCGCCCCTGCAGGTGGATATTGACCAGCGGGTTGGCGACAAAGTTGATACCGGACATTTTCAGCAAGCGGAATAAACGCGAGGTATACGCCCCGTTGTAGGAATGCATTGCCGTGGTATGACTGGCGGTGACGCGTGGGCCGATATTTTCCCGCAAGGCCAGCGCGGCCACGGTTTCGACAAAACGCGACTGTTCATCGTCAATTTCATCGCAATGGACGTCGATCAGCTTGTCGTATTTTTTCGCCAGTTCGAAGGTTTTATGCAGTGATTCAACGCCGTATTCGCGGGTGAATTCGAAATGCGGAATAGCGCCTACCACATCCGCGCCACGCTTCAGCGCTTCTTCCAGCAAGGCCTCACCGTTCGGGTACGACATAATGCCTTCCTGCGGAAACGCCACAATTTGCAGCGTGATCCACGGCGCGACTTCGGCTTTCACTTCCAGCATGGCGTTGAGCGCCGTCAGCGTCGGATCCGACACATCCACATGGGTGCGCACATGCTGAATGCCATTGGCAATCTGCCACTTCAGGGTTTGCCATGCGCGCTGTTTAACATCTTCATGCGAGAGCAGCGCTTTGCGTTCAGCCCAGCGCTCAATGCCTTCGAATAACGTGCCGGACTGATTCCATGCTGGCTGACCGGCAGTCTGGGTGGTATCGAGATGGATATGCGGTTCGATAAAAGGGGGGATTGCCAGCCCGCCTTCAGCATCAAGGATATGTTTGCCGTAATCGGCATTGTCCAACTGGGGGACAATCTGGCGGATCACGGTGTCGTCGATGTCTATCTGCCATAGCCCTTCACGGCCAGGCAACCTGACATTTTTAACGGTACGCAAAAGAGTTTTCTTCACGCATTACCTCACCATTTTTAGAAAGACTGTGTTGTGGTTTTTTAAAAGCCAATCCTAGAACAATAGCCTGAAAGTGTTTATAAATCGAAAGGTTACACAAAAACCCAATGAAATCAGTCAAATACCCCCTAAGGAGTATATTGGGATCGGCTTGATTTGCATCAATACCCCCTGTTACGCGCGGGTTATGTTTAGCCTCAGAAAATCAATATTGAGGCAATTATGAGCAAAGTCAGAATCGCGATGATTGGCAACGGCATGGTCGGCCATCGCTTTATCGAAGATTTACTGGATAAAGCAGAACCGGATCAGTTCGATATCACGGTGTTTTGTGAAGAGCCGCGCGTGGCCTATGACCGCGTCCATCTTTCCTCTTATTTTTCCCATCATACTGCGGAAGAGCTGTCACTGGTTCGCGAAGGATTTTACGAAAAGCATCATGTCAATGTGCTGATTGGCGAAAGGGCAATTACGCTCAACCGCAGTGAAAAAGTCATTCACTCCAGCAGCGGTCGCACGGTGTATTACGACAAACTGATTATTGCTACCGGCTCCTACCCGTGGGTGCCGCCGATTACCGGTTCTGATGGTCAGGATTGCTTCGTTTACCGCACCATTGAAGACTTACATGCCATCGAGGCCTGTGCCCGTCGCAGTAAACGCGGTGCGGTGGTCGGGGGCGGTTTGCTCGGCCTCGAAGCAGCCGGGGCACTGAAAAACCTTGGCGTAGAAACGCACGTTGTCGAATTTGCGCCTGGCCTGATGGCGGAACAGCTTGATACACAGGGTGGCAGCCAGCTTCGTCAGAAAATCGAAAGCATGGGCGTACGCGTTCATACCGCCAAAAATACCAAACAGATCATTCAGGGCGGCAGTACTGCCCGCAAAACAATGGAATTTGCCGACGGTACTTTCCTCGAAGTCGATTTCATCGTGTTCTCCACCGGTATCCGACCGCAGGACAAACTGGCACGTCAGTGCGATCTGCAGATCGCCCCGCGCGGCGGCATCGTGATTAATGATCAGTGCCAGACCAGTGACCCGGACGCCTATGCCATCGGCGAATGTGCCTCGTGGAATCAGCGGACTTTTGGACTGGTCGCGCCGGGTTACAAAATGGCGCAGGTCACCGCCGACCATTTGCTTGGTCGCGATAACGCTTTCACGGGTGCCGACATGAGCGCCAAACTGAAACTGTTAGGCGTCGATGTGGCCGGTATCGGCGATGCCCATGCCCGTACGCCAGGCGCGCGCAGCTATGTCTATCTGGATGAAACCAAGGCATTGTATAAACGCCTGGTCGTCAGCGAAGATAATAAAACGCTGCTTGGCGCAGTGCTGGTCGGCGACACCAGTGATTACGGCAATCTGCTGCAACGGGTACTGAACAGTATTCCTTTGCCGGAAAATCCGGATGCGCTGATCCTGCCCGCTCATGCAGGCAGTGGCGGCGCAGTGATGGGCACTGATGCCCTGCCGGAAAGCGCACAAATCTGTTCGTGTTTTGACGTCACCAAAGGCGATATCATCAAAGCAGTTCAGGGTGGCTGTCTTACCGTGGCAGCGCTGAAATCAGCAACGAAAGCTGGCACTGGCTGTGGCGGCTGTATTCCGCTGGTGACGCAGATACTGAATGCCGAACTCAGCAAACAAGGCATCGAAGTTAACCATCATCTTTGCGAACACTTCGCGTATTCGCGGCAGGAGCTTTATCACCTGATCCGCGTTGAAGGCATCCGCTCATTCAACGATTTGCTGAATAAATACGGCAAAGGCTACGGCTGTGAAGTCTGTAAACCAACCGTCGGCTCGCTGCTGGCCTCCTGCTGGAATGATTACGTGCTGAAATCGCAGCACACACCGTTGCAGGACACCAACGATGTGTTTCTCGCCAACATGCAAAAAGACGGCACCTATTCCGTTATACCGCGTTCGCCGGGTGGTGAAATCACGCCGCAAGGCTTGCAGGCAATAGGTGAAATCGCGGCTGAGTACAATCTCTACACTAAGATTACCGGTTCACAGCGTATCGGCATGTTCGGCGCGCAAAAAGACGATTTACCGGCCATCTGGCAGAAACTGATCAGTGCCGGATTCGAAACCGGTCAGGCGTACGCCAAAGCCCTGCGCATGGCGAAAACCTGCGTTGGCAGCACCTGGTGCCGTTATGGTGTGGGCGACAGCCTCGGTTTCGGCATCAGCCTGGAAAACCGCTACAAAGGCATCCGTACCCCGCATAAAATGAAATTCGGCGTATCCGGCTGTACCCGTGAATGCTCTGAAGCACAGGGCAAAGATGTCGGGATTATCGCGACAGAAAACGGCTGGAATCTTTATGTCTGCGGCAACGGTGGCATGAAACCACGGCACGGTGATTTACTGGCCGCCGATCTGGATAATGACACCCTGCTGCGTTATCTCGACCGTTTCATGATGTTCTACATCCGCACCGCCGATAAGCTGCAACGCACCTCGGTCTGGATGGATAACCTCGAAGGCGGTATCGGCTACCTGCGCAAAGTCATCATCGATAACAAACTGGGGCTTAACGATCAACTGGAAGCCGAACTGGCACGCCTGCGTGAATCGGCCGTTTGCGAGTGGCAGGAAACCCTGAACGACCCGGCTGCGCAAACCCGCTTCAGCCATTTTATCAACAGCAGCCAGCGTGACCCGAACGTGCAGTTTGTCGGTGAGCGTCAGCAGCATCGTCCGGCGCGTCCCGACGAGCGTATTCCGGTGAGACAAATCGCCGGCGGGGAGGAAGTATTATGAACCAGTGGTTAACACTTTGTTCCGTCGACCAGATCTTACCCGCCTGCGGTGTATGCGCGCTGGCAGGCGATCAGCAGGTTGCGCTATTCCGTCCTTACGCTGATGAGCAGATTTTTGCCCTGTCGAACATTGACCCGTTTGCACAGGCCAGCGTGCTGTCACGGGGGATTATCGCGGAACATCAGGGCGAGTTGTGGGTCGCCAGTCCGCTGAAAAAACAGCATTTTCGTCTGACCGACGGAGTCTGCATGGAAGACGAACAGTATTCAGTTCCGGCTTACGAGGTCCGTGTACAGAACGGCAATGTGGAAATCAATACCGCCAGCCTTCAGTCTGTAGCCGGCTAAACTGCACGCCTTCCACGCCGCCTCCGGGCGGCGTTATTATCTGTTCCGCCACATCAGTTTGATAGAGAAGCGTCCATGGATTATTTGCCCCTCTTTTGTCAGTTAAAAAACAGAGCCTGTTTACTGGTTGGTGCCGGTGATGTTGCTGAACGTAAAGCGCGTCTGCTGCTGGAAGCTGGCGCAGAACTGACGGTGAATGCCCTCACCTTTACGCCGCAATTTCAGATGTGGGCAGACGAAGGTAAAGTCCGCCTGTTACGCGGTGAATTCTCACCACTGCTGGTGGATGAAAAATGGCTGGTGGTCGCCGCGACCAATTCCGACCTGGTAAATCAGGAAGTCAGCGAAGCCGCAGATCACCGGCGCGTGTTCTGTAACGTGGTCGATGCACCGGAAAGTGCCAGCGTGATTATGCCGTCAATCATTGACCGGTCTCCGCTGATGATCGCCGTGTCTTCCGGCGGCAATGCGCCGGTGCTGGCGCGTTTACTGCGCGAACGTCTGGAGTCCATTCTGCCGCAGCATCTGGGCAAACTGGCGCAGATTGCGGGCGGATTGCGGGCGCGGGTCAAGACATGCTTCCCTGATGCCTCCGAGCGCCGTCGCTGGTGGGAAAAACTGTTTAACCATCATCGCCTGGCGCAGTCGCTGGCGAATAATGACACTGCGCAATCCCATGAATATCTTGAAGCATTATTCCATGAACCCGTGGATAAACATGGCGAGGTCATTCTGGTCGGTGCCGGACCGGGCGATGCCGGATTACTGACACTCAAAGGCTTGCAGCAAATGCAACTGGCCGATGTGGTGGTTTTCGACCGTCTGGTTTCCGACAGTGTGCTGAATCTGGTTCGTCGTGACGCAGAGCGGATTTTCGTGGGCAAGCGCGCGGGACATCATTGTGTACCGCAGGAAAGCATCAATAAAATCCTGCTGGAACAGGCCCAGATGGGCAAACGCGTTGTCCGGCTGAAAGGGGGCGATCCCTTTATCTTTGGTCGTGGTGGCGAAGAACTGGAAGCGCTGAAAGCCGCAGGCATCGCATTTTCCGTGGTGCCGGGCATCACGGCGGCCTCCGGTTGCTCCGCTTACAGTGGCATTCCGCTGACCCACCGCGACCATGCACAAAGCGTGCGGCTGATCACCGGTCATGCGAAGCAGGACGGCATTGTGGACTGGGCCTGCATGGCGCAAAGCCAGCAAACGCTGGTTTTTTATATGGGGCTCACGCAGGCCGGAGAGATTCAGCGCCGTCTGCTGGAAAACGGTCTGGCTGCAGAAACACCTGTCGCACTGGTAGAAAACGGCACCAGCCAGCAACAGCGGGTGGTGACAGGGACGCTCACAGAGCTCGATAAGCTGGCGAAAGAGGTGCACAGTCCCAGTCTGATTATTGTCGGCAGTGTGGTGAGCTTACGTCAGAAACTTAACTGGTTTGCCAGCGAAACCGTGGCGGCACAACAGGATTGAGTACACCGCGTTCCTGAGGTCTTAAAGCAAAAAACCACGTCCGCAGACGTGGTTTTGATTTAACAATCGAAGTAGAAATTATGGAAGCGTGACGAAGCCAATCGCTTCATAAGCTTTCTTCAGTGTCACGCTGGCACGGGCACGGGCTTTCTCAGCGCCCTCTTTCATTACCTGTTGCAGATAAGCCTCGTCGCTGCGGAAACGGTTAAAACGTTCCTGCACGTCGGTCAGCATGCCTGAAACCGCTTCGGCAACCGCACCTTTCAGATGACCATACATCTGGCCTTCGAATTCCGCTTCCAGCTCCGGAATGCCTTTGCCGGTCACACCGGAAAGAATATCCAGCAGGTTAGAAACACCCGGCTTGTTTTTAATATCGTAACGGATGACAGGCGGCTCTTCAGAATCCGTCATCGCGCTTTTAATCTTCTTGGTCACCGCTTTTGGATCTTCCAGCAGGCCGATCACGTTTTTACGGTTGTCATCCGACTTAGACATCTTCTTGGTCGGTTCCTGCAATGACATAACCCGCGCACCGGATTTCGGAATAAACGGCTCCGGCACAGTAAATACATCGCCATACAACGCGTTGAAACGGCTGGCAATATCTCGGCTGAGTTCCAGGTGCTGTTTCTGATCTTCACCGACCGGTACCTGATGGGTCTGGTACAGCAAAATATCCGCCGCCATCAACACCGGATAATCGAACAGACCAGCGGTAATGCTTTCGCTGTTGGATGTCTCATAGCGCGCAGATTTATCTTTGAACTGCGTCATACGACCCAGCTCACCGAAATAGGTATAGCAGTTCAGCGCCCAGCTTAGCTGGGTATGTTCAGGAACATGAGACTGCACGAAGACAGTACTTTTCTTCGGATCAATACCGACCGCCAGATACAGCGCCAGCGTATCGAGGGTTGCTTTACGCAACTTCTCCTCATCCTGACGTACGGTGATCGCGTGCAAATCGACGATACAGTAAATGCATTCGTAATCGTCCTGCATTTTGACCCATTGACGCAGCGCACCCATGTAGTTGCCAATGGTCAATTCGCCGGAGGGCTGTGCGCCACTAAATACGATGGGTTTACTCATTTTATGCTTCCTGATCTTTTAAAGATGACAGCCCTAACGTGGGCAAAAGGTCGGCGAAATTATCCAGTACGCGATCGGGTTTGGTCAGCGCGATAGTTTCACCGTAGTTATAGCCATAAGTCATGCCCACACACGGACAGCCAGCGGCTTGTGCAGCGTGAATATCATTGCGGGAATCCCCCACAAAGACCATTTCACTGGCACGCAATCCAAGCAGTGCCAGCGTCATATAGACCGGCGCCGGATGCGGTTTTTTCGCCACGACATCATCACCGCCAATCACGACCGTGAAATAGCTGTTGATGCCTAACGATTGCAGTAAAGGCGCAATGAAAGGCGTCGGTTTGTTGGTCACCAGCCCCATGGGCATGCCTGTGGCTGCCAATGCTGCCAGCGTCTCTTTGACTTGCGGGTATAAGCGGCTGCCACCTGCGGCGGTATCGGCATAATAATGATCGAATTTATCGCGCACCGTCTGCAGGAAAGCTGGCGATAAATCGCCTCCGGCCCAGCGGACGGCACGTTCTACCATGACATCAGCGCCATTGCCAATCCAGGTACTAAGACGCTCAACGCCTGCGGCAGGTAAACTGAAATCACGCAGCGCCATATCCATCGCTTCGGAGAGACCCGGCGCGCTATCGACCAGCGTACCGTCGAGATCAAAACCTAAACCGCGCGCCTCAAGGAGCTCAGACATGCGAGACCTTAGCCAGTTCACTGCGCATATGGTCGATCACCGTACGGTAATCCGGCTGATTAAAGATAGCGGAACCGGCGACAAACATATCTGCACCCGCTGCGGCGATTTCACCGATATTTTCGGCCTTCACTCCGCCATCAACTTCCAGACGAATGTCATAACCGCTGGCGTCAATGATCTTGCGAACCTGACGCAGTTTATCCAGTGTGCCCGGAATAAACGACTGACCTCCGAAGCCTGGATTCACCGACATCAGCAGGATCACGTCGAGTTTATCCATCACGTATTCGAGATAGCTCAGGGAGGTCGCCGGGTTAAACACCAGACCGGCTTTACAGCCATGGCTTTTAATCAGCTGCAGTGAGCGGTCAACATGTTCAGACGCTTCGGGATGGAAGGTAATGTAAGAGGCACCGGCTTCGGCAAAATCCGGGATCAGGCGATCAACCGGTTTAACCATCAGATGAACATCAATAGGTGCGGTAATGCCGTAGTTACGCAACGATTTAAGAATGGCTGGCCCCATCGTCAGATTGGGAACGTAGTGGTTATCCATCACATCAAAATGGACAACATCTCCGCCCGCTTCCAGGGCTTTGGCTGTATCTTCACCCAGACGGGCAAAATCAGCAGACAGAATGGACGGTGCAATCAAAAACTGTTTCATCCGCTTCTCCAAACGATAGGTTTACCCGATGATCACCGGCTGACCGGCCATCAGCGATATAGCGCTAAAAGTTCATTCACCATGCTGCGCTGGGCAACTTTACTGCTGATAGTACGGCGCGCTGACACACGGTGCAGCTGTTTCGCCTGAGCGTACCATTCCAGCGTCAGGGGTGTTTCGTGGTTGGAAATCAGCACCGGCACATCGTTCTCATTAGAAAGCTGATACGCCAGACGAGCCAGATTGCGCTGATCATCCATGCTAAAACTGTTGGTGTGGTACGCCGTAAAATTTGCTGTCGCAGAAAGCGGGGCATAAGGCGGATCACAATAAACCACCGAGCCAGACTGTGCTTTCAGCAAGGTGTCCTGGTAATGCTCACAAACAAATACCGCATGCTTCGCTTTTTCAGCAAACCAGTAGAGTTCTTCTTCAGGGAAATACGGCTTTTTATAACGCCCGAAAGGCACATTAAACGCGCCACTGAGATTATAACGACACAGGCCGTTGTAACAATGGCGGTTAAGATAGAGGAAAAGTACCGAACGACGATAAATATCGCTGCTGGCATTAAACTCAGCCCTCAGGACGTAAAAACGATCTGATTCGTTAAACTCTGGCGTGAACAGCACACGTGCATCACGCACGAATTCTTCAGTGCGTGTCTTCACAATGTTGTAGAGATTGATCAGGTCGTTGTTGATATCCGCCAGAATATAAGCGTCATACTCGGTATTCAAAAATACCGAGCCCGCGCCAACAAAAGGCTCAATCAGACAATCTCCCACCGGAAGATGACGTTTGATGTCATCAATCAGCGGGTATTTGCCGCCAGCCCACTTCAAAAACGCGCGGTTCTTCTTCATGCCGTCAGTTAGCTACTTATACAATTCACAGCCGCGGATTGTATCCTGTTTTTAGACAGCAAATCGCGTTGAGATCAGTTTCATTTTTTCAGGTCTTGCTGTACCTGATGTACAGGTTTGACCCACGGTTTTTTAGCCTGAACTTCCGCAGGCAGACTGGAAATAGCACGTTTGGCCTCTGCAGAAGAAGCATAGTTACCACTTACCAGTACAAACCACGGCTTCCCTTCGCGGGCGGTCTGATAAACCAAATAATTTTTCAGGCCCTGCTGTTTTGCAAACGCATTCAGTGTATTGGACTGAGAAGCACCGCTCAGTTGCAGGGTAAAGTGCGTACCTGGTGCAGACTTAATGCCCGACATGCTACCAGAAGCTGCAGCCGGTGCAGATGCAACCGGAGCAGATGACGCAGTGGACTTCGTTACCGGCGTTTTCGCTGTATGCGATGCCGTAGCGGCTGTTTTATGCTCAGCAGGCTTCGAAGTATGAGCAGGTTGCGCATTTCGCGAAGCTTGCGCAGGGCGTGTATGGGTGGCTGACGGCTGAGAACCTGCCGGGGCCTGAGTACGTGCTGAACCATTAACGGTTGCGGGTGCGGTCGGCAAAGAAGTCAGTGACTGAGCTGCGGGTGCCATGCTGCCTTGTGCCACACCATCGACCTGATTTTGCTGGGAAGAGAGCGCATCACTCATATCACCCGGCAAATCGACACGTTCTTTCGCCTGACCATTATCCGGAACAGGCTGAGCTTCGGTTGGTGTCGGGGAAACTGGCGGTAAACCGATACTCTTCGGTTGCTGGCCATCGGCTGGCTGCTGACCGTCTATAGCTTGCGCTGTATTGGCCTGAGCCTGAGCAGAAGGCTGAGCAGGTGCCGCCGCATCATTACCCGCGAGACTAATGTCCTTCGGACCATTGTTCTGCTGAGCAGGCTGGCTGGAGGAAGATGACTTCATGGCAGAGCCGATACCGACAATCAGCAATACCAGCACCACAATACCGATGCCGATCATCACGTACTGACGGGATACCGCAACTTTTGGAATGGAAGGAGACGGTTTGCGCGCGCGCGGTGGGCGGCGATCGCTGGTGTCTGGTTTGAGATCGTCTTCCGGTGTTAAATCATCCATCTAAAACCTCCAACCCGGCAAAAGCCTCAAGAGGCTTTACGCGGAGCAACTATCCTGACTAAAAATATAAAGCTTTGCTGGCAAACGTAAAATCGATCGTTATGTGGCCACCATGATGACCACTGTCTTAACGGCAATCTTCAATCGAAGCCAGCACCATTTCATGCGATACGCCGGAGCGTACTTCCGACTGACCTATTGCTTTCGGCAAAACCAGACGCAGCTCGCCAGCCAGTACTTTCTTATCACGCATCATGTGCGGCAGATAGGACTGCGCCTCCATAACTTCAGGGCCGGTCACAGGTAAACCCGCACGGGTCAGCAAAGTTTTTACCCGGGCTATGTCACCCAGACTGAACTGCCCAAGGCGATGGGCCGTATAACAGGCCATCACCATACCGGCTGCCACAGCTTCGCCATGCAACCAGTTACCGTAACCCATTTCGGCTTCAATAGCATGGCCGTAAGTATGGCCCAGATTCAGCAAGGCGCGCATGCCGTTTTCACGTTCATCGGCGGCCACAACCTCGGCTTTCAGCTCGCAGCAACGGCGGATGCAATACGCCAGCGCATTCATATCCAGCGCCAGTAAAGCTTCCATGTTGTCTTCAAGCCAGACAAAGAAATCAGCATCCAGAATAATGCCGTATTTGATAACTTCTGCGAGACCCGAAGACATTTCACGGGCAGGCAGCGTTCGCAGACAGTCGAGATCAACCACTACCGACGCAGGCTGATAAAACGCGCCGATCATGTTTTTTCCGAGTGGATGGTTTACCGCCGTTTTACCGCCAACGGAGGAGTCAACCTGAGAAAGCAGCGTGGTTGGCACCTGAACAAAGCGCACACCGCGCTGATAACTGGCTGCAGCGAAGCCGGTTAAATCACCGACGACGCCACCACCAAGGGCGATCAGAGTCGTATCACGTCCGTGCGGCTTTTTGAGCAACGCGGAGAACACATCATTGAGAACAGTCAGGGATTTGTATTGTTCACCATCAGGCAAAATAACCTGATCAACACGAACGCCTGCCTGCTCCAGCACTGAACGAATAGCGTCCAGATAGAGAGGGGCCAGGGTTTCGTTGGTCACTATCATGACCTGATCGCCTGCCTTTACCGGCATAAAAGAAGCCGGATCGTGGAACAATCCGGCAGCAATCGTAATGGGGTAGCTACGCTCCCCTAACGTTACGGTAATCCTCTCCATGTCGTGCTCTGTGACCTTCTTTAACTGACACCCTCAGGCAATGATGAACACCAATAATCAGTTACTTTCCAGCATATTGATAATCTGGTTGGCAACGACTTTGGCACTTTGATCATCGGTACGAATAGTGACGTCGGCAATCTCTTCATACAAAGGATTGCGTTCTCTCGCCAGTGCTTCAAGCACTTCACGTGGCGGAGCACTCACTTGTAATAATGGACGTTTTTTGTCGCGTTGTGTACGCGCCAGTTGTTTTTCGATAGTAGTTTCAAGATAGACGACAACGCCACGCGCTGACAAACGGTTACGGGTTTCACGTGATTTCACGGAACCGCCACCAGTCGCCAGAACAATGCCTTGTTTTTCGGTCAGTTCGTTGATCACTTTTTCTTCGCGGTCGCGGAATCCGTCTTCGCCTTCCAAATCAAATACCCAGCCCACATCAGCTCCGGTACGTCGCTCAATTTCGTGATCGGAGTCAAAAAACTCCATATTGAGTTGCTGAGCTAACTGTCGACCAATAGTGCTTTTGCCGGCACCCATAGGCCCAACCAGAAAGATATTGCGTTTCTCTGCCATGTTTTTCGGTATTACTAAGACAATTCGTTGATGATAACCCGCCCCGCCAATCAAATTAGCGGCGGGACCTAAACTGAAACCTCATGAGCGATATAGTGCGAGATCAGAAAAAAATTATCTCAACACTCTTGGTAGTTTGGCAACCGAATAAATCACTTTGCACGCCGCAGGAGGGAAACCGTACGTTTTTATCGGCGTGTCTGTCGTAATAAAAAGATCACGGTGCTCAATTCGGTAACCCTTGTAAGCTAAATCGACGGCAGCGTCAAACTCAGAAGCCTCTTGCGACACAAAAAGTTGCATACGCTCAACGTTATTGTGCAATTTACAGAGCGTCAGAATGCCCTTTTAACGGGTAAGGATTAAGGTCGGGGTGATGAAAATCACCAACTCACGCCGCTGTTCATGGGTGTACTGGTGTTTAAACAAGGAACCGACCCCGGGAAGGTCGCCGAGGACAGGTACTTTTGTGTCCGTTTTTTGGTTTTTACGCTGAAATATCCCGCCAAGCACGATAGTTTCTCCGTCTTTTACCGTAACCTGAGTTTTGATTTCCTGCTTATCAATCGCCAGCGCCTCACCTTCGGACTGCTTAATGCTCCGGCCCGGCATGTTCTGGCTAATCTGCAATGCCAGCTGGATACGACCGTCACGCTGAATTTTCGGCGTAACCTCCATTCCCAGCACCGCTTCTTTGAATTCAATCGACGTGCTGCCACTCGCCCCGCTGGAAACCTGATACGGGATTTCCGTACCCTGTTTAATGCTGGCAGTCTGCATGTGCGCCGTCAGCAACCGCGGGCTGGCGATAATATCGACCTTGTCTTCCTGCTCAAGCGCCGTCAGTTCAAGCTCAAGGATCCGCCCGCTGATATGTGCAAGATTAAAACCCGCAGTAAATATCGGATTTTCGACCGGCATGCCCATACTAAAATTATTCATACGCACGGCTTTTGTAATGGGTTCCTCACCGGTAAACCCCCAGCGCACACCCAGTTCGCGCAGGCTTTCACTGTTCATTGTGACTATATGTGCTGCCAGTTGAACCTGCTGAAGAGGTAAATCCATTTCCTTTATCCAGGGTGCCACAACATCCAGCGCAGCCTGCGTGTCACGTAATAAGAGTGTATTGGTGCGGGGATCTGCAGAGGCATTACCTTTTGGAGATAACAGCGAGCCTTTCTGCGCGTTCAGGCTAAGCGCCGTCTCTTTCGCATCTGCGTATTGCAGAGGAACGGTAAGGCTGATCAGCGGGCTGTGGAGCGCCTGCTGGTCGGCTGCCTCTTTCAACCGCTGTTGTACAACCTGCGGATCTTGTTCAGGCGACACAATTAAAACGTTGCCCTGCAACTGGCTGGTGAGATGGTTCATTTGCAGAATAATGTCGAGCGCCTGCTGCCACGGCACTTCTTTGAGTTTCACACTCATCTGCCCTTCAAGACCCGGTGCAGTGATCAGATTCAGTTGCCGGAAATCTGCCAGCGCCTGTAATACCAAACCGACCGGAGAGGACTGAAACTCCAGCGAAATCAACGGTGGTACATCAGCTTTCACCGGGCTGAGGTATAAACACAGCAAACACAGTACAATCCGCTTAGTCACGTATTTCATTATTTCCCTTTCCCTGGAGAATCCTTGCCTTTACCCAGCCTGATAATCTGACGCAGTGCACCGCAACGCGCATCACTGAGGCTGAGTTCAACCTGCGAACTGCTGAGTGCTTCAACCGTCCATTGCGGCACTCCAAATTGCGTACCCGTTTCGACTTTACTCCAGCGCCCTTGCGGTGAAAGCAGCCAGCCATAACGCTCCCCGCCGGCATCTGAAATCCCGCTAAGGCGCCATTCAGATACCGTAGAAAAATCAGCACAGGACGGCGTCTGTGGCACACTAAACGGATCACGTACGACATTCGGCGCGACGGCAGCGGTAAAAAATCCTGCCGCTGACGTGGTTTGAGTCAGTAACACTGAGGCTTTCATCCCGGCATCACCGGTGGTGTGTAAATTCAGCTCGCTGAATGCAGGCTGCCCGGGACGTTGCATCAGCGCATAAAGAAAATCCATCAGTCCGGCAAAAGTCACCTGCAATTGCAATTCACCCTGTGGTTCTTGTTTCGGTTGCAAAACTGGCTTCCAGCGAATCAGTACGGCCTGAGCGTCTTTCAGCGGCCGGGAAAACGCTTGCTCAAGCGGCAGGATTTCGTGTTGCGATGTCACATTGCCGGCCAGTTCCTGCTCCAGGCTTTCCAACGGAACCCTGAGCATCAACGCCCTCTGAGCCTGGGAAAGGGTCTGCCGTGCGGTGTAAATCTCCCGTTTCAGTGTGTCGTGTTGCTGCCATAACCCGCGCAATACAAGCTGATACAGCGTCAAAGCCAGAATGAGCAGACATGCAGTCAGCATGCACACCCGCTGCCAGCCGGGTTTTTCCATCAGCGGATCAATATGCTCTGCCAGTAAACCGGTCATTGCACTACTCCCGGCGCAGGCAGGGCTTTTTCAGTGCGAAACTGCGTTTTCATCACGAAACTCAAGTTATTGTTGGGTTGCTGCTGTACATCAGAAAGACTGACTTTACTGAGCAACTCTCCTGCTGACAGCATTTCGCTCAATGCCACAATGTCGTGATATATCCGCCCTTCGCCTTTTAACGTCATCATTCCCTGATGCTCCGTCAGCTCCGTCAGCCAGAGTTCTTCGGGCATCTCTGACGCGAGTAACACCAGCAATTGCAGATAATCCCGGCTCCGTTGCACACGCTGGTGGCTTAAAAGACGCGATTCAGCCAGAACCTTTACCTGTTCCGATGCTGCCTCCACACGACGCTGACGGAGCGTAATCTTTTGAATATCTGAATGTAACGCTGACAGTTTCACCTGTAACAGCGCCCGTTCCTGCACCAGGAAAGTGGCCAGAAGCAAAGCACCGGCCACCACAGAGACAGGAACAGAAATAAAAATTTTCAGGCAGAAACGCATCAGCTTTTGACGGCGCAACTTTCGCCACGGTAATAAATTGATCTGTAGCATCAGTTATCTGCCTGCCGGATAGCCAGCCCGACGGCAGGCGCGAATGCACCGGGATTTGCCGGCAAAGGCGCGGACAATTGCACGATCGCGCTTAATGGCGACCAGCATTGCATTACCGCAGAGGACGATTCACCGCTGTAATAGTCCTCCGCATGGCATAACGCAGCCGCGCGATACTGTGTGCGAATCTTCTGAGAGACCGTGTTTTCAGCGCCGGCCTCTGCATAATCCAGCATGCCAAACTGGAACGGCAAACTGTGCGGCGAAGCCCAGAGAAAGAGATCATCAAGGGGATGGATCAGCAATGCATCACCCGGAACGCCTGCAGCACAGGCCGCCATCTGAAGGGCGCAGGGAGTCAGCTCAATAGTGTCCGGGAACAACCGGGCCTGCGCCATGCAGTGCATCCACTGTTCGATTTCCTGCTGCCTTGCCGCCGTAACCACCAACTGATTATCGCCCTGCGGGTCAGCCCGGTAGTCCATCACCAGATGCTCCATAGCCAGAGGAAACTGTTTTGCCGCGTTAGCGAAGATAAACGCACTGCGCTGCGGCTCACCCAAACGGGCATCGGGCGCGGCCATGCGTTGTTGCATAATACGTTGCGCAGGAAGGCTGATTCGTAATGAAAAAGACGTCGGCAGCGTTTTTCGCCAGCACGATAAAATGGCGATCAGCGGCGCGCTCTCATGTAATATCCCCTCCCGCAATGTGAAAGGAGGCAAAGGATGTTGCCACCAGTGACGTAATTGCCAGCCATGACGCCGCCGCTGAACGGCGATCGCACGGGCAAAACCGGCTTGAATATCCAGACCTACCTGCCATGCTTGTAGTCGCATTTTCGCCCAATCTCCATATCGTCAGGTAAATAAAAGAACGTATCCATGTTGCTGGCTTGCCTTTATACTACCGCGCGGTTGTTTATAAACTGCCCAATTGACACTTAATGGGAAATCTCAGGTGAAGTTCGTAAAGTATTTATTGATTCTTGCAGTGTGTTGCATTTTGCTGGGAGCCGCCTCGATCTTCGGTTTGTATAAATATATCGAGCCTCAGTTACCCGACGTCGCCACGCTTAAAGACGTGCGCTTGCAAACACCGATGCAGGTTTTCAGTGCCGAGGGTGATTTAATTGCCCAGTATGGTGAAAAGCGCCGTATCCCACTGAAACTCGACCAGATCCCACCGGAACTGGTGCATGCGTTTATCGCGACTGAAGACAGTCGCTTCTATGAACATCATGGTGTGGATCCGATCGGTATTTTCCGTGCGGCTTCCGTTGCGATGATGTCAGGCCACGCCTCACAGGGCGCGAGCACCATTACCCAGCAGTTGGCTCGTAACTTTTTCCTGAGCCCTGAACGCACGCTGACCCGTAAAATTAAGGAAGCATTTCTGGCCATCCGCATTGAGCAGATGATGTCCAAAGATGAAATCCTCGAGCTGTATCTGAATAAAATTTATCTCGGTTATCGTGCTTATGGCGTCGGTGCCGCTGCACAGGTTTACTTTGGTAAAGATGTCAGCCAGCTAACGCTCAGTGAAATGGCAGTGATTGCCGGGCTGCCCAAAGCACCGTCAACCTTCAACCCGCTGTATTCGCATGACCGTTCTCTGGCCCGTCGCAATACCGTACTGGCACGTATGCTGGATGAGAAATACATCACGCAGGCCCAGTATGATCAGGCGCGTGCTGAGCCGTTGGTCGCCAATTATCATGCTCCGCATATCGAGTTTTCGGCGCCGTATCTGACCGAAATGGTGCGTCAGGAAATGGTGAAACGTTATGGCGACAACGCTTATAACGATGGCTATATGGTTTACACCACCATTACCAAAAAAACCCAGCTTGCTGCCCAGGAAGCCCTGCGTACCAACGTGCTTAATTACGATATGCGCCACGGTTATCGCGGTCCGTCAAATCAGCTATGGAAAGTAGGTGAACCGGCGTGGGATCAGAACAAGATTGTCCAGTCGCTGAAAACGCTGCCGGTATATGGTCCGCTGTTCCCGGCCGTTATCACCGCAACGGATGATGCTCAGGCCACGGCGACGATGTCGAACCGCGCGGTTATCAGCCTGCCGTTCAGCGGCATGCGCTGGGCGCGACCTTATCGTAATGACAATGCTCAGGGCCCGACCCCGAAAAAAGTCACTGACGTGGTACGTCCGGGTCAGCAAGTTTGGGTACGTAAAGTGGGTGATGACTGGTGGCTGGCGCAGGTGCCTGATGTCAACTCAGCCATTGTTTCGCTCAATCCAAACGACGGTGCCATTGAAGCGCTGGTTGGCGGGTTTGACTTCAACCAGAGCAAGTTTAACCGCGCCAACCAGGCGGTTCGCCAGCTCGGTTCTAACATCAAGCCTTTCCTGTACACAGCAGCAATGGACAAAGGTCTGACCCTGGCGACCATCCTGAATGACATGCCAATTACCCGCTGGGATGCCGGTGCCGGTACTGACTGGCGTCCGAAGAACTCACCGCCAACGTATTACGGTCCGATTCGTCTGCGTCAGGGGCTGGGTGAATCCAAGAACGTGGTCATGGTACGTGCTATGCGTGCGATGGGAGTGGATTACGCAGCTGAATATTTGCAGCGTTTTGGCTTCCCGGCTGCGAACATTGTTCATTCCGAATCACTGGCGTTAGGTTCTGCTTCATTCACCCCGTTGCAGGTTGTACGCGGTTACGCCACCTTGACCAACGGCGGTTATCTGGTTGACCCGTATTTCATCACCAAAATTGTGGATGAATCCGGTCAGGTGCAGTTTGAAGCCAAGCCTAAAATCGCCTGTCGTACCTGTAATATTCCCGTTATTTATGGTGATACGCAGAAATCTGCCGTACTGTCGGATGACAATGTAGAAAACGTTGCCACATCCACCACCAATAATAATACCAGTGTGCCAACGCCACAGCTTGAGCAGGTTCCACCGAACTCGCCGCAGGTTGATGCCGCACAGCAATACGCGCCACATGTGATCAGCACACCGCTGTCATTCCTGATCAGTGATGCGTTGAACTCCAACATCTTCGGCGAGCCCGGCTGGATGGGAACAGGCTGGCGCGCAGGACGTGACCTGAAACGTCACGATATTGGTGGCAAAACCGGTACAACCAACAGCTCGAAAGATGCCTGGTTCTCCGGATATGGCCCTGACGTGGTGACCTCAGTCTGGATTGGCTTTGACGATCACCGTCGTGATTTGGGTCGCTCAACGGCTTCCGGTGTTATTACGGATCAAATCTCCGGTGCCGAGGGCGGCGCGAAAAGTGCTCAGCCGGCCTGGGATGATTACATGAAAGCCGTGCTGGAGGGCGTGCCGGAACAGCCGCAGACCCCGCCTCCTGGTATTGTGACGGTGACTATCGATAAGAGTACCGGTAAGCTTTCTGACGGCGGTGGCAACAGTCGCCCTGAATACTTTATCGACGGGACGCAGCCGACAGAACATGCTGTGCATGAAGTCGGGACAACCATCATGGATAACGGTCAGGAACACGAACTGTTCTGATGCCTGAGCTGTAAAGCAAAAAGCCGGTCTGCGAAATGCATGACCGGCTTTTTTAATAGTGTTTACCGCGGGATCAGCGGGCGTTACGCATCAAAAAATCATGCGCCAGGAATAATGCACTCACGTTGCGGGCTTCGCAAAAATCCGGATGCTGCAGCAATTCCATCATACGTGACACTGGCCAGCGAGTTTGTGGCAAAGGTTCCGGTTCATCACCTTCCAGACTTTTCATATACAAATCTTTGGCAATGACGATATTCATGCGGCTTGAGAAGTAAGAAGGCGCCATGGTCAGTTTTGCCAGCACATCAAAGTGCCGCGCGCCATGCCCCACTTCTTCCATCAGTTCACGGTTCGCCGCCTCAAGTACGCTTTCACCCGGGTCGATCAGTCCTTTGGGGAAACCCAGCTCGTAGCTTTCAATGCCTACAGCATATTCCTGAATTAACAGCAGTTCATCATCAATGATCGGCACAATCATCACTGCTTCACGATCGGAAGGACGCATGCGTTCATACACGCGTTCGACGCCGTTGCTGAATGTCAGATCAACAGATTCGATGGTGAATAATCGCGAACGGGCTACGGTTTCCACCTTCGTAATTTTCGGTTTTTGCAGGTGTTGTGTCATCTTATCCCCAACTTATTATTCACCTGACCAGAGGTGTTCTAATGGGTTCGTTTGTCTGTTCAAAGGCCACTAACGGTAGTCATTGTGCGTTAATGAACGCCAGCATCGCAATCTTTACTGAAAAACTGTCTTTGTCCCGTGTATTTTTCGGACAAAATATCATTAAAAAATCACCGTTATTCGCGCAAAAAAAACACGTTACCTCATGGCTGTCACATTTTTGCTTTAACAAAAACACTCTCACTTCAAAATAGGATTATACCGATACCCGCCGATTCCCAAATGCAGGTATTCTCTAGCATGGTATTTTTATGCACACGATTCAGGCAAACAATAATAAAATTCCTATCAAAAAGGCGTTCATGCGCAAAATGTGCATTTCGTTTATGTATAATACTTTCACAGAGTTGACGTAAGTCACCCACGTCTGAACGGGGATCGGATGAGCACAGTAGTCGTGACACTGGTGTTGTTGTGTATCGCAATTATTGCTACAGCGTCTTATTTTTGGCTTGTATTGCGTCGCCGCCAACGCGACGAGTCCGTCGTGCGTTTCTCCACACCGAGTCAGCGCAAACTCTCTCAGAAAGAACGCGATGCAGTTGAACGCTATCTGCGGCAAAATGAAGGCCTCGGCCAGACGCCAATTACCCACCGCAATAATCTGATTATCCTGCGCGATAAACTGACGCTGACCACTAAAAGCGAAAATGTTTATAGCCTGACCCGCGCAATCACCCGCTATGGTGTAGCGAGTGAAGATCCTAACAAATGGCGTTACTTCCTCGATTCTACTGAAATTCACCTGCCGCCATTCTGGGAGCAATACATTGCTCAGGAAAATCAGGTCGAGCTGATCAAAACGCAGAGCCTGCCGCTGGTCATTTCACTCAACGGCCATACCCTGACCGACCACGTTTACGAAGGCCCCGCGCCGGTTTCAGCGGTGATACCTTCGCAGCCGCAAAATGCGTCTATCCGGCACGAAGAAAGCGAGCATATAGAACTGGTCAAAGTGCGCCGCGAAACGCGTGAAGAGCATGCGCTGACCCGGTCGAACGGCGTAAAAGAAGCGGTGGCCGTTTCCGCCATTCTGCTGCTGCTTTTTATCACGCTGCAAAGTCCGGTGATCTTTCTACCCTGGTTGCTGACGCTTTCGGCAGGGTTAGCTGTCTGGGTTATCTGGCGCTTAGTGTCCGAACGTTTAGGTAAAAATCGCAAGGAAATCCATTGCCTGCGTGGCTTACCTAAACGCTGGGGTTTGTTTGGTGAATCCAAACAAGGGGATATCAGTAATATTTCACTCGGTGTGGTAGACCTGATTTATCCGCCTCACTGGCAGCCCTATATTGGCCGTGATCTCGGACAGCCTACGGATGTAGAAGTCTATATGAACAGCCACGTCGTGCGTCAGGGGAGTTATCTGACACTCCACGAGGAAGTGAAAAAATTTCCCCTCCAGCAGTGGGGAAGAAATCTGGTGCTCGCCACCAGCGCCTTCCTCCTGCTGCTGGCGTTACTGGTTTATGTGCCGCTTGGCCTGCCGCTCAAACTCAGCGTTGCCTGGTTGCAGGGAGCACAAAGTTCGCAGGTTAACAGCGTACAGGAACTCGAAAAGGCGGCTCTGCGCGTCGGCGATACCTTGAAAGTTCAGGGTTCCGGGATGTGTTATGTGCCACCGTCGGGCAGCCGTTCCGCCACGGGTTTTATGCCTTTTGATTGTTCAGCGATTTACTGGAATACCGCGACGCCTCTTCCGGTTCCGCAGTCAGAAATTATTGATGCCGCTACGGCGCTGCAAACAACGGTGAACAACCAGCTGCATCCCGGTCAGAACCAGACGCCTGAGCAAAACATTAATCCGCAGCTGGCCACCGCCATCGAAAAATCCGGGATGATCCTGCTTGATGATTTCGCAGATATCGTGCTGAAAACCGAAACGCTGTGCGGAAACAGCAATGATTGTGTTCGGCTGAAAAACGCGCTGGTGAATCTGGGCAATTCGAGCAACTGGAACTCACTGGTGAAGCGGGCACAGGCGGGCACATTGCAGGGGATTAACGTTCTGCTGCGTCCGGTCAGTGCGCAATCGCTGAGCGAACTGGTGAATAACGCAACATCTTCTTTCTTTGTTCAGGAGACCCGTCGTGCTGCTGACAGGCTTAACAGTCCGCCACCGGGTGGGTTCCTGATAAGCAATGATGAAGGACGTCAGCTGATTGAGATGCCAGCTCCTCCGGTGGGTGTATTCGCTAACCCGCCGCAGGAACAGTGGAAGCAGTTGCAACAGTTATCAACACTCTTGCTGCATACCCCTTTCAGTGCGCAGGGCGTGATCACCAGTATCAGTATCGATGCTAACGGAACCCGTCACATTTCGCTGCACAGCGAGCCGGATATCTCAACGCTCTGGCGTTATCTGGGCACCAGCTTATTACTGTTATTGTTGATCGGTGTTCTGGTGGTTAATAGCGTACTGTTTATCCGCCGCTTCATCAAAGATAAGCGCCGGATAGACGATATTCAGCAATACTATAATGCCTGCTTTCATCCCACGCTGATGCCCATACCCGCGCAAAAACTGGGTTGAAAAGCACCGGGCGTCCCTGCGTCCCCCGGTCAGATTATGCTACCCTGACGCCCTTCCCTGCTTTCATATATTTGTCCCTGCGGCTTCTCACAGCCGCAAGAACATGGAGTTTTCATGTCCCCTGATTTTGACTGGCAATGCATCGATACCGTTTTACTGGATATGGACGGTACATTGTTGGATCTGGCTTTTGACAGCCAGTTCTGGTTGCAGGATGTCCCGCTGGCCCTCAGCCAGCAGCGTGCGATCCCGCTTGAAAACGCACGCCAGTTAATTCATACCGAATACCTTGCCGTTCAGCACACCATGAACTGGTATTGCTTCGATTACTGGAGCGAAAAGCTAAGCCTGGATATCTACCAGATGACGACAAACATCGGCAAAAATGCGCGGCTTCGCGACGATACCCTGCCTTTTTTAGCTCACCTGCGTGAAAGCGGACGGCAAACAATTCTGCTCACTAATGCGCATCCGCACAGCCTTTCCGTTAAAATTGAACATACCGGATTAGATCAGCACCTTGATTTACTCCTTTCCACCCACACATTTGGTTATCCGAAGGAAGATCAGCGGTTGTGGTCTGCCGTTCAGCAGCAAACGGGCTTTAATCCCGACAGAACCCTATTTGTCGATGACGGTGAACCTATCCTCAATGCGGCAAAAACCTTCGGCATCCGCTATTGTCTGGGTATAGAAAACCCAGATTCGACCATGGCAAATAAGTCATTTGAAGGACATCCTTCCATCAATGACTACCGCAGCCTGTTGCCTGCAATTCACCCTGTAACAGGCCCGGCGAAGTAATACCGGTATGCTCAGGGGAGGGTTATGAAAGGTAAAACGCAAGACGACGATAATGCAGTGCGCCTCGATAAATGGTTGTGGGCGGCTCGTTTTTATAAGACCCGTGCGCTGGCACGCGAGATGATTGATGGCGGCAAAGTGCATTACAACGGTCAGCGGGGGAAACCCAGCAAGCTGATGGAACTGAATGCCGAAATTACCTTGCGCCAGGGAAATGATACAAAAACGATCATCGTTTTGGGGCTCACCACTCAGCGCCGCAGTGCGGAAGAAGCACAGAAACTGTATCAGGAAACCGGTGCGAGCATTGCCAGCCGGGAAAAAATTTCCGAGGCGCGCAAAATGAATGCGATGCCGCACCCGGACAGACGTCCGGACAAAAAGGAACGCCGCAACCTGATCAAATTTAAATATGGCGATACTGAATAAATCTTCAATCTTTCGATGAAAGAGGAAGGATTTACGTTCGCTAAACAGAGAGAAAACTATGTCTAATCACGACCAACTGCATCGCTACCTGTTCAGTCATCACGCCGTTCGCGGTGAACTGGTCTCACTCAAAGAAACCTTCCAGCAGGTTATTGCCGGTCACGAGTATCCGGCCGAAGTGCGTACTCTGCTGGGTGAAATGTTGGTGGCGACCAGCCTGCTGACTGCCACCCTGAAATTTGACGGCGATATTACCGTGCAGTTGCAGGGCGATGGCCCGCTGAAACTGGCCGTGATCAACGGTAACAACAAGCAGGAATTGCGCGGTGTGGCACGTCTGCAGGGTGACATCATCGAAGGCAGCACACTGAAAGAGATGATTGGCAACGGCTACATGGTGATCACTATTTCTCCGACCGTTGGCGAACGCTATCAGGGCGTCGTGGGGCTGGAAGGCGAAAACCTGGCAGAATGTCTGGAAAACTATTTCATGCAGTCTGAACAGCTACCCACCCGCATCTTCATCCGTACCGGTGAAGTGGAAGGCCAGCCTGCTGCAGGTGCCATGTTGTTACAGGTTCTGCCAGCGCAAGATACAGACCCGGAAGAGTTCAGCCATCTGGCACAACTGACCACCACCATCAAAGCGGAAGAACTGCTGACTCTGCCGGCAAATGAAGTGCTTTATCGTCTGTATCATCAGGAAGAGGTCACGCTGTATGAGCCACAGGATGTGTGTTTCCGTTGCACCTGCTCCCGCGAGCGTTGTGCCGCCGCGCTGCTGACGCTGCCGGATGAAGATATTCACGAAATGCTGGAAACTGATGGCAAAATCGAGATGCACTGCGATTATTGTGGCGCAGACTATGAATTTGATGGGATGGATATGGCGACGCTGAAAGCCAGCGGTGATGTCCATTCCGGAGATGATCACATTCATTGATCGTTGATACGCTCAGCCTGAGGGACTTTTCACTGAAAGGTCCCTTTTTTATTGCTTTTTCATAACCTCGCTTGCACACCTTTCGGGTTTTTCATCACAATTCTGGAAAAACATTCACATCTGCCGTTATTCTTTGAGACCTGTCGCGGCACAAAAGCGATATATACCTACAATAACAACTGATTTATCCCTATTGACGGGATCCAAGTTCAGCAAGGAGCAGGGAAATGCCAACCACTATCGGTATCACCGCCGAAACACTCTCCCAGTATGGGATCCACCAGAATAGCGAAATTGTCTATAACCCTGATTACGAAACTCTTTTTGCAGAAGAGACAGCCCCGGACCTGGAAGGTTATGAACGCGGGCAGGTGACAGAGCTTGGCGCCGTGAATGTCGATACCGGCATTTTCACCGGCCGCTCGCCGAAAGATAAATACATCGTCCGTGATGACACCACCCGCGATACGCTCTGGTGGGCTGATCAGGGCAAAGGAAAAAATGACAACAAACCGCTGTCGCAGGAAATCTGGACCTCATTGAAGACGCTGGTCGGCAAACAGTTATCCGGGAAACGTTTGTTTATTGTCGATGCATTCTGCGGTGCTAATGCTGACTCCCGCCTGAAAGTACGCTTTATCACGGAAGTCGCCTGGCAGGCGCATTTCGTCAAGAACATGTTTATCCGCCCGGAAGCAGGTGAACTGGAAAATTTCGAACCTGATTTCATCGTGATGAACGGCGCCAAATGCACCAATCCGGACTGGCAGACACAGGGCCTGAATTCTGAAAACTTCATCGCCTTCAACCTGACCGAGCGCATCCAGCTGATCGGCGGCTCGTGGTACGGCGGCGAAATGAAGAAAGGCATGTTCGCGGTCATGAACTATCTGCTGCCGTTGCAGGGTATCGCGTCAATGCATTGCTCGGCAAACGTGGGCGAAAAAGGTGATGTAGCGGTATTCTTTGGCCTCTCCGGGACAGGTAAAACCACCTTATCCACCGATCCCAAGCGTAAGCTTATCGGCGATGATGAACACGGCTGGGACGATGACGGCGTGTTTAACTTTGAAGGTGGCTGTTATGCCAAAACCATCAGACTCAGCCAGGAAGCCGAGCCGGAAATTTTCGGTGCGATAAAACGCGATGCCTTGCTGGAAAACGTGATGGTCAGCGAAGACGGAAAAATCGATTTCAACGACAGCAGCAAAACCGAAAATACCCGCGTCTCTTATCCGATTTATCATATTCAGAATATCGTAAAACCGGTATCGAAAGCCGGCCATGCCCGCAAAGTGATTTTTCTGACGGCCGATGCTTTTGGCGTACTACCGCCGGTTTCGCGTCTGACACCTGCGCAAACGCAATACCACTTTCTGTCAGGTTTCACCGCCAAACTGGCCGGTACCGAGCGTGGTGTGAATGAGCCTACCCCCACCTTTTCTGCCTGCTTCGGTGCAGCATTTCTGATGTTGCACCCGACGCAATACTCTGAAGTACTGGTGAAGCGTATGGAAGCCGCAGGGGCTCAGGCTTATCTGGTTAATACCGGCTGGAACGGCACCGGCAAACGTATTTCGCTGAAAAATACCCGCGCTATTATCGATGCGATCCTCAACGATACCCTTGATGAAGCGGAAACCTTCACGTTGCCGCTGTTTAATCTGGCAGTGCCGGTGGTTCTGCCAGGCGTTGACACGCACATTCTGGATCCGCGCAATACTTACGCCAGTCGTGAGCAATGGCAGGAGAAAGCCGAGCACCTGGCACAGTTGTTTATTAATAATTTCGATAAATACACCGATACTCCGGCCGGAGCTGCGCTGGTCAGTGCAGGGCCGAAACGTTAAGTTTCAGACACTTTTAACAGGCGCGGGCTCCCGCGCCTTTTTTATTGCAACCGGCACCGCCGCATTTCAGAATAACAGTATTGCTGACAGAGGAGCCTGTTATGGCGACAATTACCGTTCGTAACCTGGATGATGAAGTGAAGGAATTACTGCGCATCGCTGCAGCCAGAAAAGGCCATTCGATGGAAGAAGAAGCACGTTTAATACTGAAACAGGCGCTGACCACTGCGGTGCCTGGTTTTGGTCTTGGCAGTCAGCTTCGACAACGTTTCTCTTCCCTGAGCGTGGAACACCTGGAACGACCACCGAAATGATTATTCTCAATACCGCCGTCATCCTTGAGATGATTAGCCCCGGACCGCAAAAGAACGTGCTGCAATGGCTGGATGCGCAGGACGCAACACAACTGTACCTGACCAGCCTGAACGTCGCGGCGCTTTTCACCTGGGCGGATAATCTGCCGGAGAACCAGCCGAAAGCCGCACTTTCCGATGCCTTACTGGAGATGTTAAACCAGGATTTCGCCGGGCGTCTGCTGTCATTTGATGCTGCCAGCGCACTGTATTACCCGGAGGTGCTGTCATTATCAAAGGCGGCCAATATCGTGATGTCGGAGCGTGATATGCAGCTTGCGGCGATTTGCCTGCACCATCAGGCGAGGCTGGCCACGGATCACACGGAAGTGTTTGCCCATACGGGCGTGGTGTTAGTTAATCCGTGGGATACAGCGGAGACGCCGAGATGGCGGGAAGAAGCGGCAGAATATTATGTGATGAGCAGGAAGAGTTGAGGGGTGGATTGCCGGCACTGGCCTTTCACTGCGCGCTTCGCCCGCTGACTTTGCTTCCGGTGCTGCAGCGACAACCGTAAAACGCCCTTCCTGCCTCCCCCATCGCAGGGGGAGGAGCACAACTGCCTTTGAATTTAAGATCGTGCGGGCGGTTCAGAAACGTGCTGAATGACAGGTTGCAGACTTGAGGCTGCAATCCCGAATTAAGAAACCGAAACTTTCACCTGCCTGAATAAAAGGGACTATTAAGGCCCCCCTTAATCAAACCGGTTTCTGCTGAACCGCCACCGCTTTCAGCATCTCCACCGGCAACGGCAAATATGCGCGAATCCGCAATCCTCCCCGGTCACTTTTCCCGATATCCAGCGTGCCCGAATGGGCATCAATAATGCGCTGAACAATCGCCAGACCGAGTCCGGTTCCGCTGGTGGTTCGCGCACTTTCACCACGCACGAAGGGCTGGAACAAATGCTTAAGCTGGTCAGGTTCAATACCCGGACCATCGTCCTCCACCTGGAACCAGGCCCGCTGCAGTTCGCGGCCACTGCTGACTTTAATCCAGCCGTCGCCATATCGGGCGGCGTTGACCACCATATTGACCACCGCACGTTTGATCGACAGCGGATGCACATTAACCAGCAATTCACCGTCGGCCAGATCAGAATCTATTTCACGCTCATATCCGCTTTCCGTCGCGATCACTTCACCCAAAATACTGTTGAGATCGGTGATTTCTGTCGGCATCTCCTGGCCGGTGCGCAAATAATCGATGAACTGCTCGATGATGGCATTGCACTCTTCTATGTCTTTATTGATCGACTCAGCGAGATAGCTATCATCATCACCCATCATTTCTGTCGCCAGACGAATACGCGTCAGCGGGGTACGCAAATCGTGGCTGACACCCGCCATCAGTAAAGTACGGTCATCAGCCAGCAATTTGACACCGGCTGCCATCTGATTGAAGGCTCGCGTAACAGAACGCACCTCAGACGCACCGTATTCACGCAGTGGTGGCGGAATAATACCTTTACCGACCTGCAACGCCGCATGTTCCAGCTCGACCAGGGGTCGGTTCTGAATACGGATAAACAGCCAGGCACCACCAATCGCCAACAACATAATCGCCAGCGTATAGCGGAATAACGGAGAGAAATCGCCCTGATGGATTTCGGTTAGCGGGACACGCACCCAGATGTCAGGCGACAACCAGGTTTTCAACCACACCACCGGGGTATTTTTATTGACCTCGACGCGCACGTCGGTAGGGCCACCGAGCTGCTGTGCCATCTGCTGACTGAGGAATTCGTAATGCTGCGCCCAGCGCAAACCACTCTCCTCTGCCGCAGAGTTGGTATAAAGAGAAATGCCCAGTTCGCGGTAGATTTCGCGACGAAATGCCGGTGGCACAGCCAGCAACGTCCCATCCTCCAGCTGCAACCGGTCGGTCATCAGCATACGCACTTCGTATGCCAGTACCTTATTGAACTGTTGAAGGCTGGGCAGAATGGCGAAATTCAGCACCACCAGATAGGTCGTCACCAGGCTGACGAACAGCAAGGTGACGATTAATAACAGGGTTCGGGCAAACGAGCTACGCGGTGAAAAGCGTATTCGCTTCATGCCTTACTGCCGTCCGGTACAAATACATAGCCCAGGCCCCAGACTGTCTGGATATAGCGCGGATGCGCCGGATCTTCTTCTACCATGCGGCGCAGACGGGAAATCTGCACATCGATAGAACGTTCCATCGCACTGTATTCACGGCCACGCGCCAGATTCATCAGCTTGTCACGGGACAGCGGCTCACGCGGATGGCTTACCAGCGCTTTCAACACGGCAAACTCGCCACTGGTCAGCGGCATAGGTTCATCTTCGCGGAACATTTCGCGGGTACCGAGGTTCAGTTTGAATTTACCAAATGAGATGACCGCTTCTTCCTGAGAAGGTGCGCCTGGCAGTTCATTGGCCTGACGGCGCAGGACAGCACGGATACGGGCCAGCAATTCACGCGGGTTAAATGGCTTAGGAATATAGTCGTCGGCACCAATTTCCAGCCCCACGATACGGTCTACTTCTTCACCTTTTGCCGTAACCATAATGATCGGCATCGGGTTGCTCTGGCTACGCAGGCGACGGCAGATCGACAAACCATCTTCACCGGGCAGCATCAGATCCAGAACCATCAGGTGGAATGATTCACGGGTCAGTAAACGGTCCATTTGTTCAGCATTGGCAACGCTACGCACCTGGAAGCCCTGTTCAGTCAGATAACGCTCAAGAAGTGCGCGCAGACGCATATCGTCATCGACCACCAGAATCTTGTGATTTTCTTGCATTTAAATCTCCCAAAGGCGTGAATGCCTGAAGCTTGTATTGTTAGAAAAGTCAGCTAAAACAGACAGCGTTTAATGGTATATATTCTAGTCGAAATTGTAACAATGATTATGGATTTCCTAATTTATCAACAATATCAGAGGAATCTTCCGCACGCGAAGGATGGTTTGTTACCGTTTGTCCCCCTCATCCCCGTTACCGCTCCTGCGCTGGGTTGTTCACTACCTGACCATTTATGGCAAAAAGCCCCCTTCCGGATGACTTCAGTAAAGAAATTTGCGGAAATTTCATAGAATCTAATCATTCGTTTAATTAATAATAAAGAACTTATAAATAACACTCCCTTTTAAAAGCCGATCAATTAATGATCAATTGATCAAGAAAATAAATCAATCAAACATTAATGATCATTAATAACTATATATCCGCAGGGAAAATAAAAGTGTTTTAAATTGATAAGCCGCCATCCTCTATTCAATGGATAAAACTGTTGATAGAATCCGACGAGAAAAGGTGAGTGATAGGTTTTATTAAAATCTATTCAACTTATCTTTTGTTAACCTTCACTTTTTATTTCAGAATGGATGCAAAATGAAAACTAAGCTCAAACTCTTAGCGGGTGGGATATTTATGGCTATGGCAGTCAATAGCTATGCGACTGATGGCGCTATTAACTTTCACGGCGAAATAATCACTCAGGCGTGTATCATAAATGGCTATCAGGATATTGATGTTCCACTAGGGACTTATTCAGCTGCCCAATTTGTGAGTGTCGGCGATCCTTCACCAAAAATACCTTTCACTATTCCATTAACGAATTGCCCCTATGCAGAAGATGGCAGTGAGGAAACAGATCATTTCCGTATCTGGCTGGAAGCACCTACTGTACCCGATCACCCGAATCTGATTCAGATTGCGGATGAATTCAAAGATGGCACCTCTGCGACAGGGGTCGGCATCCGTATCGTAGATGCAAAAACACCAAGCACACCTTTGGAAATCAACACACTACCGACATTGACTTATAACATTGAAGGCGACGTCATGAATGTGAATCTGATGGCCTATTATGAGTCTTTTGCTGCTGCTACGGCGATCACTGCTGGTCTGGCCGATGCTGTTGTTAATGTCACGTTAGATTACCGTTAATTTCCACCCCCCGTTCAGGCAGGCATATCAGCCTGCCTGTTTTATGTTATGACAAATAATTGTTGTTAATTGCAGGATGCGATGACATGCCTAAAATAATTAGATTATCAATAAACATTCTCCTTATTTATTTGCTTGGCTGTCAGCTGTGTTACGCTGGCGGTATCATTGTTGGCAGAACACGAATCATTTATGATGCGGATAAAAAAGAGGCATCACTCCCTCTGACAAATAATTCAGAAAATATACCTTTCCTGATTCAGTCATGGATTGACACAGGGGATGGGAAAAGTCGAGGGCCTTTTGTTGTCACGCCGCCATTGTTCAGACTAAATGCAAAACAAGAAAATACTCTTCGTATTTCGTATACGGGCAGTGAATTACCATCCGATAAAGAATCCATATTCTATATAAATGTTCGGGCAATTCCCTCTTCTCCCAAAAATAATACAAATGAACTTAAGTTGGTGTTTAAAAGCCGCATCAAACTTTTTTACCGACCACAAAATCTGTCGGGTCGTAGCGCTGAAGCTTACAAATCACTGACGTTTTTCCGGGACCATAACGAGCTCCGAATTACCAACCCGTCTCCTTATTACGTCGTTTTTAGTTCACTTAAGCTGGGAAATACGCCGTTGAAAGATACTGACATGATTGCGCCCGGAGCTCAGATAACGGTGAAACTGCCCCCCGATATTTCTGGAAATATCATCCGCTGGGGAGCCATCAATGACTTTGGCGGCAGTTCTGCTTTTGAAGAACGCACTCTGTAATTCCCCATTTTTTGGCAACCAACATTACGTTTTCCATAAGAGATTCTATGACGATATCGTTTGATGACAATCATCGTGCAATACGCCAGCAGGCACACGCCGTCTCTTCTTGCCGGCGTATTCTTTTTAAACTGTGCATTGTGAGTATGCTGGTGCACATTGCGCTGACTTGTCAGGCACATGCAGAAACATCTGGTGAAGTCTATTTTGACCCGAGATTAATGGAGCACTCCGGTCCTGAAACCGGACCCGTGGATTTGTCGATCTTCACCCTCAGTGATAAAGCCCAAATAGCCGGGACTTATGACACCACGATTTACGTTAATCAGAAAAAAATCCTGCAGCAGCAGATACGTTACGATCAGGCAGCCGATGGTTCGCTTGTTCCGCAAATCACCCCGGATTTACTGCGTGCGTTAAACGTGAATGTTGATGCTTTTCCTGTATTAGTCGCGCATGAACATAATGCCCCTTTGCAGCATCTCTCCGTCTATATTCCTGCTGCGGATGCAAAACTTGATTTCAACCTGATGAAACTCGATATCAGTATTCCTCAGGCCGCGATGAACAACCGGGCGAAGGATTTTGTTGATCCTGCCAGATGGGATGACGGCGTTCCGGTCTTGTTTTCCAACTACACTTTTTCGGGCGCAAAGCGCGAGAACAGGAATGGCGGTGGTGATTCCAGCCAATATTTGAATCTTCAGAATGGATTTAATGCAGGCCCCTGGCGTTTTCGTAACTACACCACTTACAGCAGTAACGAGGGAGAGAACTCATGGGATGTCATCTCCACAAATGTTGAGCGGGATATCAAATTTCTTAAATCTAAAATGATTATCGGAGAAAGCTCCACACCTGGAGATATTTTCCCCAGCCAGCAATTTACCGGTATTCAATTGTCCTCAGACGACAACATGCTGCCCAACAGCCTGAAAGGATTTGCGCCCACGATCAGGGGGATCGCTAACTCCAATGCTGAAGTTACCATTAGACAAAATGGCTACATCATTTATCAAAGTTATGTCGCGCCAGGTGCTTTTGAAATAACAGATTTGTATCCCACGGCCTATAGCGGAGATTTAGAAGTTACAGTTAAAGAAGCCGACGGGACTGAGCGACGTTTCAATCAACCTTTTGCTGCCGTACCGGTTATGCAGCGTCCGGGGCGGTTAAAATACAGCGCGACTCTGGCCAGGTACCGTGCGGCAGATAAAAATGACCGCGAACCTGAGTTCGCACAGGCCACCGCAATTTATGGGGTGACTAACGATATCACTTTATACACCGGCACCCTGCTTTCAACCGATTATTTGGCCGGAATTGCTGGCACAGGTTTTAGCCTTCATTCATTAGGTTCAGTCTCTTTAGACATGACTTATGCCCAAACGACTTTGGATAACGATCAACGTCATACCGGGCAATCTTATCGAATACAGTATTCCAAAAATATCGAAGCCACGGAAACCAACGTGACATTGGCTGGGTATCGTTATTCAACGGCAGGTTTCTATGACTTCGATGAAGCGAATGAACACCAGGACGACAACGAATCCTCTTCTCTGGACGGTCATAAGCGCAGCAAATTTCAGGTGAGTGTTAACCAGGGATTATGGGAAGGCACGAGCATGTATCTTTCGGCTTACCAGCAGGATTACTGGCAGAGAAGTGACACAGAGAAAAATCTCGCACTGGGGCTTAACTTCAGCCTCTACGGAATCAATTATAACCTGACGTACATCTACAGCCGTCTGGAAGATGAAGACAGTGATCAGCAGTTCGCGCTGAATGTCCGTATTCCGTTAAGTCGCTGGCTGCCAAACAGCTGGGCATCCTATAACGCGACGCAGCAAAAAGGCGGTGATACCCGTCAGCAGGTCGGATTAAGCGGAACAGCATTAGATGACAATCGGCTAAGCTACAACTTGCAGCAAAGCCACACGGATCACGGAGGCGGCAACAGCAGCAGTCTTTATTCTTCATACCGTGCGGCTTTCGGTACACTCAATGCAGGTTATAACTATGACGATGTTACCCGGCAAACCAGCTATGGCATGTCGGGTGGCCTTGTAGCCCATTCGCACGGTATTACCTTATCTCAGCCTCTCAGTAATTCTTTCGCCCTGATAGATGCAAACGGGGCCAGTGGTGCGCGGATACAAAACATCCCGGGGTTGAAAACAGACTGGCGTGGTTATGCGATCGTCCCTTATCTGACGCCTTATAGCGAAAATCGTATTTCTATCGATACCACGACTTTACCGGAAGATGTTGATGTCAAAAATAATTCAGAAATAGTGATTCCTAATAAAGGCGCCATGGTCACGGCTCACTTCGATGCGCATATCGGCGTAAGAGCATTAATCAAACTGGTTCAACCCGGTAATACACCCGTCCCCTTTGGAGCCGTTGCGGTAAGTGAAGATCAGACGCTGGAAAATATTGTTGATGATGGCGGTATCTTGTATCTGACAGGGCTCACCCCGGAAAAAATGACCGTGCTGCATGTGAAATGGGGATTTGCAGCAAGCCAACAATGTCGTGCGAATATCAAAGTGAAAACATCCGGGAAGTCTGTGCAGACTCTCACGGCTCAGTGCATTTAAGGATGAAGATGAAGATAAACAAAGGGAAGCAGAGGATCACCCTCCTCGCGCTGGTATTAGCATTGTCAGGTACGTATTCCTCTTCAGCCCTGGCAGGGTCGGAAGCCTGCGAGCCCGGCACGGGCAGCGCGCTGTCTTATGACAATTCGCTCAATGAAGACATGAAAGCAGAAGAGAATACCGTGGGTAAGTCCTATGAACGTGCATTTAATGCAGGTCATCAGGGTTACCAGATAATGTGTAATTGCTCAGATGCCGATGTGAGTACCGATGCCATACTGATCCTTTATGCCCTGAAATCCTCTTTACCGGCCGGACATACAAACAATTATTATAAAATTAATGATCATCTGGATGTGATGACACGTATCGCTATTCCTAAAACGTCAGAGCCAGTGATTGTTCCGGCGAGTAAAATCAGTGATGCCACACGACACTGGGATAAGGACGGAACGGGAATTTGCCCACAGCAAAGTACACAGGACACCTTGACCACTGGCTCGGAAGGCAGCCTGTCGTTCTACGTCACAAAACCCTTTGTGGGTCAGCTGGAAATCCCGCGTACTGCGGTAGCTGAAATCTATGCAACGTCTGCAACATCATCCTCATACAGCACAAAATCGACTGTTCCGGTCGCCATTGTTTATATCGGCGGTACCATTACGGTTCCTCAAAGTTGCGAGATCAATAAAGGTGAAATTATATCAGTAGATTTTGGCACCATTAGCGCGGCCACATTTACCCGGCTCAAACAACCACCGGAGAATTTCCGACCTAATACATTCGATATCGTTTACGACTGTACGCAAAATGGTCTTCCGGTCATTCCTTCCGGCAACAAATTAACCATGACGCTCGAAGCAGAAGATGTGGTTGATCAGTACTATCTGGTGGGCAGACGCCGTGCTAAGGATAATGTGGCCGATATTGGCATCACTGTTTTAGATAGTGGCGGAATATCTATCCCGTTCAGAAACGGCATACTGCCTATGAATCAGAACGGTGAGGGGCAGATAACCCTGAGTGCCTACCCCATCAATCTGGTCGGCGGTAAGTTGGAAACCGGTGAATTCAGCGGGGTCGCGACCCTGAAAATTGATATTAAATAAGTGCTAAAAAGGCAGCCTTGATGCTGCCTGTTCTCTTCAGAGCATCCTTCTTCAGTTCACAATCTCTATATTCACTAACCGGCTGTCCGCCCTTCCATGATCGTCGACCGCACGGATACGGTACTGGCCGTTATTGATGGGCCGCCAGTTGATAGCAGATTTGCTGGCAGAGCTGCCGAGGTAGATGTCATCGACAAACCAATACACCGTTTTACTGTCCGCATCCGTGACCGCATTAAAGGCAATCCGGTCACGACCTTGCAGTGACTGCCGCAGCGTGTAAGTGGTATTTTTCAGTGGTGATGTGATGCGCGGAGGATTACCGCTGACATCCACCCCCTCATCTTTGCAGTGATTGGCCGGGGGTTTGCGTTTTGGCAGGCCTGCCTGTGCAAACACATTCGCCAGATCCGATGGCCAGAACTCAAACACTTCCGTACGGGTTTCGTCTTCCTCATAAGGTGGGCAGGCCACCTCACCGGTGAGTTTATCGAGACGTACCGGCCGGTAAACCGTATCAACTTTGATCGGCGACTTGCCCGGAATAAACCAGGTTTTCCCTTTTTGCTGGCACCACGGGGTTGGTAAATCACCACTGGCGAGGCAAATATCAACCCGCTTCAGCCGCTTCGGAAACGGGCGTTCAGGCTCCTGCAAATCAGGATAACTGGCGTTAATGTTGTCGATAATATTGAAAAATAACGGCGCCGCCGCCTCTGCGCCGACAAACACGTTGTTGCCTTTACTGTCAAAATTCCCTTCCCATACGACTAACACATAAGGCCCGAAAACCCCCACGCTCCAGGCATCACGAAAGCCCCAGGAGGTGCCGGTCTTCCAATAAACCGGCAGCGAAGACGGTGCCTGTGCCAGCGTATCGCCAGGTCGGCGGTGCTGGCGCAGCATGTCGAGTGTCATAAAACTGGCTTCCTCACTCAGCAAACGCACTGGCACCGTCTGGCGTGGATCGGACTTTTGCATCCGCAGTGGTTGCAACACACCCCGGTTCGCCAGCAGGGCATACAGTTTTGCCAGTTCCTGCATCGTCACCTCCCCGCCGCCCAGCACCAGCGACAAACCGTAGTGATTTTCGCCGGACATATTGGCGATGCCGGACAGACGCAGGAACTGATAGAACGTTGGCTGGTGAAGCTGTGACGCGACATAGACGGCAGGAATATTGCGACTGAAATTCAGTGCATCAGTTGCGGTCACCGGACCGAGAAAGCGGCGATCAAAGTTCTCCGGCGCGTAGGCACCAAACGCGGAAGGCACATCCTTCAGGATAGTCATCGGGTGCAGGACACCCTGTTCCATGCCCAGCGCATAAATGAAGGGCTTGAGCGCCGATCCCGGCGAGCGTTTGGCATTGGTGCCATTTACCTGCCCCTGAATCGCACGATTGTAATAATCCGCAGACCCAACCAGCGCACGCACACCCATATCACGGGTGTCGACCAGTAAAACGGCGGCATTGTGAATACCACGGTTTGTATTGCGGGTGATAAATGCATTGACCTGACGCTCGGTCAGCCGCTGCAAACCCGCATCCAGGGTAGTATCAATTCGGGTATCCGTGCGGATAACCTGCGGGTTTTGCTGACGTAACTGTTCAATGAAATGCGGGGCAATGTATGGCATCCGCTCGGGCTGGCGTATGGCCAACGGCAATCGGAATAATGAAAGCTGGCTGCTGTCTGTCGCATAATGCGCCTGCCAGCGCAGGAAAAGCCGATTACGTGCCTGCGTCAGCGCCGCACCGACAACACCGGTTTTAGGGTCGATACGGTTGCTCGGCGATTGCGGCAAAACTGCCAGCGTCATGGCTTCCGGTAACGTCAGGTATTTCGGGGCTTTGTTAAAATAGATCAGGCTGGCCGCGCCAATACTTTCAATATTTCGTCCGTACGGCGCGTTGTTCAGATAGGCTTCAAGAATGTCATGTTTGGAATAACTCAGCTCCAGTTGCACAGCACGCAACACCTGCATGAATTTACCGGATGGCGTGCGGGTATTCAGATGCCAGTGCATTCGCGCGAGTTGCATTGTGATGGTCGAGCCGCCCTGCATCTTTCCGCCAGCGATATAGCTGCGCCAGAAACCCCGCATCAGGCTGAACGGATTGAAACCGGGGTTATAATAGAACCCGCGATCTTCGTGCAGCAACAAGCTTTTCACCGCCAGCGGAGACACCTGTTCCAGCGGCGTCCACAGCCGGTAGCGATCATCGTTCGCCAGCGTGATACGCATCAGCGTGCCCTGCCGGTCATAGTAAACGGTGGAAAAAGGTTGCCCTTGCGAAAGAGGCGGATGCGGCCAGAGGCGACACGCCACCATAATCAGCACCAGTAAAAAAACCGCCATTGCTATGTTTTGCAGCTGACGTTTGGCTGTTTTGGAAAATGCGGGAAAGGTGATCATCTTGCTACTCAGAACAGGTTACGCCCCGCCGTAAACGACGGGGCTCTGCGTTTTGTTATTTTTCAGCCACTGCTGTGTCATCCGCCGGCACGACCACCAGTTTTTTATCACTGACGGACAAAGCCTGAACATCACGATTGTACATCGCCTCACCGTAGGCTGGCGGAATGAGGAAGCTGCCGGTATTGGTGGCTTTAATCTGATACACAAACTCCTGCACATCGGTACTGGCGCTGCCATAAATCACCACGCGATCTTCACGAATATCGCTGTAATCCGGTGTCCATGTCGAACCCGATGCCGCCAGTGGTGACTGCCAGGACGTAGAAGCCTCTGCGCCATTGTTTTCCTCATCACTGTCAGATTCCGGCTCCGGTGATGTTTGCTGCACCACTTCAAAACCACCCGGCAGCAAATCAACAATCGCCAGATTACTTTGTCCTTCCTGCGAATTAGCGCGAACTTTCAGATGTACATTGATCTTCTGCCCCAGCGTAATCTGCGTCACCGGCTTACCCTGCTCATCGGTGTAATCGCGGGTGATTTCCAGACCACGGGAAATGGCTTTCTCCGGCGCGGCCAGATCGTAGCCCGCCTGCGTCACCACATACCAGGCTGGCGCATTGTTGCTGTTTTCTACCCGGATAGCCTGCGCGTCAGCAGTGAAATTCGCTTTCGCAAACAGCCCCTGAACCTGAGAAATCAGTCGCGGTTCGACGTTTTTCGTTTTGCTGATCTGCGTGATTTTCAGCGCATCCGGCACTGTCGCCTGCGCTGCCACCTGTGTGGAATAACTCTCCAGCGCCAGAATGCTCATCGCCGAGGAATACGTCGTATAGCGCTCTTCTTTCAGCGCTTTAACCATATTTTCCAGTACCTGCGGCGGAATGGCCGACACTTTTTCCGGGAAGTGACGGGTGATCAGATACAGCCGCGTCGCGTCCTGCACCAGCGGATCAAAATAACTTTGCGTCCACCAGGCTGTGTCATACGCCTTGCTCAGTTGCTTCCAGGTTGGCTGTAACAACGTATTCGCCTCATCATCCATTTTCAGCAAACGGTATGACGACGCCAGATACATCGCGCTCAGATCGGTTTCCCAGCTCTGTGGATAACGCTGCTGTAATGTGTCCTGCACCGAGGCCAGTAAACTGGTGGTGATTTCACCCTGACGGGTTAGCAGATATACCGCCCATGCCCGCAGACGCAGGGTATACAAATCATCGTTCTGATTGGCTGCCAGTTCACGCAGCGCCGAATTGGCCTCTTCCAGCATACCGGCAGGCAACGCGATGCCCGCCGCTTTGGCTTCCAGCAAATATTGCACCACGTACGGTGTGACAAACGGATCGGTTTGCGGCGATGAACGCCACAGGCCAATCGCGCCGCTGTCGTTCTGACGTGAACGCAGCACCGCCATCATGTCTTTCAGTTGCTTGCTGCTGTCCGCCGGACTGAGATTGCCGTGCATTTCCGGATGTATTGTTTCGAGGATCAACGGCACGGAGCGGCTGACAATCTGCTCAGAACAGTAATACGGATAATCCGCCAGATATTGGGATAAGCCGCGGGTCAGCACTAACGGCGAGTTGGATACCGCTGCCGTGCGCACCGCATAAGCATCAAACATCTGGCGCAGGTTATCGACGTTCTGACTGCTGCCGCTCATACGCCCCATCACTGACTGCGTGCGGAACGGCATCGCCGGGCGCACCGACGTACTGATCGTCCGGCGGCTGGTTTTATCTGCATACTTCGCGACAAACACCAGCGGTGCATCGCCCGGCAACGCTTTGGCGCGCAGGCGGAAGTTAACCACGCCTTCGCGTTTTTCTGCCAGTGACACGTTTTGATCGGCGTTACCCACCACTTCAAGCTGCGGCGGTACAGTCAGGTGAATCGCAACCGGGATGCTTTTGCCGTTCAGCCCTTCGAGGTTATTGCTGACCCCCACGCTGACATCAAACTCATCGCCCGGTGCCACCATCGACGGCACGTTTGGCGTCATGATGAAGTTGTCGCGCACGGTCGCCGAGGTCTGCGCTTTCCCTATTTTGTCCGGCGTGACGGAAATCGCCATCACGCGGATTTTACCGTTAAAGTAATCCGGCACCGGATAATTAAACTGCTTCTCACCGTTCACGTCGGTAATACCCGACCAGTACGCAACGGGCTTATCGCGCTTACGTTTGAACGGATTGACGTTCAGATCCAGCCCTTCACCGGCATCGCCGCCCGGCGCGGCGGCCAGCTGCATCAGCTTGCTGAATTCCGGCAGGATAAGATCCAGAATCTGTGCGCTTTCCACACCCAGTTCGCGTTTACGGAAGAAATACTCCAGGGGATCTTTCAGGCGATAACGCGCCACCTGCAAGATACCTTCATCCACAGCAAACAGCGCCACCTGTTGCGGCCCCTCGGTTTTCACCGTCATGACCAGATTTTCGCCGGGTTTAATCACTTCAGGCGCGTTGACTTCAAGACTGTTCTGCCGTGCTTTGGTGCTGATTTTGAACGGCATCACCCCGTAGCTCAGCGGACTCATGAAGATTTCATTGGAATTCACATCACGCACGAACTGCACGTTAATGTAACCGTTGCCTTCCATTCCCGCCGGTACGCGAATTTTCTGCACCGAACTGGTGGTGTCGGTATGGAACCACTGCCAGCTGTACACTTTATCTTTCTCAATAGTGATCAGCCCGCTGCCGGTGTACGGCGCGTTAACGGATACCTCGATTTCCTCACCTGGCTGATATTCCGCCTGATTGAGTTTCAGCTTCAGTTCAGCATTTCTGTCCAGCGAACGGCTGAGATTGGCGTTACCGGCCACGGTATAGCCAATGCGGTTCAGCACATTGCCTTTCGCATCTTCAATGACCAGCACGAAATCGCCCGGTTTATCCGTCGCCAGCGTCAGGTTGTTGCCCTGCGCCGTCAGCGAAAGCGGTTGTTCCGACAACGGCACTTCCTTCATTTTCGACTGATATTTGTAAACGCCGGAATCCTGTTTGGTCAGCACTGAAATGTATTTCTGTTCAATCAGCGCAACTTTCAGGTCCGGCAGCGCAATCTGTTTTAGCGACGGGTCGATCGCAATAACGTTCAGATGTCGTGCGGCATCGCGGTTTATATAGCCTAAATCACCGTCGGCTTTTACGCCGATCAGAGAGTCATATGGCGATACCAGCACCCGCGCCGTCGCAGCCACGGAACGGCCACCACCGGCCACAAACGCCTCGGACAGCAGTTGCAGCTGGTACGTCGCGTCAGCATAAGATTTCAGATCCAGCGGGATATTCGCCGCGCCATTTTCGTCGGTCTTGCGGTCTTCCAGCTCGGTTTCAAAACCGTCGCTGTTCTGACGGTTCTCGTAAAAAGCGTAATCCGGGAATTGATCGAAGCTTGGATACATCGGGCGCAGCGTCAGTCTGGAGGTCACACGCCTGTCCTGCGCGGGCGTACCGAACAGGTTCTGTACGTCGATACTGGCCTGCAATTCTGACGGTTTCACCCAGCCCTGCCTGCGGTCCGGCGTCAGTTGCAGTTTCACCTTCAGTTGATCCGGCTCGAACTCTTTGACGTTGACCGAGGTATGGCCCAGCAAAGTGGAAGAGGCATTGTCTTTGCCAATCAGATACAAATAGATGTTCCATTCACCGGTTGGTGAATTATCGTCAGTGGTATAACTCAGCTCATTGAAACCGCTGGCACCGAGCGTCAGCGGAATAGTGCTCATCAGCTTGTCGCGCGGATCGTGAATTTCAGCCCGCACCGGCACACCCGCCAGACCGTTGCTCCAGTCGGCGGCGCGGGTAATCAGTCCGATATTGAAGGTGTCCCCCGGACGATAAACGCCGCGATCAGAGAACAGATAGCTGCTCAGCGTGCGCGGGTCGTTCGGCGTGATTTCGCCATCGACATCAAAACGGGAGAAGTCGAGACCGCGATCGTTATTCCGGTCCGCCGGCAGGAAGGAGACATCGCCCTCCTTTTCCACCAGGAACATCACCGGCTGGCGTTCAAGGGTATAAACATCCAGCGCAGGGAAGCGCACATGACCGTCAGCACCGGTGGTTTGCGTCAGCAGGGTAATGCCGTTTTTGGCAATCACGGAAACTTTCGCGTTCGCCACCGGCGCACCGCTGTGGATCGACTGCACAAACACATCACGTGTTTTATCCTGTGAACGCTTGGCAATAATCCCCAAATCGGTGACGACAACAAAACGTGAGTCGCCGACCGGTGCTTCTTCTTCGCCCTGCCCATCGTCCTGATAGACATTGCCGTCGTCATCGGTTTCCGGTTTATTTTCTTTCTTCTTCGGATCCCATTCCGACAGCGTCAGCAGGAATACGCCACGATGTGACGCCGGATCAGTGGAGAGGTAACGCGAAAGATCGACGCCCTGAAAATTCACGTCGCCCGGTTTGTCGTTATTGACCGCCGTCTGATAGGTAAAGTGCTCGGTAAAATATTCGTCATTCAGGCGGTTAAATTCCGCCGATGAATACTCACGGCTTTTGAATGACACAATGTGTTGCAGCTGGCTTGGGATCACCCGTTTAATGTCCAGACGCAGGCCCGGCACGTTGCGTGCCGCCACGCTGATTTGTTTGTCACCGCTGACCGATAACAGCGAGCCCTGCGACATAAATTGCAGGGATTTCGGATAATCCGGAACCGCGACGATGCGGTACACTTTTTCCGGCATTTTGTAGCCACCGGAAGAGGTCAGAATATTGTCAATTTCCACCAGCATGGCGCGGCGGGCAGGCGCATCGAAGCGGAAGCTGAACTGCGGCTGATAATCGCTTTCCGCATCATTAAGCTGGATATTCAGCGGCGTGGACTGCGCGAGTACATTGTTTTCGACGCTGTCAACGGCCCAGCTGGCATAATCATCCGGGCCTTTGGCCTCGTCCTGATCATTTGGATTGTGCTGTGGCAATAGCCAGACTTTGACTGCCTGGCGGATATCTTTATCTTTCACCGCGTCGCTGAAACCGACGATCAGTGCCCGCTGACCTTTCGCCCCATCGGCATCCACCACCTGCGCACTGGCTTCATTCACCGCCAGGCTGTAAAGCGTCGGCACAGACACCACGGCATTTTTAGTCTGCGCAGTCGCATTCGACGGCACGGTCGATGTAATGCCTTCGCCAAGGGTGACACGCACCGAACCGCCGTGATCGAGCGGTTTCAGCGGCTCGGAATGTACCCAGGCGTTGAGTTTTTTCTGGTCATAGACCACAGAGTAATTGAGTTTCGACTCAGTTTTCGCTTTACCTTCGGTCAGGCCAAGCGAAATCTGTTTTTCGAAGCTGGCAACATCCACCGGTGCATTGAATTTAACGTTAAAAATCGCGCTGCGTTTTTGCGGGTCCTGGGGATCCTGATAGTACTCAGCCTGCCCCAGCTGATAATCGAACGCAGGGGCGGTGAATTCATAACGGGTTTTCGCCAGCTTGATTTGCGGCGCAAGCAGGACATCAGGCGTAAAATTCACGTCATATTTTCTGCCCATCGGCAGCGGATTTTTAGGGATGAAAACCAGCGTATAGCCGCTCACCCATTTCCATTCACCTTCGGCGGCAGGTTTCAGGGAAATCCCTTTTTCAACCACTTTGCCAACATCAGTTACGGGCGCGGCAGAATGGCGGAAATTGAAAATCACCTGCTGTGATGCAGGTTTTTGCGCGGCGTAATTCACAACTTCAGGTCCGCTGACACGCACGCTGGTGTCCTGATACACCCTCGGGGCCGGGTCGATCGGCTGCGGGCGGCTGAGCCACCAGTGCCAGCCGTAAACGCCCGCCCCTGCGGCGCACAGCAAAACAAGAATCGCCAGGCTGATGGTTTTCGGGTAGTGATCTACGCCATTTTCCATGCGCGTAACACTGCGCTTAAGCCAGCCGGAAGTGGCTGCCCACCAGGCAGGCGCACGCCAGTCGATATTGCCGACCACCGGTTTGAAGACGCGACCCAGCAGGCTCAGTATAAAAGCCAGCACGCGGATAAAACCTTTTATCAATATAAAAGGCAGACGAAGTAAGAATTTTAATAAATCCATTTGCTGCTGTACCTCTAATCCCTGTGAACTATCGCCAGAAGTGATATTTTTATGTGAATCAGGACTGTTATTAAATTCAACGCATTGCGCCGCAGGATAAAGATTATTTGCCCGCAAAGCCATCAGATATAGCGTAGCAGTAACGCAGAATTTCCGGCTGATTTCTGCGCTGCCAGCGGCGCAATTGTATGAAACAATAGCCGGAGAATGTTGAGGAAAGCGACAGGTGACATGAAAACCAAACTGATTACCCGTGAAGGCTACGACAAGCTCAAAACTGAACTGGACTTCCTGTGGCGCGAAGAGCGACCGGAGGTGACCAAAAAAGTCACCTGGGCCGCGAGTCTGGGCGATCGCAGCGAAAATGCTGACTATCAGTACAATAAAAAGCGGCTGCGCGAAATCGACCGCCGCGTGCGTTATCTGACGAAATGTCTGGAGCAACTGCGCATCGTCGATTACTCACCACAGCAGGACGGAAAAGTGTTCTTTGGCGCGTGGGTGGAGGTGGAAAACGACGACGGCGACATCAAGCGCTTCCGTATTGTCGGCTATGACGAAATTTTTGGCCGCAAAGACTACATTTCTATCGATTCGCCGATGGCGCGCGCCCTGCTGAAAAAAGAAGTGGGCGACAGTCTGGTGGTGACCACGCCGGTCGGCGACGCAACCTGGTACGTCAATGAAATTGAATACGTGAAATGATCAGCTAACTCCCAAAACACGCAGGTGGATGGCCTGATGACTGGCATTTTATGTCTTCAAACCGTATAACTGTGCCCTGCTTTTTTAAACGAAAAAACTGATACCAGACCTATGAATGATCAACTGAGCCGCATTATCGCAAGTGAATTGCAGGTTCGCCCGGAGCAGGTTGCTTCCGTGGTGCGTCTGCTGGATGAAGGTAATACCGTGCCGTTTATTGCACGGTATCGTAAGGAAGTCACCGGTGGGTTGGATGATACCCAACTGCGTCAGTTGGACACCCGTCTGGGTTATCTGCGGGAGCTGGAAGACCGTCGCCAGACCATTCTCAAATCCATTGAGGAGCAGGGAAAACTCAGCGACGATCTGGCGAAAGCCATCAATACCACGCTGAGCAAAACCGAGCTGGAAGACCTTTACCTGCCGTTTAAACCAAAGCGTCGCACGCGCGGACAAATCGCCATTGAAGCCGGACTGGAACCGCTGGCCGAACTGTTGTGGAACGCGCCGCAAAATGAGCCGGACGCTGCTGCCGCAAAATTTGTCGATGCAGACAAAGGCGTGGCGGACGCCAAAGCCGCACTTGACGGCGCACGTTATATTTTAATGGAACGCTTTGCAGAAGATGCCTCGCTGCTGGCAAAAGTCCGTGATTATTTGTGGAAAAATGCCCATCTGACCTCCCGGATGGTGGAAGGCAAAGAGCAGGAAGGCGCGAAATTTCGCGACTACTTCGATCATCACGAACCGATTTCCCAGGTACCTTCGCACCGTGCGCTGGCGATGTTCCGTGGCCGCAACGAAGGTATTTTACAGCTGGCGCTGAATGCCGATCCACAGCATGACGAACCGCCAAAAGAAAGCTATGCCGAACAACTGATCATCGACCATCTGGGTTTGCGCCTGAACAATGCGCCTGCTGACGTCTGGCGTCGCGCCGTGGTCAACTGGACATGGCGTATCAAAGTCCTGCTGCATCTCGAAACTGAACTGATGGGCACCGTACGTGAACGCGCAGAAGATGAAGCAATTAACGT
Source organism: Rahnella perminowiae (assembly GCF_019049695.1). Classification (NCBI taxonomy): domain Bacteria; kingdom Pseudomonadati; phylum Pseudomonadota; class Gammaproteobacteria; order Enterobacterales; family Yersiniaceae; genus Rahnella; species Rahnella perminowiae. The sequence goes on from NZ_JAFMOT010000186.1 coordinate 50,113, forward strand.
TTTTGCCCGTAATATGCACGATTTGCTGATGGCCGCGCCGGCCGGTATGCGCGCCACCATGGGGCTTGATCCGGGTTTACGTACCGGTGTGAAAGTCGCCGTTGTGGATAACACCGGTAAACTGGTGGATATCGATACCGTTTATCCCCATACCGGTCAGGCGGCAAAAGCCGCGCAACAGGTTGCCGCGTTGTGCATCAAACACAACGTCGAACTGGTGGCGATCGGCAACGGCACCGCGTCGCGGGAAACGGAACGTTTCTTCCTCGAGCTGCAAAAACAGTTCCCGGCGGTAAAAGCGCAGAAAGTGATTGTCAGCGAAGCCGGTGCATCGGTGTATTCCGCTTCCGAACTGGCGGCACTGGAATTCCCGGATCTGGACGTTTCTATTCGCGGAGCCGTCTCTATCGCACGTCGCTTGCAGGATCCGCTGGCGGAGCTGGTAAAAATCGACCCGAAATCCATCGGTGTCGGTCAGTATCAGCACGACGTCAGCCAGAGCCAGCTGGCGAAAAAACTCGATACCGTCGTGGAGGACTGTGTGAACGCCGTGGGTGTCGATCTCAACACCGCTTCCGTTCCTCTGCTGACCCGCGTGGCGGGCCTGACCCGCATGATGGCGCAGAATATTGTCAGCTGGCGCGATGAAAACGGTCAGTTCCGTAACCGCGGGCAGTTGCTGAAAGTCAGCCGTCTGGGGCCAAAGGCCTTTGAACAATGCGCGGGCTTCCTGCGCATCAACCACGGCGATAATCCGCTCGACGCCTCGACAGTTCACCCGGAAACCTATCCGGTCGTGGAACGCATTCTGGCAGCGACACAGCTGGCGCTGAAAGATCTGATGGGTGATTCCAATGTGTTACGCGGCCTGAAAGCCAGCGAATTCACCGATGAGCAGTTCGGTGTGCCAACGGTCACCGACATTATCAAAGAGCTGGAAAAACCGGGGCACGATCCGCGTCCTGAGTTCAAAACCGCCACCTTTGCCGATGGCGTCGAAACCATGAACGATCTTATGCCGGGTATGATCCTCGAAGGTTCTGTCACTAACGTTACCAACTTTGGTGCGTTCGTCGATATTGGCGTCCATCAGGACGGTCTGGTTCACATCTCATCGCTTGCGAACAAATTCGTCGAAGATCCTCACACAGTGGTGAAGGCGGGTGACATCGTGAAAGTCAAAGTGATGGAAGTCGATCTGCAACGTAAACGTATCGCGCTGACTATGCGACTGGACGAACAGCCCGGCGAAGCACCGGCACGGCGTCCTTCCGCACCGGCGACAGATTCCCGCGATAATCAGAAGCGTCATTCACCGGGCAAACCGGCGGGGCGCAATGCGGCTCCTGCCGGTAACAACGCGATGGCCGATGCGCTGGCAGCTGCACTGAGTAAAAAACGGTAATTTTCCTTTTGCTCCTCTCCCTGTGAAAGCCGCTGATAATCAGCGGCTTTTTTTACGCCTCTTTTTTCGACACTTTTTAAACTCTCTCCTAATGAATCAATCACTGAGGTAAATCAATAAAACGCACATCCCGCAGGCATAGGATAGCGACGCGGTGGAGATACCCGCGAAGAGGCCCACCTCTTTTCTTTTGTCTCCATACGCGTACTAATTATGATAATTATTCTCATTTGTACTTCTTTGTGTATTCAGTGCACCGCCAGTTTCAGGCTGGCCATTTCGCACCAGGGACAATTTCAGAGCAATATTTTTAGCAACATAAATCGCCAGTCAGTGGAACCACCGGGCAAGGACGCACGGCGCAAAATCACTAAAACGCCGTCATCCATTAATGCCTGATCGCCTCGCGAGGAATTATGCAACTTCAGTCAAAACGTGCTTATAAAATTACCGGCTTTTCACACGAAATCAGCCCGGCTTACCGGCAGAAACTGCTGTCACTCGGGATGTTGCCGGGTTCATTTTTCAACATAATCCGCGTGGCGCCGATGGGCGATCCGGTACAAATTGAAACCCGCCGTACCAGCCTGGTGGTCCGCAGAAAAGATCTCGATCTGCTGCAGCTCGAGATGATGGCCTGATCCCCCGTCAGGCCGGTGACAGTACATTTTTCGCGGCGGGCCTTGCGCTTGCATATTCACCTTTTCTCACACGCAGACTTTAACGTATGAAACCATTAACTATCGGCCTGATTGGTAATCCGAACTCAGGTAAAACCACCCTTTTCAATCAGTTAACCGGTTCCCGTCAGCGTGTCGGTAACTGGGCAGGCGTCACTGTCGAGCGCAAAGAAGGTCAGTTCGCCACCGCAGAACATCAGATTACGCTGGTGGATTTACCCGGTACCTACTCCCTGACCACCATTTCCGAGCAAACCTCGCTCGATGAACAAATTGCCTGCCATTACATTCTTAGCGGCGACGCGGATCTGATGATCAACGTCGTGGATGCCTCAAACCTCGAGCGTAACTTGTACCTGACGCTGCAACTGCTGGAGCTGGGCGTACCGTGCATCGTGGCGCTGAACATGCTTGATATCGCCAAAATCCAGAACATCAATATTGATATCCCTGCGCTTTCTGCCCGTCTGGGTTGCCCGGTGGTGGCGCTGATCTCTACCCGGGCCAGTGGCATTCAGGAACTGAAAGTTGCCATCGACGCATTGCCTCAGGTGGCTGCGCTGGAGCGTGTGCAATATCATCCGCTGCTGCAACAGGAAGTCGATGTGCTGGCCGCCGGCATGCCGCAAGACATGTCGCTACAACAACGCCGCTGGCTGGCGCTGCAAATGCTTGAAGGGGATATTTATAGCCAGACGCACGCAGGCAACGCGCACGCTTTATTGCCGCAGGTGAAAGCCCGGCTGGCTGAGCAAAAACTGGAAGACCCGGCGCTGCTGATTGCCGATGCGCGTTATCAGAGTATCGCGACACTCTGCGCGGAGGTCAGCAATTCTCATCTCACGGCACCGAATAAACTGACGCAGGTGCTCGATCGGGTGATCCTCAACCGCTTTCTGGGCGTGCCGGTTTTTCTGCTGGTGATGTATCTGATGTTCGTACTGGCCATCAACATCGGCGGCGCGCTGCAACCTATTTTCGATATCGGCTCAGCTGCGATTTTCATTCAGGGTATGCAGTGGATAGGCTTTACCCTACATTTCCCGCAGTGGCTGACCATTTTTCTGGCGCAGGGGATAGGCGGCGGTATCAACACCGTGCTGCCGCTGGTGCCTCAAATTGGCATGATGTATCTGTTTCTGTCATTCCTTGAAGACTCCGGTTATATGGCGCGTGCCGCGTTCGTCATGGACAGACTGATGCAGTCACTGGGTCTGCCGGGCAAATCCTTCGTACCGCTCATTGTTGGCTTCGGCTGTAACGTGCCGTCTATTATGGGCGCCCGCACGCTGGATGCACCGCGTGAACGTCTGATCACCGTGATGATGGCGCCGTTTATGTCATGCGGTGCACGTCTGGCGATTTTTGCGGTGTTCTCCGCGGCCTTTTTCGGACAGGACGGCGCATCCGTAGTGTTCTCGCTCTATCTGTTAGGCATCGTGGTCGCCATCCTGACCGGCCTGCTGCTGAAATACACCATCATGCGCGGCGAAGCCTCACCGTTTGTGATGGAACTGCCGGTGTATCACGTTCCGCATCTGAAAAGCCTGCTGCTGCAAACGTGGCAGCGTCTGAAAGGTTTCGTGTTGCGGGCCGGTAAAGTGATTGTCATCGCCAGTGTTTTCATCGGTGCACTGAACAGCTTCTCGTTCAGCGGCAAGGCGGTGGATAACATCAATGACTCGGCGCTGGCGTCAGTCAGTAAAGTCCTGACACCGGTGCTCTCACCGATGGGTGTCCATCCTGACAACTGGCAGGCAACCGTGGGGCTGGTGACCGGTGCCATGGCAAAAGAAGTGGTGGTCGGTACGCTGAATACGCTCTACACCGCCGAACACATCACCCATGAAGGTTTCGATGCGGCCAGTTTCAATCTGTTCGATGAACTGGGCGGTGCGGTGAAAGCAACCTGGCAGGGCCTGAAAGACACCTTCAGCATCAGCGTGCTGTCAAACCCGATCGAAGCCAGCAAAGGTGACGGCGAAATGGGCGTCAGCTCGATGGGCGTCATGAGCACCAAATTTGGCTCGGCGATTTCGGCTTACAGCTACCTGATCTTCGTATTGCTTTACGTGCCTTGCGTCTCGGTGATGGGGGCGATTGCCCGTGAAACCAGCCGCAGCTGGATGACGTTCTCCATCTTCTGGGGACTGAATGTGGCGTATTCGCTGGCCACGCTTTTCTATCAGGCGGCGACGTTCAGCCGTCATCCGGCACACAGCGCCGGTATGATCCTGAGCGTGCTGATTTTCAATGCCATCGTTTTAACCGCCCTGCGCAAAGCCCGCAGCCGGGTCAGCATCCATCTGCATCCGCGCAATGTGGCGGCCTGCTGTAAACCCGCTACCGGCAGCGACTGTCACTAGGAGATAAAATGACCAGTCTGATTCAGGTTCGCGACACTCTCGCACTGGCCGGACGGGCAGATGCCCGCCAGCTCAGCCATCAGCTTAATGCCCCGCAGCCGCTGGTGCAGGCGATGCTTGAACGGCTGGTCGCCATGCACAAAGCAAAAGTCATCGAAGCCGATGACAACTGCCTGAGCGGCAGTTGTAAAAGCTGCGCCGACGGCAAGAAGTGCCTGACAATTTCTTACACCCTCATTCCCTGACACCGGCCTTTCCGCCCTTCCTGAATAGTCGCCCGGCGGCTATTCAGCTATCATTTCAGACCGCAACGGCCTACAACGCGCCGCAGGAGCCTGCATGATCGACAGTGAAATCACCTTCCGTAAACTCGAAATTTTTCTCGCCTATATGGAAAAGCAAAACATCACCCGCGCTGCCGAACAACTCGGTCTGAGCAGCGTCAGTGTGCATCGCGCCCTGCATTCACTGGAAGAAGGCTTGCGCTGCCCGTTGTTTATCCATCGTGGCCGCAATTTGCTGCCGCTGCCTGCCGCTGAAGCGCTGCTGGAGCACGCGACGCAGGTCATTGAGCAAATGGAGCACGGGATTCTGGCGACCCGGCGTGCCGCCGGTTATGGCGATAAGCGGCTGAAAGTCGGCACGTTATATTCACTGACACTGGAAACCATTCCGCGTCTGATCATGGGGCTGAAACTGCGCCGTCCGGAGCTTGAACTGGAGCTGGTGATGGGGTCCAACAATGATTTACTGCACAAGCTGGAAGACGGTCAGCTGGATGCCATTCTGATTTCGACCAGTGATTCCAACGTTGATGCCCAGCGTTACGATCAGTTGCCCCTGTTTCAGGACGATATTTTCCTCGCTGCCCCGGCCAGCGCTGAGCTGGCTTCAGAAGGCACAGCAGACTTACGCGATTTCAGACAGAAGAAATTCGTGTCGCTGGCCGAAGGGTTCGCCACCTATCACGGCTTTCAGGAAGCCTTCCAGGTCGCCGGTTTCGAGCCGGACATCGTCACGCGGGTGAATGATATTTTCTCGATGCTGAGTCTGGTGCAGGCAGGGGTTGGCTACACCCTCATTCCAGGCAGAATGAAAGGCGTGTATGAAAATACGGTGAGATTACTGCCACTGGCAGAAGCCTATCAGATGCGCCAGACCATCTCGCTGGTCTTCCCGCACAGCCGCGAGCACGACCCGAATTTGCTCGCCCTCGCCGCTGAAAGCCGGATGTATGCGTTAACGAGCAGAAAGCGCTGACAAGCGCTCGCTGTTTTGCGCAATCAGCACAAGCGGCCAATGCGTTTTATCAGGATGGTGGCTCCAGATAGCTGATTCCGGAATGCTCACGCCGTCATAAGGGTAAAACTGTCCTTTTTCCGTATCATGTTGTTGAATCGTATTTCATCGATGATTTCAAACCGTCTGGTCAGAGTGGTTGGACAATAGCACGTTGCACAATAATCAAACAATGCAGTGTGTTTTCATCACCCACCTGTCATGCCTTTACTCAGCGTTCGTTTTCCCGTAACCGTGTTGCGAGACGTGCCGCAACCTGCATGCCCGACTGACAGACAGACAACGCTTCGCCCTGCTCCATCGCACGGCGTGTCAGGCCGGTCAGCACCGCGCCCGGCGGCATTTCTATCGCCAGCCGCACATCACGCTGGTACGCAGCGACCATGGCATCCCGCCAGTTAACGGTACGCGCCATGTTCATTGCCAGATCGCCGGCGATTTTTTCCGGCTGCCAGTACACACGTCCGGTCGTTCCGCTGAGATAACCGCAGGCCGGACGGGAAAGATGAATCTGTTTAAACGCCTCCGCCAGTTTTGTCGCAGGCTCATCGAGCAGCGCACAGTGTGACGGCACACTGACCGCCAGCTGATGTGTTTTCTGCGCGCCCCGTGTTTTGGCGAGATGCATCACCTGTGCCATGGCGGCATCGCTGCCCGCAATCACCAGTTGATCTTCCGCATTAATATTTGCCAGATACACCGGCGAAGTGGCGCTGTTGACCTGAGCCACCAGTTCCTCAATCTGCGCCTGACGCAGGCCGGTGATCGCTGAAAGACCAAAGCCATGGGGATAAGCCTGCTGCATCAGTTCACCACGCAATGCCACCAGCCGGACGGCATCACCGAAGCCTAGCGCACCGGCAATCACTGCGGCTGGAAACGCGCCAATCGACAGCCCGCTGCAAAAATCCGCCTCAATCCCTTCGGCCTGACATTGTTTCGCCCAGACCACACCGGCAATCAATAAGCACAGTTGTACCGCACGGGTGGAACGCAAAGCATCGGTGCTGTCGAGCAACAGGACGTCTTCACCCAGCGCGAGACTTGCCTGTTCGATAAGAGAATGCGTGAGCGGATTATCCGGCAGGCGATGCAGCATCTGCGGCACCTGCGGCCCTTGTCCGGGGAAAGTAAATAAGATTTTCATCGTGCTCCTTGCTTCTTTTGGCCGGTATCACTCTGCCGGCAATTGCCACGGGTCGCGCACCAGCAACGGGCCGGACGCCGTTTTCAGCATGATGTCACCGCCACGCAGCCATTCGCTGAGCGCAAATCCACCCCGTGGTGTATTGATCTGAACATCGGCGCGGCAGGGCAGCCGCTGAAGCTGGTCGTAAAAATCAGAAAACTGAGAGGGTTCTGCCGGCGTGTCGCAGCGCACCAGTAAATCGAGATCGCTGTCGGCGTGCATCACCGGGAGATCACTCACCAGCGCATACGCACAACTGCCTGTCACCCCCCAGACGAAGGGCCATTGCAGACTGCACAACGTAATCAGCGCCTGCACCGGTTGCTGAGACACAAACGGCGAGTGTAAAAGCGCGTTGACGTCGCTGATCAGGGATTCCGGTGTGACAACCCGCATCACCGCCGCCGGATCAATCCAGGCGGCGGCCCGCTGAATGCGGGTCAGCCCGCGAATACCCACCGGAACCGCACCGTCAGCACGCTTATCGCGACGCACCACCAGCGGCAGCGCCGTGCGCCAGCAGGTGTTCACCCATTCGGGTAAACCGCCGTCGTTCTCAAGCGCTGAACGGTCACTGATCCAGACAAAATCATGGGCACGCGGGTCAGACATATTCAATCCTTGTTTAATGCAGGGCTGCCGTTAACGAGATAAACAGCGGCAGGGTCACGATACACAAAACGGAACTGATCAGCAGTGAGGCTTCAGCATCCGGAGACTGCACGCCGAAACGGTTACCGAACACGATACCGAAGAAACCGGCAGACAACGCAATCATCAGGATAGCGGTCACCGCAACCTGACCACTCAGGCCAAACGCCAGAACCAGACCCCAGGCGATGAACGGCTGGATCAGATTTTTCGCCACACAAGATAACAGCACCGGACCGTTAATTTTCAGTTTACGGGCTGACAGAATCACACCGGTCAGGAACAGCGCAGACGCGGTCGCTGACAAACCCAGCGGCTTAATCGACGCCAGGAAGATTTCCGGCATTTTAATGCCAATCGCTGACAGGATCACGCCCAGCAACGGTGCCCAGACGATCGGTTTTTTCACGGAACGCCACATCAGAACCGGCAGCAGTGCCAGGGAAGACCCCTGATTTTCGCCACTGAGACGCGCTTTTTCACGTTCCAGAATCAGCAGACAGAACGGTGTCATCAGCACGGAACCGCAGGCGATAGAGACCGCAACGGACAACGATGTTGATGGCGCATCACCCAGCACGCTGCTCAGAATAGGCAACCCCAGCGCCGCATAGTTTGGCAGGGCTACGGTCAGCGTCAGAACGGCAGCGTCCTGCGGCGATTTTTTAAAGACTTTGGTGCAGATAAAGTAAATCGCCGCATAGGTGATCCACATGGCCAGCACCAGCACCAGAATCAGCGGTGACTGCTCCACAATGCCTGACCACGGGGTCTGTACGGTGGCGGCAAACAGCGCAGCGGGTAAAGCAAAATCCATCACGAATATATTCAGTAAAGAAACATTCTGGTTATCCACCATTTTCGCTTTCCCGGCGTAAAAGCCGAGGATCATGATGACGAAAATAGGGGCAAGCGCGTGCAATATTACGTAAGTCATAGCGTTTTTCCTGAGGCAAACAATGATTGCTCAGTCGGCGCCGGTGCGATGGTTTTTTTAGTATGACAGTCCAGTAGCAGACAACAGCAGGCCCTCACCCTGACGGATATGTCAGGGCGGGAACCCGCAATGCGGCTGCGTCACGCTGTTTGCAGGTGCGTTACCGGTTGAGACTGAAAGTGTTAAAGAATTACCATTCCTGACGCATCTGCTGGCGAACGCGCTGCGAACTTGCGCGGTTTTCTGCACCCAGACGGTTGCTGAGGCTAACGCCTTCTTTGCGTGCGTCCTGGATATTTTGCCAGACAGCGTTTTCTACGCTGCTGATGTCATCGGGTGTGGCGTTGTCCGGGTCAGCGATGTCGAGTAATTGCGACAGCAGACCCAGCGTGGCGTAGTTTTCGATGTCGTAAGCCATCGGCGGGATGGTGGCAGCCAGTTTTTCCAGGGCATCCACAGAACGCAGGGTGATACGTGCGGCAGATTCTTTGCCCATTGCATGGATCATTACGCCGTTGTTTTTGAAGGCGATCAGTTTGTTGGCCTGATAACCGTGCGCCAGAAATGCGCCTGACATCGCTTTGCCGACAATCAACCCGACCACCGGATGTCCGGCCAGACGGGCTTTGGCATAAGCGCCTGCAGCACCGGCCAGCGCCTGATGGATGCCGAATGCTTCTTCGCGACGACCATACGCCTGACTTGGCACGTCAATCACCGCCACAATGGCACGTTTGGTACTGGCATTGGCGTCAGCGTCAATCACGTTGTTGACCACTTTTGCCAGATTCCAGCCTTCAAGCAGACCGACCTCGCCGCCCGCTGCACGCGGATACTGATTATTCTTGTCCGGTACCACGGCGATAAAACGCACGGACTGGTCATTTATTTTGCCGTCTGCCGCTTTCACGGAAGGGCAAAGACCGCTTACCGGAGTGGCGTCTTTGGTCAGTTCAGCGAACCAGTAATCACCCCGACTGGCTGCGTTACTCTTTACATTGCTCATGCGCGATCCTCCCGGTTAAACAAGGCTTCCGTCACTTCACGGCTGGCCTGCTGTGTAGTGTCAAAACCGGTCAGTTTTGGCAGGTAATAATCATATTTATCAGAACGATGACTCACCGGAACGCCTTTTTTGATGAAGGCCAGCATGCTGTCTTTCACCTCAGCGAGGGAGTCTTTCACCAGTGCATCAACAAAACCGCTGTGATAACGCACTTCGCCACCGGTCATGCTCCAGATGAACGGGCGGTCACGGGAATCGTATTCATCGATACCGGCTTCCTGTTCAATTACCTGCGGACCGTTCAGACCCAGGCGGGCTTCACGGGTGACAATCAGATAGCTGCACAATGCGGCGGCAATCGACATGCCACCGAAGCAGCCGACGGTACCGGCAACCACGCCGATCACCGGCGTATAGCGGCGTAAATCAACAATAGCAGCATGAATATCAGCGATGGCGGCAAGGCCCAGATTGGCTTCCTGCAAACGCACACCGCCGGTTTCAAGCAGCAGAACGGCCTGCGTCGGGATACCATTACGGTTATCTTCTGCCGCCATTTCCAGCGCAGCGGCCATTTTGGCCCCGGACACCTCCCCCATGCTCCCCCCCTGGAAGCTGCCTTCAATTGCCACAACCACCGCCGGCTGACCGTTAATCTGGCCTTTAGCAACGACCATGCCGTCATCGGCCTGCGGCACGATACCCTGCGGTTCCAGCCACGGTGACATGATGCGTTCAAACGGCCCGAGCAGTTCGCGGAACGTTCCGGCGTCCAGCAGTTTACGGGCGCGCTGACGGGCGCTCAGTTCGATAAAGCTCTGATCCTGAACGGAAGTATCAGTTGGCATGTTCAGCCTCCTCAAAGACCTGTTCGATACGCAGACGGGCCACCCCTGGTGTAGCGCCAAAATCATTGATGTCGAGATGGCCTGCCGGTAATTCACGCAGTGCGTTCAGACGGTTAAAAAAGTTCTGCCATAAGGTATGGCTGCCGTCGACGGACGTGGTGACGATAATTTTCAGCGTATTGGCTGTGTCAGGTTCATACAGCGCTTCTAAATCGCCGGACCCTACCACGCCTGCTTCGGCGCGGCCTGCCAGCGGTTTTGCCGCCGGGTAGTTAAATTCAAAACGTTCCATAACACCTCTTTGTACTGATGTTAGTTAATGCGTATCCGGTTCAGACCACGCTCACGCGGTCCAGGAACAGCGTCGCGGCCAGTAAATCAGCAGCACCGCCGGGAGATGTGTTGTCCGCCAGCATCCGGTGTTCGAGATGACGCAACAGCTGTTTACCTGCCAGTGTGCTCATCCCACCCGCTTCCAGCACGGCCCGCGCACCCTGATGCATCGCTTGCAGGGCAGGCAAACCACCGCGGGACAATACGCAGGTATCCGCCAGCGAGGTCATCACCGCCAGTAAGGCATCGACCTGTGCTTCGCTTTCGCTCGCACCACGGGCCCGGCTGTCATGAAGCTGCGGCAGTGCACAACCGATAATGTGCGGGAAACCGCTTTGCGCCTCTTCGCGTGCACCCGGCACCTGATAACGCTGCACGGCGTGCGAACCTTTACTGAATTTTTTCGGACTGAAAGCATCGGGCAAGGCCGCAATTTTCGCGGCGCGCTGCGCAATATGCCCCGGCAGTAAACTTTCCGGCTGCATGGCGACGGCGCTGACCAGCAACCCCATCGCCCAGATAGCGCCCCGGTGAGTGTTCACGCCGCCGGTTTCCGCCATCATCTGCGCTTCTCCCGCCCGGCCTAAACGTCCCACTTCCTGACGCAGGGCGATATCCGCCGGACGCTGCCAGCTGTGTAAGGCCAGCAAAGAGAAAGTGGACGTCAGGCTGCGTGCCGAACGCACCATCAGATTTAAACTTAAATCCTGATGAGCCCCGGCACTCCGGCTGTCTACCAGACCCGGTTTCGGACTCAGCCGCGCTTCGTCGATCAGCGCCTGCGTCGCCGTTTCTGCCAGCCTTTCGGCCAGTTCTTCCGCTGTCAGCACAGCGCCAATCGCTAAAGTTTGCGGCATCGTGATCACCAGCTACGGAATTTGGCTGGCGGGTTATACAAACCGCCTGACCAGTCAACCAGTTCGCTCACGCTGCCAGCCGCCAGTAAAGAGCGGGTGGCGTCAGTGCGGCGAATGCCCATGTCTTCCGGGAAGACCACCAGTTCCTGACGGCGCAGATCGGCAACGCGTTTGGCGTCAACACCCAGACCGATATCAGTGATACCGGCGACTGCCGCCACCATCGCACGGCGCTCTTCGAGAGAACGGGCGCGGTAAAGATAGGCGATGCCTTCTTCGGTCAGCACGTGGGTCACGTCGTCGCCGTAAATCATCACAGGTGCCAGAGGCATTCCGGATTCTTTACCCACATCGACGGCTTCCAGTTTCTCAACAAATGTCGGTTTGCCACCGGCCTGGAAGGTTTCCACCATCTGTACAACCAGTTTTTTACCGCGTGCCATCGGGTCCGGCTCTTCAATCATGTCGAGCCAGGCTGGCGTGGAGTGACGACGACCGTGCGGGTCATGTCCCATGTTAGGCGCACCACCGAAACCGGCCAGACGACCACGGGTCACGGTGGAGGAGTTCGCCAGGCCATCAACCTGCAAGGTGGAACCGATGAACATATCTACGGCGTACTGACCTGCCAGCTGGCAGAACGCGCGGTTAGAACGCATGGAGCCGTCGGAGCCAGTGAAAAACACGTCAGGACGGGCGCGGATATATTCCTCCATTCCCAGCTCGCCACCGAAACAGTGAACGGTTTCCACCCAACCGCTTTCGATGGCCGGGATCAACGTCGGATGCGGGTTCAGTGTCCAGTGTTTACAAATTTTGCCGCGCAGACCGAGCCGTTCGCCGTAGGTTGGCAGCAGCAGTTCGATGGCTGCCGTGTTAAAGCCGATACCGTGGTTCAGCGACTGCACGTTGTGCTTCGCGTAGATGCCTTTAATGGCCATCATGGCCATCAGCACGTGAACCGGTTTAATCAGACGCGGGTCACGGGTGAACAACGGTTCGATGAAGAATGGCTTGTCGGCGACGACCACAAAATCGATCCAGTCACCCGGGATATCCACGCGCGGCAGGTCGCTATCTTCATCAACCAGTTCGTTAACCTGCGCAATCACGATGCCGTTTTTGAAGGCTGCGGCTTCGACCAGCGCCGGGGTATCTTCCGTACTTGCACCGGTATACAGGTTGCCTTTGCGGTCAGCTTTGAAGCCCGCGATCAGGGCAATGTTCGGCACCAGATCAACATACAGGCGGGAATACAATTCGATGTAAGTGTGGATCGCACCGATTTCCATCTGACCGTCTTCCAGCAGTTGCGCGATACGCAGGCTTTGCGGGCCAGAGAAGGCGAAATCGAGCTTACGGGCGATACCGCGTTCGAAGAGATCCAGATGTTCAGCGCGGCTGACGCTCGGCATGATCATATGCAGGTCATGCAGCTTTTCAGGGTTCACTTTCGCCAGTGAGCGGGAAAGGAAGTCAGCTTGTTTTTGGTTGTTACCTTCCATCACCACGCGGTCGCCGGAGGCAATCAGCGTTTCGAGGATAGGGATGATTTTATCTGTGGGTAATACTTTACCCTCGGCCACGGAACGGACACTGTCGATACGCCGTTGTTTTTCATTGCGGCGGGTGTCCCACACTTTCGTGGTCTGCGGATGTTGCGGCATGCCAAACCTCCCTGGGTTGAGCTTGCTGAATACTTCCCGGCGTGATGAAACGAGACGATGTTGGGAAGTTCAGTCAAGTGGCGGTTGCATCACATTTGACCTGTTTTGATAGCCTGCTAAGTGTAAGCAGCGAAGAATATTCCATCAATTAAGCGGCCTGACACTTCATTACCCTGAGAGTAACGATCTGCCGTATTTCTTTAAAAACAAATTGATACCGGACAAGGAAAGAGAAGGAGTGCACAGAAAATGAGAAATAAAAAAGGGATGCCCGCAGGCATCCCGGAAATCAGAACAGCTCAAAAGGGATTATTTGAAGACTTCAGCCGTTGCTGTGATTTTCTTCTTCTCCTGAGCCGCAATCACAACATAGTATTTGCCACCCTTTTCATCAGCCAGTTTGGACAGCTCTTCTTTCGCATCCATCGGCGCGGTGTATTCATTGCTGGTCGTGATCACGCCCAGGCTGGTGTAACCTTTATCTTTGGCTTCTTCTTTCGAGATCATCTCAGCCGCCATTGCGTTGAGTGAGAATAACCCCGTCAGAATTGCCGCAACGATAATTTTATTTGATTTCATGACTTTACCTCTAAATTGGATGAATAGTTCTCAAAGAAAGCAGTCAACATATGAACAGCAGGTGCATCTGCGCTGGCATGACCTTCATGGTTAAACACCAGTAAACTCCCCAGAGACGCAAACAGGCTCGCGCAACAATTTACGCCCGCCTTTCACCCCGTCATCATCGGCTTAAGTATTAGTCACCCTTGGGAATTAGCCAGAAAATTGAAAAAAATATTTACATTGGTTTTCAATCTGCAATCAGGAACCGCCCGACAATTTCACAAAACGTTTCCGGGTGGGAGATAAACGGCGCATGCGCGGCCTTTTCGATAATTTCCGAACGGGAACCGGGCAGAATCGCATCCAGCAGGGGTACCATTTTGCGGGGCACCAGTCCGTCCAGCGCGCCGTAAATCCGCAGAACAGGCAACGTCAGTGCAGTCATCGGCTGGCGTAAATCCACATTGCGTAAGATCTCCAGCCCGCCATTAAGCACATCGACAGAAGGCACCGGCTGACCCAGCACAATGGATTTCAGCAGGCGCGCATCCTGACGTGCGCTGTCGCTGCCGAGCGTCTGCAGTGCCAGAAAGCGCTCGACCGTGCGCTGAAAATCTTCGCTCAGCTGATGCTGGAACCCCTTCAGCACATCGGGGCGGATACCCGGCCAGTCTTGATGAGCCGTAAAACAGGGTGATGACGCCACGGTAATCAGTTTTTCCACACGTTGTGGCACACTCAGGGCTATCTGGCTGGCCACCAGACCGCCCAGTGACCAGCCCAGTAATGAGGCTTTTTCCGGCATGGCGGTGAGCACGGTTTCTGCCATGTCTTCCAGCGTCATCGCCCCGAATCCCTCACTGCGGCCATAGCCCGGCAAATCAATCAGATGCAGACAAAAATGCGGCGCAAGTCGCTCTGCCGTGTAACGCCACACTTCGGCATTCAGTCCCCATCCGTGAAGCAGCACAAGATGGCGATCTCCTTCGCCGATAGTCTCCCGATAAAGCGTATTCATAGCGTATTGTCCGTGTCTGTCTGTTTGGCAAAAGGAACCCGCCACTATGCTAACAATTGCCAGCCGCTGTTGGCTATGCCAGTGTCCGCTGCATCTCCCGGTTCAGGGTATTTGCAGCCTGTGCATGAAACATCTGCCGGTTGCCCCGCCCTGCTGTCTTCGCTGCGGATTGCCTTCCGCCGGTGGCAAAACCGATTGCGGACGATGCCTGTTGAAACCGCCACCCTGGGACGCGATGATCTTCGCCAGTCCTTATGAAATGCCGCTGAGCGGGCTGGTTTTGCGGTTCAAATTCTCAGGACAACCGGAACTGGACACCACGCTCGCCCGTTTGCTGTTGTTACGCTGGCAGGAACGCTACCGGATGAGCAATCTGCCCAGACCCGATGTGCTCCTCAGTGTACCGCTGCATCAAAAACGCTATTTTTCGCGCGGGTATAATCAGAGTGAATTGCTGGCGAAGCCGCTGGCGCGATGGCTACATTGTAAATATCTGCCCAATGCCCTGAGCCGTGACCGGCGTACGCCGCCGCAACAAAGCCTGAGCGAGCGAGAAAGAAAGTGGAATCTGCGTAAAGCATTCACCTGCCATGTCAGCCTGCGCGATAAGCACGTGATGTTGCTTGACGATGTGGTTACGACCGGCAGCACGGTGCGGGAAATCAGCAAAATTCTGCGCAATCAGGGCGTTGCTTCGCTGCAAATAGCCTGTATTTGCCGGACTTTACAGGCTTGAGCACGTGCTGCTAACACACTGGCAACGTGAAGGGTGACGGGTAAAAACAAAGGGCGTATTATAACCAACCAGAGTAGTCAACTATTGAGCGAATGTTATGATCCTTATTACCGATGCTGCCCAAGAGCACTTTGCCAAATTACTGGCAAACCAGGAAGAAGGCACCCAAATCCGCGTATTCGTGATCAATCCCGGTACGCCAACCGCAGAATGCGGTGTCTCTTATTGCCCACCTGACGCCGTGGAAGCGACGGATACCGAACTGAAGTTCGAAAAACTGTCTGCTTTCATTGATGAATTAAGCGCGCCTTATCTGCAAGACGCCGTGATCGACTTCGTCACCGATCAGCTCGGTTCCCAGCTCACGCTGAAGGCACCGAATGCCAAAATGCGTAAGGTTTCTGATGATGCACCGCTGATGGAACGTGTTGAATATCAGCTGCAATCGCAGATTAACCCGCAGCTCGCCAGCCATGGTGGTCGTGTTTCCCTGATGGAAATCACCGATGACGGGATTGCCATTTTGCAATTCGGCGGTGGCTGCAATGGTTGTTCAATGATTGATGTCACACTGAAAGACGGCATCGAGAAAGAACTGCTGCAAAACTTCCCTGAGCTGAAAGGCGTTCGCGACCTGACCGAACACCAGCGCGGCGAACACTCGTTCTACTGATCGCCTGAGCACATTTCAGTCTCCATCATCAAGGGTTCAGCACTGCTGAGCCCTTAAGATTGCTGCCCCACTTTTCAGGTGGGGTTATTCTTTTCTTCTTCATATTCTGCGCCGTGGCTGCAAGGGGTCATCACGCTGTCACTCTTTCCGTCCACGCATCGCTGTATTGAATGTTGCCATCTACAAACTTCCAGGTGATTTTTTCGTACATCATGGAGACTGACTCCATGTGGTTCATCCGCGAGTTACCAGCCATGCGAATATTTGGCACGCCCGGATTTACGCCGGTTATCTTCACGCCCTCCATAAGAACAATGAAGTAACACACCTCCTGACCGGCATCATTGATGGAATAGAAACGAACCTCTGCACTTTTAAGCGTCTGCCCAGTCGCCACAGCTTTGTACAGATACGGACTTGAACTGTCGGTCTCTTTCTCAAACATGAAAGCAGAATGAGAACGCGGGCCAGTGATTTTGCCAGAAGCTGGATCAACAGGCAGATTAAGCCCGTGGCTCATTCCAATAACCTCTATACTGCCCTCACGGCCGTTGACGTCAACGGATCCTTTGATGTCTGCACCACCATCATCTTTAAGCCATAGATACGGGGGATCGGCATTTTATTCTCTCCTTATTTTTCTTATGAACTTCATGGTTAATAAATAAATTATTGCTGTAATTCCCATTACAATTACCAAATCTATATAAAAATATGTGTCATCAATATTCTCTGCGCCTAATTCACCAGCACCATGAATTAAACAGCCTATTTCCAGAACAAATTCATAGCTCAGCCAACAATAGGGGTCGCCTAATGCCCGACCCACAACAGCGGAAATTAAAATGAAAAAAAACAGCTTAAATAATTTTATAATCAGTGGGTTAATATTACGGGCAAGCAGTGCCATTGGTGATCACCTCAATAACGCCATATGCTGATAAATTTGTCCCTTTCACCTTAAAAGTTTTTTCTCTAAGTAATGCGTTTTTTATCATTGCGTAGTCAGACTGGTGAGCAAGCGTGATACAGCCATCGGAGATGGTGCCGGGATGGAGTCGAAATCCTCCCCGGGCAACTTTATTGAAAAAAGTTTGATCATCAATCACTTCATCCGAACGGTACAAAGCAAACCATTCAGTATGATCAACGTGGTAGTAAAACGTGCTCTTATACTTATCTATGCCCCATGCCCTGAGCTGGTTGGCTTTACTGCCTCTTGGCCTATCGACAACGTAATATTTGCCCGCTGGTAATGGCCCATTATTTATAATTGCTCCGCACCCGCCACGGTTGCGATAGGCACCATTACCAGAAAACGCGAGAAACGTCCCCAACCCAGGAAAACTCAACGGCGAATAATCAGCATTGTTTATTACAAACTTTCCATTTAGTGCCATCCCAAGCCCTTACGCTCCAATTTAGGTGAGATAATTCTATTCCCTTATTTATTTATTTTTGGGGTTTTATTGTTAATAATTGCTTAATTTACACTTCACACTTGGTGACGATGCCATTCTGATATTTGTTATACCTAATCCCGCAAAGCGACAACATAAAATTAATCACATCGGGCCTGAGGAAATCCAGACCCTTTTTGTGCCAGAAACAGGGCTTATACTTTTCTTCGCTGGTTCAAATCACTCAGCAGCGCATCAATATGCTCATCGCCAAACATTTCCTCCAGCGTCCGCGACAACTTGCGCCGCCAGTTGGGGTATTCGGTATTGGTGCCCGGCACGTTCACTGGTGTGGACATGTCCAGCCAGTCTTCCGGTTGCAGGCCCAGTAATGCGCTGGCACTGCCCGCCAGATAACGTTGTAAACCCCGGTTGAGCAGCGGTGTCATTGGCATATTTTCAGCACTGCGGCTGGTCGATTTCGGTACACATTGTTTCAGATGCAGCGCATTAAGAAGCCCCTGCTTGCTACGTTCGCGCTCCCCGCGCAGTTTTTCCAGCACGTGCGGATCCGGGTATATCCCCAGAGATGCGCCCAGTGTTAAATCACCGCCTTCCCAGTAGCCCCGCAACGTGGGTAAGTCATGCGTGGTCACGGTCGCCATCGCTTGCGAAACATAGTCTTCCGGCGGGTGGTACCGGAAGTTTTTATCGTGTTCGAAATACAACACTTTGTAGGAATACACGCCGCTGTCACGCAGACTGGCGAGGATTTCTTTCGGCACGGTGCCCAGATCTTCACCAATCACCATGCACCGATGCCGCTGGCTTTCCAAAGCCAGTACGCCGAGTAAATCCTCCAGCGGGTAACGGACATAGGCACCGCTGCCCGCGTCCTGGTCAGCAGGTATCCACCACAAACGCAGCAACCCCATGACATGATCGATACGCAATGCGCCGCATTCCGCCATATTTGCCCGTAGCAAATCAATAAACGGCTGATAGGCACGGGCTTTCATTTCGTGTGGATCAATGGGTGGAAGCCCCCAGTTTTGCCCCTGAGGTCCGAGAATATCGGGCGGCGCGCCGACTGTGGCATTCAGACAATACAGCGCCGGATCGGACCAGGTTTCCGCACCGCCTTGCGCCACGCCCACCGCCAGATCGCGGTATAAACCAACGGGCATCCCCAGCTCCACGCTGCGCTGATAACATTCAGACAGCTGCGTATGCGCCAGCCATTGCTGCCACTGATAAAACGCAATTTCACCGGCGTAACGCTCACTGAATTCATGTACGTCTGCACTTTTCGCATCGCGATAGGCATCCGGCCACACCGGCCATCCCCACTCGCCCAGCCCCTGATCGCGCAGATGCACATGCAATGCATCGAACAGTGCTTGTTGCCGCAGACTGTCACCGCCTTGCGCCACGAACTGACGGAAATCCTGCTTACGCGTACTGTTTTCCGGCAGCCCGCAAAACAGCCGCCATGCCAGTTTCAGCGCCGCCAGTTTCAGTTCCATCACCCGCGGATAATCAACAAACCCGGCGCTGCGCACCTGCAATAACGCATCACGCGTCTCAATAGAATGCCACCAGGTTTGTGCCTCGCTGCTGCTGGTAAATTCCTCCACGGCACTGACATCGATATAGGTCAGATTCAGCCAGCGGCGGGACGAGGGACTGTACGGGCTGGCACTTTGTGGATTCGCCGGGTAGAGCGCGTGTATCGGATTCAGTCCGACGAATGCCCCGCCGCGCTGGCCGACTTCTTCGACCATTTTTTTCAGGTCACCAAAATCGCCGACGCCCCAGTTATTCTCCGAGCGCAACGTGTAAAGCTGAACGGTCGCGCCCCACAGTTTTTTTCCTGCCAGCAATGCTTCAGGCTCATAACAGCGCGGCGGCACAACGATTATCCGGCAGGGCCAGACGTTGCCGTTTTGCGATAACGTCAGCAGGTGATAGCCGGCAGGCAGCAACACACCGAGATCCAGCGCCTTGCCTGCGGCGATCTCACCCTGTGTCTGGCTGTCATTTTCCTGCGTCAGTTGCCAGCTAAATACACCACTGACTGCCGGTGTCACCAGCACTTTTTTGCCTTGCGTAAATACTTTAACGGGCGGCACAGGTGTAACCTCCGGCACATAAGCCGGATCACGCCCCATAGCGGCCAGCAAGGCGACACGCGTGTCATCGGACACTATTTCCACGTCATCCGTCATATTAATGAAACTGTCTACAATGCCTGCCCGGCGCGCGGCCTCAGCAAGTTGCTTATTCTCCATATCGGCTCCTATCTTTTAGCCTGCCAGATGCGTTGCTGGTAATCGCGGACGGAGCGGTCGGCGCTGAACATACCTACGCGGGCCGTGTTGAGCAACGTACGGCGTGTCCATTCATCGGCATTACGGTAAAGCGTATCCACTTCTTTTTGTGCCTCGCAATACGCGGCAAAATCCGCCAGCACCAGATACGGATCACCGCCATCGAGCAGACTGTTCAGCATCAGATCGAAGGCTTTTTTGTCACCATTGGCATAAAAGCCGCTGGCAAGCTCATCGAGAATCGATTTGAGATGTTTGTCCTTTTTGACCCACGCTTTCGGCTTATAGCCTTTTTTCAGCTGCGCTTTCACTTCATCGACCGTCAGACCAAAGATAAAAATATTATCCTCACCGACCTGTTCGGCAATCTCGACGTTTGCGCCGTCGAGCGTACCGATAGTCAGCGCACCATTCAGCGCCAGTTTCATGTTGCCGGTGCCGGAGGCTTCCTTACCGGCAGTTGAAATCTGTTCCGACACATCCGCCGCCGGGATCATCAGTTCTGCCACTGAGACACAATAATCGGGAATGAACACCACTTTAAGACGATCGGCGACGATCGGATCATTGTTGATCTTCTCCGCCACCTGATTGATCGCATAGATAATGTTTTTTGCGAGGTAATATCCGGGCGCAGCCTTCGCACCAAACAGAAAAACGCGCGGCACGATATCCAGCTTAGGGTTATCGCGTAACTGGCGATACAGCGAAAGAATGTGCAACAGATTGAGATGCTGACGTTTGTATTCGTGCAGACGTTTAATCTGCACATCGAAAATCGCCTCGGGATTAAGCCTGATGCCCATGCGCTGCCAGACATATTCCGCCAGCCGCACTTTGTTATCGTGCTTAATTTTGCGGTACTGTTTGCAGAATTTTTTGTCTTTGACGCCGTCTTCCAGACCTTTCAGCAGGTCAAGATTGTTGACCCAACTGTCGGTTTTCAGCCGTTCATCAATCAGCGCCGACAGCGCCGGATTACACTGTTTCAGCCAGCGGCGTGGCGTGATGCCGTTGGTCACGTTATGGAACTTTTCCGGCCACAACTGGTAATATTCCGGGAACAGATCTTTAACCACCAGATCTGAATGCAGCGCCGCAACACCGTTTACGGCAAATCCGGCAACCACGCACAGATTCGCCATACGCACCTGTTTGTCATGATGGACAGCAAGCTTCGCCCAGACCGCCTCGTCGCCGGGCCATTGTTTGCTGACCCGTTTCTTAAAGTCAGCATTAATCTGTTTGATAATCTGAAAATGACGCGGCAGCAGACCGCGCACCAGACGCTCGTCCCAGGTTTCCAGCGCTTCCGGCATCAGCGTATGGTTGGTATATGCGAAGGTACGGCTGGTGATACGCCACGCGTCATTCCAGCTCAGCTGATGTTCATCGATCAGTACGCGCAGCATTTCAGGAATGGCGATAGTCGGATGTGTATCGTTGAGCTGGATAACTTCATAATCTGGCAACTCGCTGATTTTACGACCCAGGAAATGGTGACGCCGCAGGATATCGGCCACCGAGCAGGCACACTGGAAATACTGCTGCATCAGTCGCAGACGTTTACCGGCCTGATGGTTGTCGTTCGGATACAGGACTTTGGTGAGTTTGGCGGCATCGATACCCTGTTGTTCGGCTTTCAGAAACTCGCCGTCATTAAACTTTTCGAGATCAAACGGATGAGGATGCGTGGCTTCCCACAAGCGCAACGGTTGCGTGATGCCGTTGCGATAACCCATTACCGGCAAATCCCAGGCTTCACCGCGCAGGGTAAATTCCGGTTCCCAGCGTGAAACGCCCTGCTCATTCTTTACAATTTTACCGCCAATACCGACATTTACCGCCAGCGAGCTATTATGGCGGAACCACGGATATTCGCTGCGATGCCAGTCGTCCGGTGATTCTTTCTGTTTACCATCGACAAAACGCTGGCGGAATAAACCGTACTGATAATTCAGGCCGTAACCGATACCAGGTTGCCCGACCGATGCCATTGCATCGAGATAACAGGCCGCCAGCCGCCCCAGCCCGCCATTTCCCAGTGCCGGGTCGATTTCTTCTTCCAGCAGATCGGTCAGGTTGATATCAAAAGATTCCAGCACAGTGGCAATTTTTTCATACCAGCCGAGATTAATCAGGTTATTGCCGGTCAGACGGCCGACCAGAAATTCCATCGAAATATAGTTAACGTGGCGGGTGATTTTTTTATTCTTACTGCTGACCGGCTCGCTTTGCGGGGGAAGTTGCTCAGCAACGGCGGCACTGACGGCATGCCACCACTGGTGACGGGTCATATCAGAAGCTGAAGTAAGTCCGAACGCTTGCCACTGGCGGGTGAGTGCTGACAAAAAAACATCTTGCTTGAACGTGATCTTCGACATAGGGCAGTCTCTTTTCTGTCTGAGGGGACGGAATACTTCCGTGAGAAAAAGCCTGATTGCAGTAAAAAGCGTGATCCCAATATCTATGTATAAACCCTATGCTGGAAAAATGCTCACTGCGGGAGAGGGAAAAAATGCATGAAATCATGTCGAAGGGGTGACGGAGATACCATTAATACCCCATCCCTGCCTCCCCTGCGAAGAGGGAGTTGAAGTGGAGTTTTAATGGCCTCTCAATAGCTATTATTTCTGCCCGTAATACGCATCCGGCCCGTGTTTACGGCTGAAGTGCTTGTGCAATAAATAATCATCCATCGGCAATAGGTCGCGCCGGATTGTACCGGTGATCCACGCCATTTTAGCCACTTCTTCCAGCACCACAGCGTTATGTACCGCCTGCTCCGGCGTAGTGCCCCAGCAGAACGGACCATGCTGGGCAACCAGGATGCCCGGCATATGCAGCGGATCGGTGCCGGTCAGCGACGCGGCGATCACCTTACCGGTTTCCAGTTCATACTCTCCGCCGACCTCCTGACGCGACAATGGTCGTGTGCACGGAACGGCACCGGCAAAATAATCCGCGTGCGTGGTGCCGAGCGGCGGGATGGCGATCCCGGCCTGCGCCCATGACGTCGCATAGGTCGAATGAGTATGCACAATACCGCCCAGCTGCGGAAAACGGGCGTACAGCTCAAGATGCGTTGCGGTATCTGAAGACGGTTTGTAATGCCCTTCCACGATGCCACCTTGCAGGTTCAGCACCACCATGTCACGGGCCTGCATTTTCTCATATTCCACACCGCTCGGTTTAATGGCAACCAGGCCGCGTTCGCGGTCGATACCGCTGACGTTGCCCCAGGTAAATGTTACGAGGCCAAAAGCCGGTAGCGCCATATTGGCTTCAAACACGCGTTGTTTCAGGGCATCCGTCATAAGGTGTCCTCCATGTTCAGCCCGGCTTTTTGCATTTTATCGATCACCCAGGCGCGGGCGTTGCGCACTTCCTGTATCGGATCGGCAGCGGTTTCACTCCACATTTCGATAAGATACGGCCCGCGATAACCGCTTTTTTTCAACGTCGCAAAGCAGCGTTCGAACTCCACCACACCGCTGCCGAAGGGTACGTTTTTAAATATGCCGGGCTGCGTGTCTTTAATATGCACGGCAACGATATGCCCCGCGCCACTTGCCAGTTCCATCTGCACGTCGTTATCCCATGCCGACAAGTTGCCGATATCAGGGTAAAGCTGAAACCACGGATTGTTCAGATAATGTGTGTAGCCGAGCGCTTTGCTGATCGAATTCATCAGCGGATAATCCATGATTTCCATCGCCAGCGTGACCTGCGCACGGCTGGCCATTTCAACCGATGTCTGTAAGCCATCGCGAAAACGTTCACGGGTATTTTCATTAGCCTGCTGGTAATACACGTCATAACCGGCAAGCTGGATCACGCGGATGCCTAAATCCTGCGCCAGCACGATAGCCTTGCGCATGATTTCCAGGCCCTGATTGCGGGTTTCATCGTCTTCGGCACCAAGCGGAAAGCGTCGGTGTGCGCTCAGGCACATCGACGGAATGCGGATGCCGGTATGCGATATTGCCTCCACCACCCGCAAACGTTGCCCGCGTGACCAGTCAAGCCGTGCCAGCCGGTTGTCGGTTTCATCCACCGACATTTCAACGAAATCGAAGCCCAGTTCTTTCGCCAGTGTCAGGCGCATCAGCCAGTCTTCGCCCGCAGGCAAGGCTTTTTCATAGATACCGAGCGGAACGGCTTTATGCATCATGCGGTGTTCCTTAGCCCCAGAGCTGGCGAATGGATTTTTTAAACTGACGTGCTGCATCAACCGGATCTTTGGCGTCGCGGATGCTGCGACCGGCGATAAAGACGTGCACAGGAATGTCTTTAAACAGCGGCAAATCTTCCAGTGCCAGTCCTCCGGTAATGGTCACTTTGAAACCCATGGCAGAAAGATGTTTAATCGCCGTGATATCAGCATCGCTCCAGGCCACACCGGCGGCCTGCGCGTCGCGGCTGCGGTGATAAACCACCTGCTGAATGCCTGCGTCACGCCATTCCTGCGCCTGCTCCCACGTCCAGTAACCGGTCAGTTCAATCTGCACGTCGCCGTTGAATTCTTTCGCCACTTCCAGCGCACCTTTGGTGGTGTTGATGTCAGCACAACAAATGACCGTCACCCAGTCAGCATTAGCTTCGAAGCACATCCGCGAGAGAATTTTTCCTGCATCCGCGATTTTGGCATCGGCCAGCACAATTTTTTCCGGATACAAAGCCTTAAGGTCGCGTACCGCACGCACACCTTCGGCGACGCACAAAATAGTACCGACTTCGATGATGTCGACTTCACCGGCGATCAGACGCGTGGTCTTGTAAGCGTCGTCCATTGACTGGTTATCCAGCGCCACCTGCAACATAGGTAATGAATGAGACATAATGAATTCCTTCTCTGCTAATGAATTAGTGAACCGCCGTGGCGGAGGTCAGGTCGATCAAATCCAGTACCTGTTGCGCGGTGGTACAGGCGCGCAGGCGGTCAAAATTGGCTTCATCATCAAAAAGGTTTACCACCTGCATGATGCCAATCTCCTGATGTGCGTTGGCATCCACTGCGGCCAGAGTGATAAGAATATCCACCGGATCGTTATCTTCGTGGTTGAACACCAGCGGTTTTTTCAGTGTCACCAGCGCAAAGCCAGTTTTAATCACACCTTCTTCCGGGCGACCATGTGGCATGGCAAGCCCGGGCGCGATCACGAAATACGGTCCGAAACGTCCGACACCATCCAGAATCGCCTGGTAATAACGCGGCTCAACCACACCCGCGACGACCAGCATATCGACGCCAATTTTCACCGCGTCCTGCCAGGTTTCTGCCTCAGCATTCAGGCAAATCGAGTTATTTTCAGCCAGTGAATCTCTCAGTTTCATGGCATGTTCCTTATTTTCTCAGATCAGCAGAAAAATGAGCGTTGATGACGGCCATCACTTTCGGGCCGAAGTCCGCCGCCGACAGCATATTGCGGACACCGACCACATATTTATTGCCGCTGACAGTAATTTCATCCGCCACGTGGGTAGACGCGACGATAATGTCCGCACTGCCCAGCTCTGATTTGTATTCACCCACTGCGCAACTGTTCATGGTGTGGTCCACACCCTCCTGTGTCAGGAACTGACCGATTTTCATCTTCATGATCATCGAACTGCCTTGCCCGCAACCGCATACCGCCAGAATTCGTACTGTCATGGGAACCTCATTGGTTTGTGAGAAGTCATTAGTGAGAAGTGGATTGATTAAGGGTTTGTTTTTCCGCGTCTTCTTCAGCGCGCAGTGCGCGACCGGCAAAAAACATATACAGCAGTGCGATCACCGCGATAATGCCCATAAAAGCAATGCCGATACTGAAAAAGCCCTGCATCATTGGCGGTGCCAGAATCGACCAGTCGGCCATGCCCATCCAGGCACTCAGGCCGGTGAGTTTAATGGCCCATACACAGCCGAAAATTTCGATCATTCCCATCACCAGACAGATTTTCAGCGCTGCGCGCCAGCCGCCGAAGTGGTTGGCAAATACGCCGATAGTGGCGTTGGAGAAGAACATCGGGATAAAGCCGGGAATAATCATGATCGAAGAGCCCATGCCGAACAGAATGCCGACGGCAATCAGCTGGCCGATAGTGCCCCACATAAAGCCCCAGACCACGGCGTTCGGTGCAAAGCTGTAGATGGCCGCACAGTCGATGGCCAGAACGGCACCGGGAATTAAGCGTTGAGAGATGCCGTTAAAGGCTTCGGTCAGTTCAGCGACGAACATCCGCACGCCCTGAATGATGATGAAAATCGCCACCGCAAACATCAGACCGGTTTGCAGAATGTAGATGGTCCAGTGAGTTTTTCCGGCCATTTGCTGCAGGGTGTCGAGGCCGAAGGAACACAGGATGATGCCAAAGAACACCGTCATCACGATGGCGGTGGAGACGATATTGTCATGGAAGATATTCAGCCAGCCGGGCAATTTGAGGTCTTCCACGCTGTCTTCTTTTTTACCGAGATATGGCGCGATTTTATAGGCTATCCACGACGCAAATTGCTGCTGATGACCTATCGAGAAACCGCTGTTTTCAGTCACCGCCTGCGTCGGTTTGTACATCATGTTTGAGGTGATGCCCCAGTAGAGCGACACCAGAACGGCCGTTGACCAGATGGTCGTCCACATCGGATAGCCCATGATGAAGAAGAACACCGCAATCAGCCCCGCCTGCTGGAACATGATGTGCCCGGTGAGCATGATGGTGCGGATGCCGGTGATACGGCGGAATATCACCATCAGGATATTCAGTGCAAGGGCGATCAGCACCGCATATCCGACCCAGCTGTAAGCCTCACCCATGCGTTCGACTGTTGCCATCATTGAAGCGTAGGTGTCTGAAATGGCACCATTAATGCCATACACTTCTGAAAGTTTCGCCACCACCGGTTTGAACGTCCCCGTGAGAATGCCGGAACCTGCCTGTAGCAACATGAAGCCGATGATGGTCTTGATCGTGCCCTTGATGATCACCGTGGCGCTCTTTCTGAGCAGGATGTAACCGAGCATGGTCACAATACCCAACAGCAGCGGCGCGTTGGTCATTACCTGATTAAAAAATACGGTGAAGATGGTGTAGAGGAATTCCATAAGACTCTCCGTCTGACCTTGTTTGATCTCTTCAACGCGCTCACACATCAAACTTCGCGCTAAAAAGTGAGGGACAGACGCACTTTAATGCTCACATCGAATCAGATAAAGATTCATAATGATTATTTGTGAGCAGTCTCGCAAGATATCCTCATGAGCACGAATTTATTTCTGCATCCTAAACTTTATATTTATTCGATATTTCAGTTATATAACTCTATAAAAAACATCTCATCATACCCTAGATCCGGTCACTCCCCCTGCTGGCAGGCATTTCTTGCCGTGGAAAAACCCGCTTTAAAATCATTGTCACAATGAATTTTCAATGATAACTTCCGCACAAATAAATCACATTTAATCATTAAATGATTTATTGTGATTCTATTTTCAAAGCAAATTCAAATGAGGAAATATTATGAGCAAAGTAGAAACGATCAGCCGCGAGTCCTGGATCCTCAGTACCTTTCCGGAATGGGGCACCTGGTTAAACGAAGAAATCGAGCAGGAAAAGGTCGCGCCGGGCACGTTTGCCATGTGGTGGCTGGGCTGCACGGGGGTCTGGCTGAAATCAGAGGGCGGTGCGAATATTTGTGTCGATTTCTGGTGCGGCGTCGGCAAGCAAAATCACAGCAGCCCGCTGATGAAAACCGGCCACCAGATGCAGCGCATGGCCGGTGTGAAGAAGCTACAGCCGAATCTGCGCACCACGCCGTTTGTGCTCGATCCCTTTGCGATCAGGGAGATCGACGCAGTGTTATCCACTCACGATCACAATGATCATATTGATGTGAACGTCGCCGCTGCCGTCATGCAAAATTGTTCTGCCGACGTGCCCTTTATCGGCCCGCAAACCTGCGTGGACTTGTGGATGAGCTGGGGTGTACCGGCAAACCGGTGCATCGTGATGACGCCGGGCAAAGTGGTGAGAATCAAAGATGTGGAAATCCACGCGCTGGATTCTTTTGACCGCACGGTGCTGATCACCCTGCCCGCCGGCCAGAAAGCTGCGGGCGTATTACCCGATATGATGGATCAGCGTGCAGTGAATTATCTGTTCAAAACGCCGGGCGGAAACCTGTATCACAGCGGCGACTCGCACTATTCCAACTACTATGCCAAACACGGCAATGAGTACCAGATTGACGTGGCACTCGGCTCGTACGGCGAGAACCCGCGCGGCGTGACCGACAAAATGACCAGCGTCGATATGCTGCGTATGGCGGAATCACTGAGAACCAAAGTGGTGATCCCGTTCCATCATGATATCTGGTCTAATTTCCAGGCCGATCCCCAGGAAATACGTGTGCTGTGGGAGATGAAAAAAGACCGTCTGAAATACGGCTTCAAGCCCTTTATCTGGCAGGTAGGCGGCAAATTCACCTATCCGGATGATAAAGATAATTTCGAATATCATTACCCGCGTGGTTTTGACGACTGCTTTAGCACAGACACGGATTTACCGTTCAAATCCTTCCTGTAAGACATCTTTCTAAAAGGCGGAGGCAACAGACTCCGCCTTTTTATTAACAATGTAATTGCCATTACTGCTCGTTTATAATCACGCGGTAATCACCTATTTACCTGCGGAGCCACCATGACTGAGCCACAACGCCACAATGCCATTCTCGATCTGCTACAACGCCAGGGGCAGATTTCCGTTGCCGATGTGATTGATCAATTTGATATTTCACCGGCCACGGCGCGTCGTGACATTACCAAGCTCAATGAACTGGGGAAGTTGCGTAAAGTGCGCAACGGCGCGGAAGCCGTTAATCAGCCACGTCAGAACTGGACACCGCTGAATATTCACCAGACGCACAATCTCAACGAGAAAATGCGTATCGCTAAAGCAGCAGCCGAACTGTGCCTGCCGGGTGAAAGCGTGGTGATTAACTGCGGTTCGACGGCATTTCTGCTGGGCCGTGAAATGTGCGGAAAAGACATTCAGGTCATCACTAATTATCTGCCGCTGGCTAATTACCTGATTGAGCAGGAGCACGACAGCGTGGTGATCATGGGGGGGCAGTACAATAAAAGTCAGTCCATTACGCTGGCACCTCAGGACGGCGACGCCAGTCTGTATGCGGGGCACTGGATGTTTACCAGCGGTGCCGGGCTGACCCCCGACGGCCTGTACAAAACTGATATGCTTACCGCAATGGCCGAACAGAAGATGCTCAATTATGTGGGAAATCTGGCGGTGCTGGTCGACAGCAGCAAAATCGGTCAACGTGCAGGCATGTTGTTCAGCCGCACCGAACAAATTGATGTGCTGATCACCGGCAAAGAAGCGAATGATGAAATCATCGGACAGTTACGCCAAAAAGGCGTGAAAGTGATCCTGGTTTAACTTTATCCCTTCTCTTTGTCTGGTCTTAGTTGTGCCATTATTGGGTAGAATGTGGGCATCACCTTTTATGAGGCACGACCAGAATGGAACAATTTGAAGCAATCAGCGTAGAACAAGCCCGTAACCGCCTGACAGCTGGCGAAGCGGTGATGGTCGATATCCGCGACCCGCAAAGCTTCGGCGCAGCACATGCACCGGGTGCCTGGCATCTGAGTAACGACAGCCTGCCTGAATTTATTCAGCAGACCGATGCCAAAACACCGGTGCTGGTGATGTGCTATCACGGTATCAGCAGCCGCGGTGCCGCACAGTTTCTGATCTCTCAGGGTTTCGAATCGGTCTACAGCGTTGACGGCGGTTTCGAAGCCTGGTCAAAAACTTTCCCGCAAGATATTGAAGTCTGATCCTCTCTTTATTTGTCCCTGGCGCAAGCTATAGTCTTTATAACCAGGCTATCGGGTTTGCGCCGAAAATATTCTTAAGCCGAAAAAGCTACATTTCTCCAGTGTTGATATAATTTCCGCCTACTATCGACAGGATTTCAAGATGAAAAATCTGAACACTTCACGTTCTTTAGGGTTGCGTACGCTCGCCGTTCATGGTGGACAGCAGCCCGATGCTCTGACCGGCGCCATTGCCACGCCAATCACCGCCGCATCGGCATTTTCATACCCGGATTTCGACAGCGGCGCACGCCGTTTCAGCGGTGAAGAACCGGGCTATATTTACAGCCGTTTCGCCAATCCGACCGTGGCCGTTTTCGAACAAAAACTGGCAGCGCTCGAAGGCGCAGAAACCGCCGTCGCCTGTGCCAGTGGCATGGCGGCGATCAGCGCCACGCTGTTTGCCCTGCTGGTTCCCGGCGATGAAATCATTCATATCGGCACGCTGTACGGCGGTACCGAAGGCGTAGTGCGTAATTTGCTGCCGCGATATGGTATCAAACCGGTTCACGTTGCGAATGTGAATGAACTGGAAGCCGCATTCACCAAAAATACCAAAGTGGTACTGGTGGAAACTCCCGCTAATCCGGGGCTGGATATCGCCGATCTGGCAGAAATCGCGCGTCTTTCCAAAGCGGCCGGTGCGGTCAGTGTGGCGGATAACACTTTCGCCACGCCGTACCTGACACGTCCGCTGGCGCTGGGTATTGATATCGTTCTGCATTCCGCGACCAAATACATCAGCGGTCATGGCGATGCGACCGGCGGTGTGGTGGCCGGTTCGGCGGCGTTGATCACGCCCATCCGTACCCTGAGTCTGAAACAATTTGGCGGTAACCTGAGCCCGTTCGAAGCCAGTTTGCTGATCCGCGGCCTGAAAACACTGCCGCTGCGCGTCGAAGCCAGTTCGCTGAGCGCACAGGCGGTGGCGGAATTCCTCGACAGCCACA
Source organism: Rahnella perminowiae (assembly GCF_019049695.1). Classification (NCBI taxonomy): domain Bacteria; kingdom Pseudomonadati; phylum Pseudomonadota; class Gammaproteobacteria; order Enterobacterales; family Yersiniaceae; genus Rahnella; species Rahnella perminowiae. The sequence continues at coordinate 80,903 of NZ_JAFMOT010000186.1, forward strand.
GCGCGGTAGACACCGTGTTCTATCCGGGGCTGAAACAGCATCCGGGACACGCCACCGCCTCACGCCAGATGAAACTGTTTGGCGGCATCATGGCGATTGAGCTGAAAGGCGGGCTGAACGCCGCACGGACTTTCCTTGATAAGCTGAGCATTATCACGCAGGCGGTCTCGCTCGGCGACACCGATTCGCTGGCCTGCCATCCGGCATCCACCACGCACAGCGCCGTCGCGCCGGAAGTCCGCCGTCAGAGCGGTATCACCGACGGGCTGGTGCGCATCAGCATCGGTATCGAAGACACCGAAGACCTGATTGCTGATCTGCAACAGGCGCTTGAAGGGCTTTAAGGGCTTGATTTTGCAACACCGTCATCCGGCGGTGTTGCAAAAGACTTCGATCCTCATCACATCACTATAATTTTCTATTCGCAGATAACCGCACAGCATGCCTAAATTCCCCTCCTTTATCCTTCTGACGTTATAATCGACATCCCCCACGCTGGCAGATAAGGTATTGCCCTAAAATGACGGCAACAAATCAAACAATTAGGGAAACCGCTTAACGCTATGGTGCGCATTCTTAATCTGAACAACCCCCGCCTCGCTCAGGCTTTTGTCGATTACATGGCAACGCAGGGTTTTACGCTGACGATGAAACATGAAAGTCAGGAAGTGCAGCTCTGGCTGGAAGATGAATCCCGCCTGGAAGAAGCCGAAAAGCAGGTGGCGCTGTTTGTGCGCGATCCACTGCATCCGCGCTATCAGGAAGCCAGCTGGAAAACCGGCAAGGCGCAGCCCAATTTGCGGATGTCACATACACCTTTTCTGAAAACCCTGCGCAGCCGCGCCGGCCCCCTGACGATTGGCATGATTGTGCTGAGTCTTGCAGTGTTTATCCTGCAACAGATGGTCGGCGACGAACTGGTGATGAACTGGCTGGCCTGGCCGGACAGTTCACGCGTTTTCCAGTTATGGCGCTGGTTCACTCCGGCTCTGATGAACTTCTCCTTTATTGCCCTGCTGATTAATCTGGCCTGGTGGTGGTATCTCGCCAGCCAGATTGAGATGCATCTGGGCAGCGGCAAACTGTTTACCGTGACTCTCATTTCAGCCCTGATCAGCGGCTGGGGCCAGTCAATGGTCAATGGTTCGTGGTTCGGTGGTTTGTCCGGTGTGGTTTACGCGCTGATGGGTTACGCCTGGCTGACCGGCCAGCTGAAACCGGAAAGTCGTCTGTACGTCCCCGGCGGATTACTGGTCATTTCGTTGATTTTCATGTTCATTGGTTATGCAACCGGCGGCGCGGCCGTGTCGAATGCCGCCCATGCGTTTGGTCTGGGTCTCGGCCTGGTCATGGCATTTGTTGATACGCGCACTCCGCGCAACAAAAAAAGTAAGTAGGGGATTCGGGTGAAACAAACACAACGCCATGATGCCATTATCGATTTAGTTCGCCAGCAAGGCTATGTCAGTACCGAAGAACTGGTGGAACATTTTGCAGTCAGCCCGCAGACTATCCGCCGTGATCTCAATGATTTGGCTGAACAGAATAAAATTCACCGTCACCATGGCGGCGCGGCCTTGCCGTCCAGCTCAGTGAATGCGGCATACAACGACCGTAAAGTGATGTGGTCGGAAGCGAAAGCACGTATCGCCGAACGCGTCGCCAGCCAGATCCCTGATGGCTCAACGCTGTTTATTGATATCGGTACCACGCCGGAAGCCGTGGCACATGCACTGCTTAACCATAAAAATCTGCGCATCGTGACCAATAATCTGAACGTTGCGACACTGCTGACGGCCAAGGAGGATTTTCGTTTATTCCTCGCAGGCGGCGAAGTACGTGCCCGCGATGGCGGTATCATGGGCGAAGCAACGCTGGATTTCATCTCACAGTTCCGCCTTGATTACGGCATTCTCGGCATCAGCGGCATTGATATGGACGGTTCACTGCTCGAATTCGACTATCACGAAGCCCGTACCAAACGTGCCATTATCGAAAACTCCCGCTGCGTTATGTTGGTAACCGACCATTCCAAATTTGGTCGCAATGCGATGGTTAACCTCGGCAAAATGGATCTGATCCATTATCTGTTCACCGACAAACAGCCGCCGGACAGCGTGAAGCAAATCATCGATAAGTACGACGTACATCTCGAACTCTGCTGATTTTCCTGGATTTAGGGAGCGTCGCTCTGGCGCTCCTGCTTTTCTTCCCCCCCATCCGCCAGACCAAAACGAACAATTTCGAAAAATTCCACGCGTAGCAGCGTTCGGTTTCGTCCTCCCTTTACCATTTTGCTCGAAACCGCCACAAAAATGTTACCTCCATCACGCATAATTGTTTTTATTTGGTTAACGCTTGGCTTGTATGTCGATTCTCGATTACAATCATGAGCGAAAACGAACATAAAAGAGCTATTGCGAACATCTGGAGGAAGATGACGTGGAAACCAAAGACTTGATCGTAATTGGTGGCGGTATTAATGGTACCGGCATCGCAGTAGATGCAGCTGGCCGCGGGCTGTCTGTTCTGCTGCTTGAAGCGCAAGACTTGGCCTGCGCGACCTCTTCGGCCAGTTCTAAACTGATCCACGGTGGCCTGCGCTATCTGGAACATTACGAATTCCGTCTGGTCAGCGAAGCGCTGGCCGAACGTGAAGTGTTGTTGAAAATGGCACCGCATATTGCTTTCCCGATGCGTTTCCGTTTGCCACATCAGCCGCATCTGCGCCCGGCCTGGATGATCCGCGCCGGTTTGTTCCTGTACGACCATCTGGGCAAACGTACCAGCCTGCCGGCCAGTAAAAGCCTGAAATTCGGCAGTGATTCTGTGCTGAAGCCAGAACTGACCAAAGGTTTTGAATACTCGGACTGCTGGGTTGACGACGCGCGTTTAGTGGTCGTCAACGCCCAGGAAGTGGAAGCGCGTGGCGGCGAAGTCCGCACACGTACCCGCGTGACCCGTGCTTGGCGTGAAGACGGACTGTGGATGGTGGAAGCCGAAGAGATCGATACCGGCAAAACCTTTACCTGGCGCGCCAAAGGTCTGGTGAACGCCACCGGTCCATGGGTAAAACATTTCTTCGACGACGGCCTGAAGTTGAAATCACCCTATGGCATCCGTCTGATCAAAGGTAGCCATATTGTGGTGCCGCGCGCGCACAATCAGCCTCAGGCTTACATTCTGCAAAACGAAGATCACCGCATTGTGTTTGTGATCCCGTGGATGGATGAATTCTCGATCATCGGGACAACCGACGTGGAATATCACGGCGATCCGAAAGAAGTAAAAATTGATGATAAAGAGATCGGTTATCTGCTGAAAGTTTACAACGATCACTTTAAGAAACAGCTGACCACAGAAGACATTGTCTGGACCTACTCCGGCGTGCGTCCGCTGTGCGATGACGAATCAGATTCACCGCAGGCTGTCACCCGTGATTATACCCTCGACGTTCACGATCAGGATGGCAAAGCGCCGCTGCTTTCTGTATTTGGCGGCAAGCTGACCACCTACCGTAAACTGGCGGAACACGCACTGGAAAAACTGGTGAAGTACTATCCGAAAGCCGGCCCGGCGTGGACCAAAACGGCAATACTGCCTGGCGGGAAACTCAATGGTGACCGTGATACTTACAGTGCTAATTTACGTAACCGTTTCAAATGGTTACCGGAACCTCTGGCTCGCCGTTATGCGCGCACCTATGGCAGTCAGACAGAGTTGCTGCTGAATGGTGCAACCAGTCTGGCGTCGCTGGGCGAAGATTTCGGTCACGGATTCTACGAAGCGGAACTGCGTTATCTGGTGGAAAAAGAGTGGGTTTCACAGCTTGATGATGCCATCTGGCGTCGCACCAAACTTGGCATGTGGCTGGATAAAACCCAGCAACAACGCGTTGCTGAATGGCTGGAAACACACAAACAGCAGAAGAAACATTTGTCGCTGGCGTCTTGATTTAATCAGCTCCCCCCCTTCGCAGGGGGAGGAGCTGAAAGTCCCATCTTTATTCCCGTTCTACAACTTCACCGGCTTAATGTTCCAGATCTCATCGGCGTATTCCTGAATGGTACGGTCCGAGGAGAAATAGCCCATATTGGCGATGTTATGTAACGTGCGTCGCGTCCACTCCTCCGGCAGTTTATACAGCTCATCGACTTTATCCTGCGTATCGACATAACTGCGATAATCCGCCAGTACCTGATAGTGATCACCGAGGTTGACCAGCGTATCGAACAAATTGGTGTAACGCTTCGGCTCGGCCGGACTAAAGACGCCAGTGGCGATTTGCGTCAGCACCTGATGCAGTTCGGCATCCTGCTCGAAATAGGTATGCGGGTTGTAGCCCTTGCGGCGTAATTCCTCGACCTGTGGCGTGGTGTTGCCAAAGATAAAGATATTCTCCTCACCCACATGTTCGAGCATTTCGACATTGGCACCGTCCAGCGTGCCTATCGTCAGTGCGCCGTTAAGGGCAAACTTCATGTTACTGGTGCCGGATGCTTCAGTGCCCGCCAGCGAGATTTGCTCGGAAAGATCGGCTGCCGGGATAATCAGCTGGGCCAGACTGACACTGTAGTTCGGAATGAAAACGATCTTGAGTTTGTTAGCCACACGCGGATCGTTGTTGATCACCGCCGCCACGTCATTGATCAGCCGGATGATCTGCTTCGCTGCGTAATACGCCGAGGCCGCTTTACCGGCAAAAATCACCGTGCGTGGCACCCATTCGGCGTCCGGTTCTTCGAGGATACGGTTATAGCGGGTGATGACATGCAACACGTTCATCAGCTGACGTTTATATTCATGGATGCGCTTAATCTGCACATCAAAAAGACTTTTCGGATCAACCACGATGTTCAGCTTCTGGGCTATATACAGCGCCAGCCGTTTTTTGTTGTCCAGCTTGGCCTTACGGATTGCCTGCAGGAAGCTCGGATAATCCAGATTCTGCTCCAGTTCCGCCAACTGGCTCAGATCAGAACGCCAGGTCTTACCGATAGCATCATCAATCACCGCTGACAGCGGTTTATTGGCCAGCGCCAGCCAGCGGCGCGGCGTGACACCATTGGTTTTATTACAAAAACGGTCAGGATAAACACGGGCGAAATCGGCGAACAGCGATTGCACCATCAGCTCGGAATGCAGTTCGGAAACACCGTTAACTTTATGACTGGCGATCACAGCAAGCCACGCCATCCGCACTTTACGACCGTTGCCTTCATCGATAATCGAGACCCGTGAGAGCAGGCCATTATCATTGGGGATCTTTTCCGCCACTTCTTTCAGGAAGTGATCGTTAATCTGGAAAATAATCTCCAGATGACGTGGCAGGATCTTACCGATCATGTCTACCGGCCAGGTTTCCAGAGCTTCACTCATCAGCGTGTGATTGGTGTAAGAGAAAACGTGACACACAGTTTCCCACGCGGCTTTCCACTCGAATTTATGCTCATCGATGAGCAGACGCATCAGCTCAGGGATCGACAGCACCGGATGCGTGTCATTGAGGTGAATGGCGATTTTATCGGCCAGATTGTCGTAAGTATGGTGCGTGGTGTAATGCCGGTTGAGGATATCCTGCACGGTTGCCGACACCAGGAAATACTCCTGCCGCAAGCGCAACTCGCGACCGGAGTAGGTCGAGTCATCGGGATACAACACGCGGGATACGTTCTCAGAGTGGTTTTTGTCTTCCACCGCCGCGAAATAATCACCCTGATTGAATTTACCCAGATTGATTTCATTACTGGCCTGCGCGCCCCACAAGCGCAGCGTGTTGGTGGCGTCGGTATCGTAGCCGGGAATGACCTGGTCATAGGCGCAGGCAATGACTTCTTCCGTTTCCAGCCAGCGGGTTTTGATGCCTTCATGTTGCACACGTCCGCCGAAACGCACTTTATAACGGGTGTTATAACGCTGGAACTCCCACGGATTACCGTATTCCAGCCAGTAATCCGGCGCTTCTTTTTGCTCACCGTTGATGATGCTTTGCGCGAACATACCATATTCATAACGGATGCCGTAACCACGCCCCGGCAGCGCCAGCGTTGCCAGTGAATCAAGGAAACAGGCCGCCAGCCGCCCGAGGCCGCCGTTACCTAAACCGGGATCATTTTCTTCCCCGATCAGTTCTTCCAGATCAAAGCCCATTTCATCAAGCGCGTTTTTCAGGTCATCGTAAATGCCCATCGCCAGCAGCGCATTGGAAAGCGTCCGTCCAATCAGAAACTCCATCGACAGGTAATAAACCTGTCGTACGTCCTGTGAGGTTTGCGCCCGGTTAGAACGCAACCAGCGTTCCACCATACGGTCGCGCACCGCAAACAATGTGGCGTTCAGCCAGTCGTGTTGTGTCGCAATAGACGGATCTTTGCCGATGATAAACATCAGTTTATAGGCAATAGAATGCTTAAGCGCTTCGACACTGACTGTCGGTGAGTTGTAATTAAACGGTGAAGTCATAACGTTACATTCCCGATCAAGTTAGCTGCGTTCAGGGTCAGGACAGCAGGCGGTTGTACAGGGCAATATATTCCTGTGCAGCCACCTTCCAGCCGAAATCAATACCCATGGCGTGTTGCTGGACGTGTCGCCAGTGTTTCGGTCGGCTCCACAAAACAAATGCCCGGCGGATCGCATTTCCCAGCGATTTCCCCGTTGCTTCTTCAAAGACAAAACCACTGGCTGTTCCGTCGGCCAGATTTTCCAGCGCACAATCGACCACCGTATCAGCCAGCCCACCGGTGCGGCGCACCAGCGGTAATGTGCCGTATTTAAGGCCATACAACTGGGTTAAACCGCAAGGTTCAAATCGGCTTGGCACCATAATGACGTCCGCCCCACCGATAATACGGTGGGAAAACGCTTCGTGATAGCCAAGTTGCACGCCAACCTGCCCCGGATTATCTGCCGCTGCCGCCAGAAATGCCTGTTGCAGCACCGCATCACCCGCGCCCAAAAGCGCTAACTGGCCCCCGCGTTCGAGCAAGTCCGGTAAGGCTTCAAGCACCAGATCCAGCCCTTTCTGGCTGGTCAGACGACTCACAACCGCAAACACCAGACGCGAATCATCAACATCCAGTCCCATCGCCCTTTGCAGATAGGCTTTATTGACCGCTTTGGCGCGTAAATCCTCCGCATCGTAGCGTGCCGACAGCAACACGTCATCACGTGGCTGCCAGATGGCTTCATCGACCCCGTTAAGGATCCCCGTCAGTCGCCCCTGCATTTCACGTTCCAGCAGCAAAGATTCCATGCCGTAACCAAATTCGGGACGGGTGATTTCTTTTGCATACGTCGGGCTGACGGTCGTCACGTGATCAGAATAGAACAGACCGGCTTTCAGAAAAGATATCTGGCCATAGAATTCCAGCCCGTGCATCTGAAAGAACTCGCGCGGGATATACAGCTCATCGAGATGATGTGCACCAAACAATCCCTGAAACGCCAGATTATGTACGGTGAAAATCGTCCGAACGGGCGCATTGCGGGCGCGGATATAGGCGGAACACAGCCCGGCGTGCCAGTCATGAGAATGGACAATGTCAGGCCGCCACTGCGGATCGAAATTCAGGGCCAGTTCACAGGCCATCCAGCCCAGCAGCGCAAAGCGCAAATGATTATCCGGATAGGCGAACGACGATTGATCGTGATACGGGCTACCGGGACGGTCATACAATCCCGGTACATCAATAATATAAATACCCACGCCATCAAAATAACCCAGTGAAAGGGTGACATCCCCGGCAAAGGTGGCCAGCGTACCAATCACCTGCGTTTCCCCCAGCCCTTTTTTGACGTCAGGGAAAGCCGGAATGAGTACGCGGACATCCGCGCCCTCCGCAATCTGAGCGGCGGGTAATGCACCGGCGACATCCGCAAGGCCGCCTGTTTTTAATAGCGGAAACAGCTCAGAACAAACATGTAAAACCTGCATTCGCGCTCCTGATTATCCCGGTCATCCCGGCGCTCACCAGGATGACGAAAATTCGTATTAATATCGTCTGTTTAAAGCTTCGCCAGCATTGCGCGGGTCACCAGCACTACGCCACCTTCCGAACGGTAGAAACGCCGGCTGTCTTCCTCGGCATTCTCACCAATCACCATGCCTTCAGGGATCTGACAAGCGCGGTCAATGACGCATTTGCGTAAACGGCATGAACGACCGACATTCACATCCGGCAGGATGATGGCCGAATCGATATTGCAGAAAGAATTGACCCGTACCCGCGGGAACAGTACGGAATGCACCACCACCGAACCGGAAACAATCACACCACCGGCTACCAGTGAATTCATGGTCATGCCGTGACTGCCGGAGCGATCCTGTACAAATTTGGCGGGCGGCAGCGGCTCCATATGAGTCCGGATCGGCCAGTCGCGGTCATACATATCCAGCTCCGGCGTGACGGAAGCCAGATCCAGATTGGCGCGCCAGTAAGCTTCCAGCGTACCGACATCACGCCAGTACGGCGGCGCCTCATCGTTTTGCGTGACACAGGAAAGACCAAACGGATGCGCACGGGCAACGCCCTGACGGGTCAGTTTGGGGATCAGGTCTTTGCCGAAATCATGGCTCGACTCTTCACTCGCCATGTCTTCTTCAAGCATGCGAAACAGATAATCTGCATTAAAAATGTAGATGCCCATGCTCGCCAGCGCCATATCGGGATTGCCGGGCATCGGCGGCGGGTCTTTGGGTTTTTCAACGAAACTGGTGATGTGATAATCCTCAGTGACGCCGATAACACCGAATTCACTGGCTTCGGCGCGCGGTACTTCCAGGCAGGCGACGGTACATTCACCGCCTTTCTGCACATGGTCGATCAGCATCCGTGAGTAATCCATTTTGTAGATATGATCGCCCGCCAGGATCACCACAAATTCGGCCTTGTAACGACGGATAATATCCAGATTCTGATAAACCGCATCGGCGGTCCCTTTGTACCAGTGCTCGGTACTGTGGCGTTGCTGCGCCGGGAGTAAATCCACAAATTCGTTCATTTCTTCATTGAGGAAAGACCAGCCACGCTGGATATGCTGAACCAGCGTGTGTGACTGATATTGTGTGATTACGCCGATGCGGCGGATGCCAGAGTTCAGGCAATTTGACAGGGCAAAATCAATGATGCGGAATTTCCCGCCAAAATGAACGGCGGGTTTTGCCCGGGTTGCGGTCAAATCTTTCAACCTTGAACCCCGTCCCCCGGCAAGGATTAATGCCACGGATTTCAGCGGCAACTGTCTTGCCAGCATGACCGGGTCCCGGTTATCTAATGTCGCCATATCTGACTCCTTCATTTTTATAATGACCGGCTCTGTGGAGTGAAATCTTGTAGGACACAGAGGGTTTTTGCTGCCGCCCGCCATTGCGAGCCTTCCATGACACGCCGGGGTTCCTCATCAAAAAGCACGCTGTTGAACGGTGCCACCGGCTGCCAGTTTCCCGACGGCAGGTGCAAATCCACCTCGTGCAGTGAGGCATTAACGATAACCAACCAGCGCTGTGACAGGCAGATTTGCAGCCACTGCTGCGGACCCTGCTCCCAGTCACCGGGACTCATTGGTTGCCCTTGTTGATTCAGCCATTGCACCTCCCCGCTGCCCTCCTGCCACCAGCGGTTTTGCGTCAGTGCCGGAATTTTCCGGCGCAGCGCAATCAGTGCGCTGGCATAGGCCATCAGGCTTTCATCTGCGCTTTCCCAGTCGAGCCAGGTCATCGGATTGTCCTGGCAATAAGCATTGTTATTACCCGACTGGCTATTACCGAGTTCATCACCGGCCAGCAACATCGGTGTACCCTGTGATAAAAACAGCGTCGCCAGCAAGGCCCGCTGGCTGAGACGGCGCTGCTGTAATATGTCATCAGGCGCCTCCAGCCCCTCCTGACCGTGGTTTTGGCTGAAATTTTCGTTATGGCCGTCGCGGTTTTCTTCACCGTTAGCCTGGTTATGTTTGTGGTTAAAACTGACAAGATCGCGCAACGTGAAGCCGTCATGTGCCGTCAGCATGTTGATGCTGGCGTAAGGTTCACGCTGTGCCGGGATGAACGTGTCGGCAGAGCCTGCAAAACGCCCGGCAAACCGACCGAGGGCAAGATCGCCATGCAGCCAGAACTGACGCATATTGTCGCGCCATACATCACTCCATTCGGCAAACGGTGCCGGGAAATTCCCCAGCTGGTAACCGCCGGTACCGATATCCCACGGCTCAGCAATCAGTTTGATTTTTGAGAGAACATCATCCTGCTTAATGGCCATGAACAGCGGTGACTGAGCGGAAAACTCCGGCGTTCTGCCGAGAACTGTCGCTAAATCAAAGCGGAACCCATCAACGTGACATTCGCGTACCCAATAATGCAGGCTGTCGATTGTCCAGGCGATCATCTCCTCATCCACCAGCCGCATTGTGTTACCGCAACCGGTCATGTTGTTGTCAGAGCCGTCGTCGTTGAGCCAGTACAGGCTGGCGTTGTCGATGCCGCGAAAAGAAATAAACGGACCGTCGATATCCAGCTCGGCGCTGTGATTAAACACCACGTCCAGGATCACCTCGATACCCGCCTGGTGCAGCGCTTTGACTGCCGATTTAAATTCATTCAGCGCCGATACACCGCCCAGTCCGCTGGCATAACGCGGATCCACAGCGCAAGGCGCCAACACGTTGTAGCCCCAGTAATTGCTCAGTCCGAGGCGTTGCAGGCGCGGTTCGTCGGCATGATGCTGCACCGGCAACAGTTCTATTGCGGTAATGCCCAGATGCTGCAAGTATTCAAGCATCACCGGATGTGCCAGCCCGGCATAGGTGCCGCGTATGGCGGCCGGAATATGCGGATGCTGGCGCGTCAGGCCGCGGACATGTGCCTCGTAAATCACCGTTTCGCCCCAGGGTTTCGCCGGGGGTTTATCATCACCCCAGTCGAAATTTCCGGCGACCACCACCGACTTAGGCGCAACCACGGCGCTGTCTTTCTCGTCCGGAGCACTGGTGCCGCCGGTGAACCGTGCGTTGTCGAGCAGTACGCCGTCAATCGCGCGGGCGCTCGGGTCAATCAGCACTTTTTTCGGGTTAAACCGGTGGCCCTTTAGGGGATCGAATGGACCGTAAACGCGGTAACCGTAGCGCTGCCCGGCTTTGAGATCTGGCACAAATCCATGCCAGAGGTTGCCGGTTCGCCCGGTCAGGGGCAGATGCTGCTCACTGCCGGTCTCATCAAAAAGACATAACTCCACTTTTTCCGCATGGGCGGAGTACAGGCAAAAATTGACGCCGTTATCTCTGAGATGCGCACCAAAAGGCGCGGGCAGACCGGGACCGGGCTGTTTCATTACGCCTCCCTTCGCAAATAAACCGTCGCCAGCGGTGGAATGGTCACGCTGATCGAATGGTCACGCTGATGATGGCTGATATTCTCACTGTAAATATCGCCGCCGTTGCCGACATTGCTGCCACGGTAGTAATGCGAATCTGTATTGAGGATTTCGTGATAGCGACCCGGACGGCTGATACCGATGCGATAATGCTCGCGCGGGACCGGCGTAAAGTTACTGATGACGATCACTTCACCGCCCTGTTCGTCACGGCGGGCAAAGGCGAAAATCGAGTTTTCATGATCGTCGACCACCAGCCATTCGAAGCCACGGGGATTGTAATCCAGCTCATATAACGGCGCGTTAGCCTGATAGACCAGGTTCAGGTCGCGTACCAGATGCTGTACGCCGCTGTGCCAGCTGGTCGGATCGTCGAGCAGGTGCCAGTCGAGGCTGGCGTCGAAATTCCACTCACGCCCTTGTGCAAATTCATTGCCCATAAACAGCAGTTTCTTGCCCGGGTGCGCCCACATAAAACCGTAGTAGGCACGCAGATTAGCGAATTTCTGCCAGACGTCGCCGGGCATTTTATCCAGCAAGGATTTCTTACCGTGCACCACTTCGTCGTGCGACAGCGGCAAGATAAAGTTCTCGCTGTAGGCGTAAAGGACGCCGAATGTCATGAGATTGTGATGATATTTGCGGTGAACAGGATCAAGCTGCATATAGGTCAGGGAATCGTGCATCCAGCCCATATTCCACTTGTAATGAAAACCCAGCCCGTTGGCATCCGGTGGCATGGTGACGCCAGGATAATCGGTCGATTCTTCTGCCAGCGTCACCGCACCACCGAGTTCGCGTCCGATGGTCTGGTTGGTGTATTTGAGGAAAGAAATGGCTTCCAGGTTTTCGCGTCCGCCGTAATAATTCGGGATCCACTCTCCGGGTTTACGGCTGTAATCGCGGTAAATCATGGAAGCCACTGCATCGACACGCAGGCCGTCGATACCAAACCGCTCAATCCAGTAAAAACCATTGCCTGCCAGGTAGTTACGCACTTCATGGCGACCGTAGTTATAAATCAGCGTATTCCAGTCCTGATGATAGCCTTCACGCGGATCGGCATATTCGTACAGCGCGGTGCCGTCAAACTGTGCCAGACCGTAGGCATCGCTTGGGAAATGTCCCGGCACCCAGTCAAGAATCACGTTCAGCCCGGCGTTATGCGCCGCATCGACAAAGGCTTTAAATTCCATGGGCGTACCGAAACGACGGGTCGGCGCGTACATACCAAGCGGCTGATAACCCCAGCTTCCGTCGAACGGATGTTCATTGACCGGCATCAGTTCAATGTGCGTAAAGCCCATCCATTTAGCATAAGAAACCAGTTGCTCGGCCAGTTCGCCATAGCTCAGCCAGAAATTATCATCAGCATGACGACGCCATGAACCCAGGTGCACTTCATATACCGAAACCGGCTGATTCAGCGCATTGGCTTTCTTTCTGCTTTCTGAATGCGGCACGACGTCGGGTAATTTCCGTACGCACGAAGCGGTGTCCGGACGCATCTGCGCCTCGAAAGCATAAGGGTCGGCGCGCAAGCTGACCTGCCCGCGGCAGTCGATAATTTCGAATTTATACAGCTGACCTTCGCGGACAGCGGGAATAAAGAGTTCCCAGATACCGTTTTCGCGGCGCTGACGCATCGGGTGCCGGCGGCCGTCCCAGAAGTTGAATTCACCGACCACGGAAACCCGCATGGCGTTCGGTGCCCAGACGGCAAAACTCACCCCCTCGACGCCGTCCAGCGTTTGCAGATGCGCGCCGAGTTTTTCGTAAGGCCGCAGGTGTGTGCCTTCTGCCAGCAGCCAGATATCCAGTTCCTGCAACAGCGTGCCGAAACGGTACGGGTCATCAATCACCTGGAGATTCTCGCCCCAGCGGACCTTCAGCTGGTAACGAAACGCATTTTTACGGCGCGGGATCAGGCCGACAAAGAAACCGCGGTCGTCGTAGCGACGCAGTTCTGCCACCTGTTTACCTTTTTCTACATCAATGACCCAGACCTGATCCGCATCCGGCAACAGGGCACGTACTTCCAGCCCGGCAGCCACAGAGTGCATTCCCAACAGAGAAAAAGGATCAGCGTAGTGGCCAGATATGATTTGATTAATGACGTGCTGATCGGGAAGTACAGACATGTATTACGTCCTATGATTAATTAAATCAATAAATCCAATAAAATCAGTCAAGTATTCAATGCGAAACGTGATCCTAGTGTGCTCCCCTTTTTATCGCCGCTTTGTGATCCGGCTATGTTTCAGTTTTGCCAAAAGGTGCGTGATCACGCTTACGGTCACAATTTCCAAATAAGTGCTTATTTCAGCTTCTCAAAGAGGCAGAGCTCTTCTACTAAGCATAGACAAAGGTTCGAAAAATCAGCGTGAAGAAACCAATGAATTTTTCACAAAATGAAATTCAGAGAGTTGCGCTGGAAAAAGGCGGATAAAGGGGGAAGAGAATGATGGCAGAATTAAAAACGGGACACCGTGCTGGTGTCCCGTGAGAAGTCATCGTGAAGAAAACAGGGCAGTTTTCAACCTGGCGGCGGATTACAGAAGAATTCGCAACATACGTCGTAAAGGTTCTGCCGCGCCCCATAGCAGCTGGTCACCGACGGTGAACGCTGAAAGATATTGCGGGCCCATGTTCAGTTTACGCAGACGGCCGACCGGCGTGTTCATGGTGCCGGTGACTGCCGCTGGCGTCAGTTCACGCATCGATAATTCGCGGTCATTCGGGATCACACGAACCCAGTCGTTATGCGAAGCCAGTATCTGTTCGATTTCCGGCACCGACACGTCTTTTTTCAGTTTCAGCGTAAACGCCTGGCTGTGGCAGCGCAGCGCGCCGATACGGACACACAGCCCATCTACCGGAATAATGCTGGAAGTACCGAGGATTTTGTTGGTTTCCGCCTGACCTTTCCACTCTTCTTTGGTCTGGCCATTGTCGAGCTGTTTATCGATCCACGGGATCAGACCACCCGCCAGCGGAACACCAAAGTTATCGGTTGGCAACGTGCCGCTGCGGGTCAGCGCCGTTACGTTACGTTCGATATCCAGAATGGCGGAAGCCGGGTTTTCCAGCTCTTTCGCCACGCTGTTATGCAGCATTCCCATCTGGGTCAGCAGTTCGCGCATGTGCCGCGCACCGCCGCCGGAGGCCGCCTGATAGGTGGCGACAGACGCCCATTCGATGAGATCATGAGCGAACAGGCCGCCGAGCGACATCAGCATCAGACTGACGGTACAGTTACCGCCCACAAAGGTTTTGATGCCTTTATCAATGCCCTGACGGATCACGGCGTTGTTGACCGGGTCGAGGATGATTATCGCGTCATCTTCCATTCTCAGAGAGGATGCTGCGTCAATCCAGTAGCCAGACCAACCGATTTCACGCAGCTTCGGATAGATTTCATTGGTATAATCGCCGCCCTGACAGGTGATTATAATGTCCAGTGCGCTCAGGGCGTCCAGATCATAAGCATCCTGCAAGGTTCCGGACTGACCCGTGAAAGAAGGCGCGGCCTGACCGTGCTGAGAAGTGGAGAAGAATACCGGACGGATAGCGTCGAAATCGCGTTCTTCAATCATGCGTTGCATGAGTACAGAACCGACCATTCCACGCCAGCCAACGAAACCTACATTTTTCATAATATCTGTCCTGCCCTGAGGGTGATAACTGCTTAAAACGGCTTGAACGCGCGTTTGCACTCAGTGAGTGCCTGTTTTGATGCACTGCGCCCCATTAACGCGCGGGTCTACCACCTTACAAAATGTAGTAGAAGTGGCAAGTGAATTTAATCAATAGTGCGGCTTTTAATAGCAGCGCAACTTATACCCTCAATAATTCGAGTTGCAGGACAAAAGTTTCCGCTTTTGAACAGCGCTTGCGCTGGCCCTGCGAGTAACGCGACAAGCTCAGGAAGCCTGGGGAGCTTAGACAACTAAGTGACCGGCGTGAGTGAGCGCAGTTAACGCATCTGCGACTTGAAGTATGACGGGTATATAACTGGCATTTTTTCTGAGGTAGTTATGACCGAAATGATTTCAGCAACTATTTTGCTGTTTTTAATTATGGATCCGCTGGGTAATTTACCGATTTTTATGTCGGTATTAAAACATCTCGACCCGAAACGTCGCCGTGTGGTGTTGATCCGCGAAATGCTGATCGCACTCATCCTGATGCTGATCTTCCTGTTCGCCGGTGAAAAAATCCTGTCGTTTCTGAATCTGCGCACTGAAACTGTGTCGATTTCCGGCGGTATTATCCTGTTCCTGATCGCCATCAAAATGATTTTCCCGTCGGAAGAGAAAAGCAGCAGCGGACTGCCTGCCGGTGAAGAACCCTTCCTCGTCCCGATGGCGATCCCGCTGGTCGCCGGTCCGTCGATTCTCGCCACGCTGATGCTGCTTTCGCACCAGTATCCAAACCAGATGAGTCACTTAACGCTGGCGCTGTTTATCGCGTGGGGCATGTCGATGGCAATCCTGTTGCTCTCAAACCTGTTCCTGCGCCTGCTGGGTGATAAAGGCGTCAGCGCCCTCGAACGCCTGATGGGCCTGATTCTGGTCATGCTCTCGACGCAGATGTTCCTCGATGGGATCAGGGCGTATCTGAAGATTTAGCGACAGAAGAAATGAAAAAGGCGAGCCATCTGGCTCGCCTTTTTTACGCTATCCGTTTGCCGTCAGACGACCATCGACAGCAGCAGGCATCCCGCCAGACCGCACAGGGAAATGATGGTTTCCAGCACCGACCAGGATTTGAAGGTTTCGACAATGCTCAGGTTGAAATACTCCTTGAACAGCCAGAAGCCCGGATCGTTGACGTGCGAGAAAATCACGCTGCCGGACCCGACGGCGATCACCATCAGTTCAGGACTGACGCCGGTCGTGGCGATCAGTGGTGCGGCAATACCGCCCGCCGTAATCGCGGCCACGGTGGCAGAACCCAACGCGATACGCAGAACCGCTGCGATAGACCAGGCCAGCAGGATTGGCGACAGGTTGCTGCCGTGCATCAGAGCCGCGATGTATTTTTCAATACCGCTGTCCACCAGCACCTGTTTGAACGCCCCGCCACCGCCGATAATTAACAACATCATCGCGATGATTTTGATGGAGTCGGTCACAGTCGCCATCACATCTTCCATCTTGCGGCCACGGTTCAGACCAAAGGTGAAGATAGCGATCAGCACCGCAATCAGCGTTGCCATCACCGGGTCGCCGAAGAATTCAGCATACGCCAGCACCGGATGGCCTTTCGGCAGGATCATTTCGCAGAGCGCGCGAAACGCCATCAGAATGACCGGCACCAGGGAGGTGGCGACACTGACGCCAAAGCCCGGCATCTCTTCTTCCGTGAAGGTTTTCGGGTTAAACAGACCTTCCGGCACCGGTTTGTCGATACCTTTCAGGAAACGCGCATACACAGGACCGGCCAGAATAACGGTCGGCACCGCCAGCAGTGAGCCAAACAACAGCGTTTTGCCCATATCCGCATGGAAAATCGTCGCAATTGCCGTCGGGCCAGGGTGCGGAGGCAGGAATCCGTGTGTGACGGATAACGCGGCCGCCATCGGAACGCCGACATACAGCAAAGGCAGACGCGCTGCCGCCGCCACAGTGAAGACCAGTGGCAACATCAGCACGAAGCCAACCTCATAGAACAGGGCAAACCCGACGATGAAACCTGTCAGCACAATCGCCCACTGAATGTGCTCACGGCCAAACTTTTCTATAAGGGTGGTCGCGATACGTTGTGCACCACCGCAATCCGCCAGCATTTTACCGAGCATGGCACCGAAGCCCATGATCAGCGCAAGACTGCCAAGCGTGCCACCCACCCCGTTTTTGATTGAGGTGATAACTTTATCGACCGGCATTCCCTGCATAATCCCCACCGCCAGCGCGACAAGAATCAGTGCAATGAAGCCATTAAGCTTAAATCGGATCATAAGTAACAACAGCAGTGCGACACCCACCGCTACAATAACTAATGGCATATTCTTCCCCTTATGCTGTCACTCAGGTATGGCTAAAAACCGGGTGACGCATTATTTTTAGTTTTCAAGATGTTGTAGGAATTAACAGTGCAACGGGTACAGACCGCGACCGCTAAAACAGCAGTGCATTCCTTTGTGATATTAGTCACATCTCCATTTGTTACCGGTATCATGATACCGGTAACATGCTAATATTAGGACTCACTACGCAGTCAAAATGTTCATTTTGGGATAGAGATCATACTTATGGCAGGACAAAGCATCATTCTGATGGGCGTGTCAGGCAGCGGTAAATCCACCGTCGGCGCGGCACTGGCCCGTGAAATTAACGCGAAATTTATCGACGGCGATGATCTTCATCCCCGCGCCAATATTGAAAAGATGGCCAGCGGCACGCCACTGAACGACGATGATCGTGCACCGTGGCTATTACGCCTCAACGACGCGGCTTACAGCCTGCGCCATAAAAATGAAACCGGCATCATTGTCTGTTCCGCACTGAAGCGCCGTTACCGCGACGCCCTGCGTAAAGACAACGAAGGCATGGTATTTATTTACATGAAAGGCAGTTTTGAGGTGATTGCCGAACGTCTGAAAGCACGCGCCGGACACTTCATGCCGACCGATTTGCTGCGCAGCCAGTTTGAAGCACTCGAAGAACCCGGCGAAGACGAGCCGGACGTGTTGCGCGTAAATATCGATCACAAGTTTGAAGGTGTGGTGGATCGCTGTATTGCGGCTTTGAAGACGGTACAGAAGTAAGACTTTCCCCTGCGAAGGGGGATGTTTAGACCGGGGAAGTCGGGAGGGGGGCTTAATGGCAGCGCTGTCATCCGCAAAACCAACACCCCATCCCAGCCATCCCCTCGAGAGAGGGGAAGGCGCAAAGAAATCAGATACTTCCGCCCGCAGAAATCGTAAACCCTACATCCACCATTCTCGGCACCACTTCTTCGCCGCGAAGTCTCGCCAGCAGGCGTTCGGCGGAGATTTGCCCCATTTTTTCACGCGGCGTCAGGACGCTGGCGAGCGGTGGCTCCATCGTTTGTCCCATGTTGTGTCCATGAAAACCGGCAATCGCCATTTGTGAAGGAATTTTCAGTCCCTGACGCTGACATTCAAAGAATGCACCTGCCGCAAGGTCATCGTTGGTACAGAAAATACTGTCGATTTGTGGCCAGTCTTTTTGCGCCTGTCGCAATAACTCAGCACCACCACTGTAACTGGAAGAGCGGCTGGTCATCACACTGTAAGGCTCCAGACCGGATTCACGCATCGCCTGCTCGTAACCCTGCTGTTTAATAAGGGTACGTTCGTCCTGACGTGCGCCGAAATACACCACATGACGATGCCCGCGCGCGATAATTTGCTGGGTCATCTGCCGTGCGGCTTCAAAGTTGTTGAAACCGACCGCCAGATCCACGCAAGGCGATACGCAATCCATCATCTCTACCACCGGAATACCGGCTACTTCGATCATCTTCAGCGTACGCGCGGTGTGATGCCGCTCGGACAAAATCAGTCCGTCGATATTGTAGGAGAGTAACGAGGTCAGACGCTGTTCTTCACGTTCCTGGCTGTATCCGTAGTGCGCCAGCATGGTCTGATAGCCATGAATATCGGTCACGCTTTCAATGCCGCGCAGCACTTCCGCAAACACCTGATTGGTCAGTGACGGCAGCAGCACGCCGATAGCGCGACTTTTAGCGTTAGAAAGAATGTCAGGGGCGCGGTTGGGGATGTAACCCAGCTCATCGAGTGCTGCTGAAATTTTTTCCTGCAACGCGCCGGAAACCTGTTCAGGATTACGCAAATAGCGGCTGACCGTCATTTTTGTGACGCCCACTTTGTCGGCAACATCCTGGAGTACGGGTCTTTTTTTCTTCATATTCATCAATGAGATGGTGCCGCTGAAAAGGTTAAAGGATCAGAGAGTGATGTTAGCAAACATTCGCGCAGGCGGATATCCGTTGCTGCGCGACATGAGAGGTTTGTCAGGAAGGTAAAGAGAGCTGGCCGCGAACCGGCGCGCTGATGTTGGCGGAAAACTGGCCGGTCAGCAGCGCCATCGCCCGTTGTGCCAGCGTTTCCAGCGGATAGGCAATGGCCGGAACGGCAGAAACACCCGGCGGCAACGTACTGTCGAGGCTAAACACCATCACGTTTCCCGGCACAGTGCGCCCGTGATGCATCAGCTGACGAAGTGCGTCCTGTGCCGACGAGTCATCCGGCACCAGCAGGGCATTGAACGGCACATTCTGTGCCAGCAGTTGCGTCAGTGCGTGTGAGCCGCTGTGAACCAGCCGGCGGTCGTAAGGCAGCAGGAATTTCTCCAGCGCCAGATGATATCCCTGCAGGATTTGACCTGCCGTATCATCATTTTCCGGGTTAATCAGGGCAATCTGTCTGCGCCCTTGTTTCAGCACATACTGACAGGCGGTTTCGGCCGCAAAGCTGCGGTCAAAATGAATACTGCGTGCAGAATCCGCATCCAGACAATCAATGGTAATGACGTTGTCGGGCAGCGCTGGCAAAGGAAAGCGTGCGCCGATCACAATCATCGCATCGCACAGGCCGCGCCCAATCTCGTCCACAGAATGCCTGAGACTTGCCGCGTCGGTGGCAAAACGCAGCAGCAAATATTTCTGATTCAGCCGCAACTCTTTTTCCAGCGCGTGGAGGTAACCGGTCGACTGATTGATGTTTTCAGTCGCGCAAATGACCCCGATACAACCGGTGGATTGTGTAGACAGTGACTGCGCGATCACACTCGGTTTGTATTGCAGTGTTTCAACCGCCTGCATCACAGCCAGGCGGCTTTCTTCTTTGACACCGCGGCTGCCACTGAGGACACGGGACACCGTCGCTTTCGACACCTTCGCCAGCCGCGAAACGTCGTTAATGTTTGCCATGTCTTTCCTTGTGTTAGTCGAAACCGTTATTTTTAGAAACTGCTGCAAACCATTCGCCGCTTTTCTTCACCGTACGTTTCTGCGTTTCCAGATCAAGCTGGATGAAACCATACCGGTTTTTATAGGCATTCATCCATGACCAGCAGTCAATAAATGTCCACATGTGATAGCCGAGACAACCGCTGCCTTCCTGTAAGGCACGGTGCAACCATTTCAGGTGCCCGCTGACAAATTCGATGCGGTAATCATCATCAATCCGCCCTGCCTGTTCAAAGCGCAGTTCATTTTCCACACCCATGCCGTTTTCGGAAATGAAACAGCGCGGATTACCGTAGTTTTCCCGCAGATTAGTCAGAATATCGTAAATGCCCTGCTCATAGATTTCCCAGCCACGATGCGGGTTCATTTTACGCCCCGGCATGACGTAGTTATCAAAGAACCATTCCGGCATAAACGGACTTTCAGGATTAACCATACTGTCGCGGCACTGAATGCGGCGCGGCTGGTAATAGTTAATGCCGAGCAAATCTACCACGCCCTGTTTCAGCAGTTCTTTATCGCCCTGCTGACAGGCCGGAAGCTGACCGTGTTTTTTCAGCAATTCCACCAGTTCCTGCGGATATTCACCTCGCAGCGCCGGATCAAGGAAACTGCGGTTAAACATCAGATCAGCAATATTCGCGGCTTTCAGATCAGCCGGATTCTGCGAACGTGGATAAGACGGCGTGAGGTTAAGAATGATACCGATTTCGCCACCGGGATCACGGGCGCGATAAGCTTTTACCGCCAGGGAATGCGCCAGCATGGTGTGATACGCCACGGTGGCGGCACGTTTGAAATCCACCACATTCGGATAATGGAAATCATACAGATACCCCCCTTCCACCGGCACCACCGGTTCGTTGAACGTAAACCAATGCTTGACCCGGTCACCAAACAGTTCAAAACAGGTATCGGCGTATTTTGCATACGCCTGCACCACGTCGCGGTTTTCCCAGCCGCCGATTTCCTGCATCGCCATCGGCATATCGAAGTGGAACAGATTGATAAACGGCTGCACACCCTGCGCCAGCATTTCGTCGATCACCTGATTATAAAACGTGACCGCTTCCTGATTCACGTCGCCACGTCCGTTGGGAATTAAACGTGCCCAGGAAATCGACGTGCGGAAGGTGTTGTGATTCAGCTGTTTCAGCAGCGCGATATCCTCGCGCCAGTTTTTATAAAACTTTGAAGTATCCTGCGGGCCGACGTCATTGTGAAAGCGTGTTGGCTGCTGTGAATACCAGTGATCCCACACCGTGGCACTTTTCCCGTGGCTCAGGGATTCACCTTCGGTTTGTGGCGCCGAACTGGCACTGCCCCACCAGAATTCTTTTGGAAATGCGTATTTCATCGTTATCCTCGCTGTCCGTTAGCTGTACGTTTTAACTGATATTTAACTGTTTGCCGGCACGGCATTGCCCGCCGTTTGTGCCGTGGCTTTTTCCGCTTCCTGTTTCAGCAACGTACGTTCATAGGCTTTCAGGAACGGGTAGTACATAACGGCTGATAACACCATACAGAACAGGCACATAATTACCGGACTGAATGCCCAGTTTGCGGCCCATGACGCACCAATCGGTGCAGGTGTTGTCCAGGGTGTGAGCGAGACCACTTGCGCGACCCAGCCGAGTTTTGTGGCGGTGTAAGCAAAAATAGCATTCAGCATCGGCACCAGCGTAAACGGCAGGAAGAATACCGGATTCATGATAATCGGCGTGCCGAACAGGATAGGTTCGTTAATGTTGAAGAAGCTCGGTACCACCCCCATCCGGCCAATAGTACGCAGATGCACGGCCTTGCTGCACAGCAAGAGAATCGCCAGCGGTAAGGTCGACCCTACGCCACCAATCAACAGATAGTGATCCCAAAATCCTTGCAGGTAAATATGTGGCAATGGCGCACCGGCCTGTAACGCCGTCTGGTTAAGCGCCAGATTGGTCATCCAGAACGGGTTCATGATGCCAGTGACAATCAGTGCGCCATGAATCCCTGCAAACCACAGCACCTGGCAAATAAATACTGAAATTAAAATCGCCGGCAGCGAATCCGATGCAGAGACCAACGGTGCCAGCAAATGCATGATGGCTTCAGGAATAATCATGCCGGTGGTGGACTGAATAAAGAGATTCAGCGGATGCAGCGTGGCGACAATCACCACCACCGGGATCAGAATTTCAAATGAACGTGCCACACCGGTCGGCACTTCTTTCGGCAGGCGGATGGTGATGTTGCGGCGTTTGAGCAACGCATACACTTCAGCGGCATAAATCGCTGTCAGAATGGCGGTGAAGATACCTTCGCCGGAAAAATATTGCGTGGAGATTTGTTTGTCATGATACGGCGCGGCCACCAGCAGAAACGCCATAAATGCCAGTAAACCGGTCATGATCGGGTCAAGCTTATAGTGCTTACCGAGGCTTGCACCGATACCTACCGAAATGAAAAACGTCATGACGCCCATGCTCAGATACCACGGCAACATCAGTTGTTCACGGTATTTCAGCGACAAGTCCAGCCAGCCGCGCGCGAAGCTCATGGTCGTGTCCGGCGAGAAAGGCGGGAAGATAAAGACCAGCATGAACGAGCCAATAATCATAAATGGCAGTGCTGCGATAAAGCCATCGCGGATGGCAATCACATGCCGCTGCTGACCGACACTGCCGGCCAGTGGCGTGATATGTTTTTCGATGACGTTAACCATCGCCTGATAGAGGCCACTCATACGCGGCTTCCTTCCTGTGCGATCAGACCAAAGGCAAAGTCGAGCACGTTATCACCGCGCTGCATGCCATAATCCATCATGTTGATGGTCTCGACCGGAATGTTGAATTCTGCCGCTCTGGCAGATAAATCAGCCTGCATGTAACGCACCTGCGGACCGAGCAGCACCACCTGATAATCACGGAATTTTTCATCAAACTCGCTGGCACCGAATGCGTCAATCTGCACCTCTTCTCCGCGTTCCGCCGCCACTTCTTTCATCTTCCGCACTAACAAACTGGTCGACATCCCCGCTGAACAACAAAGCATGATTCTTTTCATTTTGCTTCACTCCACGATGATTTATGTTCTGCCCGTTTTAACCTGCTGAGGGTATTTGAGGTGTTATGGAAACCGGTTTCCATCGCTATACCCTCGATGTGCGAACAGGCTCAAAATTTTGACGGGGGATTTGTTGCAGGTGTGAATGGCGTCACGAAGCGCAAAATTAAACAATGCAAAAGCGGGGAAAGAGGCTAAGGGAGAGAGCGGCATTGATACAAAAGAAAAAGGCGACCGGAGTCGCCTTAATAACCATGAATCCTCAGACTGGCGGCAGATCGAACAGCAAGATTTCGCTGTCTTCATCTGCATGAACGGACAATGCCGTTTCATCCCAGACAGCCAGCGCATCACTCTGCCCGGCTTTCTTACCGTTGATGGAAACGGTGCCTTTTACCACCTGGATCCACACGCGGCGATCAGCTTGTATCTGGTAAACCGACTGCTCATCTTTTTTCAGTGCCCAGCGGGACAACTCCATATCCTGGAACACCTTCAGCGAACCCTCGCGGGCATCCGGTGAAAGCACTAACTGGCGGCCCTGCGGCGCATCGAACATGCGCTGTTCGTAACGCGGTTCCAGCCCTTTCTGATTTGGAATAATCCAGATCTGATACAGGTGCAGCTTACGGTCGCTGTTACCGTTGTACTCAGAGTGCGTCACCCCGGTACCGGCGCTCAT
This sequence comes from Rahnella perminowiae, assembly GCF_019049695.1. NCBI lineage: Bacteria > Pseudomonadati > Pseudomonadota > Gammaproteobacteria > Enterobacterales > Yersiniaceae > Rahnella > Rahnella perminowiae. The sequence continues at coordinate 104,963 of NZ_JAFMOT010000186.1, forward strand.
AATCTGGAACTCACCGGCCTGGATTTGTTCTTTATTGCCCATGCTGTCTTGATGTTCCACGGTGCCTTCCAGCACATAGGTCAGAATTTCCATGTCTTTATGCGGATGCTTACCAAATCCCTGCCCTTCATCGATGAAGTCTTCATTAATCACCCGCAATGCGGAGAACCCCATGAATTGCGCATCGTAATAATCGGCGAAAGAGAAAGTGTGCCAGCTTTCGAGCCAGCCGTGACTGGCGTGACCGCGTTCTTGTGCCTGTCGTAAGTAGATCATGTTCAACTCTCCTCAATGTTTTCTTTAGTCTAGTCAACGGCTGAGAATAAGAAAGCGTAAAAACTTCACTCCTCTGTTCAAAAAATATGAACAAATGCAGGCGGTTCAATCCAAAGGATTTGTGGGAGATGAGGCAAATGTTCTTATGCCGGTTGCTTAATTGCCTATCCGTACAATACTCAAAGAATAAATTCCTTAAGGTAAATTAATGTGACTTCTGTTCCCGGAAATTATCATGATTAAGCGCTGCAAGTTAATCGAAGGGATCACCGGCGGTATTAATCATTATCAGGCGCATCACGTGATATTCACGCACGGTAAGCGGTTATTCACAGATAAGGCATTTTCCCGTCCGTCTTATTTTATTGAACAGAACAATATCATGATAAATACCACATCCGTTGTGCCAGGCCGTACAGGGCCACATATTGTGGTTGAAAATACGGAGATATAACAAAGTAAAAAGCTCACCCTGAGCCTTAAAAGGATCCGCCCATGAAAACGTTAAATCGTATATCGGCACTGAAGGATTATAAATTACGGCAAGATGATAATGTCTTCGTTAATGGTTATTTTCAGGCCGGTGACGGCGGTGGCGGCCATTATTACTGGGACAAAAACTGCGTTCTGCCCGCCAATAACGGCACCGTCATCCGTTCTGACCACTCGGACACTGGACGCTGGCTGCTTATCCATCAGGGCGTGGGCGATTTCCGCACTTTCGGTATTCTCAATGCTGATCAACCCGCCGACGATGCGCTGGATGCATTAGTCAATGACCCGGCCATCAGCCAGATCTTCGCTTTTTCAGATTTGCTCTTTCAGCGCCGTCATCGCTTCTCACGTTCAGACCTCGTTCTGGATTTCCAGAACAACCGAATTTTCACCACAGGCATTGCCAGCGCACCGGCCAATGACCCCTTTGCTGCTGTGCTGTTTTTCCAGGGCACGGTGACCGGCATGCCTGTCACCTTCACGCAGACGGAAACGTTACAGGAGCAAACAGATATTTTCCCGGTAGCGGATTCGTCAGTTTTTCAGGTGGGCGACTGGTATGCGGTTCAGGTGACGGCGGTGAAAGGCGCGGCAGAACGGGAACTGCAAAAGCTGGTGGAAATTATCGCCATTCCTGACAGCACACATATTCAGATTGATTATTACAACGGCTGGGAATTGCTGGCCGGCAGGATAATCAGCTGGCAGAAAGTCGAACCGGTCAAATTCGTCACCGTCAAAAATATACAGTTCTTTGGGGCGGGTGCTGATCAGATCACCGGTAGCCATCCGGTGGCGTTTGAATACGCGGTGTATGCCAACGTCGAAGGTATCCATTCGACGGGCTCCTTCTGGCCGGTGGTAATGCGCCGCTGGAATACCCATTATCTTACGAAGCAATGTTCTCTCATCAATCCGCCGAACACAGCTTTTGGCGGTGCCGGATACCTGACCCAGCAAATCTATTGTCTTTACGGCCAGGTCAGTGATTGCAGCGTCGCCAACGCGCGGCATTTAAATGATTTCACGGCGTCGGCGTATTGTCTGGTCGAAAATTGTCATGCAAGCGGACAAAGCGCGGAAAAAGGGCCGTTTGTGACCCACGGTCAGTACGAACATGATCTCACCTATACCGGCAACTCAGGCCTGATGACTTTTGCCAATTCCGGTGCGACCTGGGGAGGCAGCGCCAAACGTATCAATGTACGTAAACACGTCTGCCCGTGGTTTGTCGCACGCACCGGCGTGAGTGAACTCACGCTGGAAGATGTTGTGGTGATGGCTAACGACACTATCCCGCAGTCCGGGATGTTGTGGGTGAATGCCGACGGTTTGCAGATGACCGGCTGTACCGCTGACCGCACGCTGATTATCAGTCAGGCATCGCAACGCGCTGCGCGCCCGAATGTCATCCGTCAGTGCCAGTTTTCCCTGCCGGAGGACGGCGCACCGGTAGTACAAAGCAACGTCACCACCGCCCTCACCTTTACCGATACGGTATTTAACGACATCAACGGGCAGGCTTTTGACAGCACCGCGCCGCTGAATTTTGTCCGCTGTACGTTTAATGCCACCACAGAATTTGCACCGCTCACCCTGAAATCCTCCACGCTGTCGGTTCAGGCATCACAGTTTAATCAGGCCGGTTTCGTCCTTTCCGGCACTGAGGCGAAGCAAATTGATATTCTTTCCTCGACGATGGTGCAGGCTACATTGGATTTCACTGCTTTCACCTCACAGCCCGCCGGTTCATTGATGTTTCTTAACAACCGCCTGTCCGGCAGCGCTGTCATTGCACAGCCTCCCGCCGGAGAACGGGTAATATGGCAGCAGAATATGATTTTTGCCTGAAACAGGCTCGCCAGAAATATGAAAGGTTTTTCGAAATAGTTTGAGTTGTGGAAAGGCGACCAGCGAGCGAATCCCCGGGAGCATACACAAGTATGTGACCGGGGTGAGCGAACGCAGCCAACGCATCCACAGCTCAAAATATGAAGAAAAAAAAGCCAGCACCCGGCTGGCTAAGTAATACTGGAAGCAATGTGAGCAATGTCGTGCATTCATGGGGACCCGTTTGACCTTGGTGTGAGGCCATCCCCGGAACGCATGGCAATAATAATCATTATCATTCGCACTTGTAAAGCTTTATTTTTATCCAACATTCGATTGACACTTTTCCTAATCCTGATAAATCTGGTGGATATTCAAACGGTAACCACCATAAGAGGAGTGTCGCCATGAGCGAAATAGTCATTCGTCACGCTGAAGCCGCAGATGCAGAGGCGCTTCATCACCTATACGCTCAGGTTCCTGTTTACAGCGACACGCTACAACTCCCTTATCCATCTGCCACGCTATGGGCAGACAGGCTTGCTAATGCCACACCGGGTCGGTTTGCGCTGGTGGCGTGCATCGACGGCAAACTGGTGGGCAACCTCACCCTGATGGTCGAGCAGCCCTGGCGACGCCGCCATGTGGCAACTTTCGGCATTGGTGTGGATACACAATTTCAGGGAAGAGGCGTCGGCAGCAAGCTGATTGCCGCCGCCCTTGAGTTGTGTGACAAATGGTTGCACGTGATCCGCGTCGAGCTGACGGTTTATGCCGATAATGATGCCGCAATCGGGCTGTATAAAAAGTTCGGTTTCAGCGTTGAAGGCCTTAGCCCGAGCTACGCAATGCGCGACGGCGAGCTGGTGGATACGCTGCACATGGGCCGCATCCGCCGCATCCCGCAGCCGGCTTAACCGGCAGAGGCGCTGGTTTCATGTGCGGGCTGACGTAACAGCAACCGCACTACCAGCGCCATTGCCATCAGCACCAGTAACGCCGAGCCAGGATAAATCGCATCAATCCCGGCCTGTGCCATCAGCATTCCGGCCAGCGGGCCGGTAATCCCCAGTGATAAATCAAGAAATGCCGAATAAGTCGCCAGTGCGCTGCCCTGATTTTCCGGCGGCAACTTTTTGACTGCCACCACGCCCAGCGCCGGATACACCAGCGAAAAGCCTACGCCGGTAATGAAAGCACCGGCCATCGCTGCCCACGCGGTCGGGGCGAGAAACACCATCATCAGCCCGATAATTTCCACCACAAAACACACCAGCGCTACGCGTAATCCGCCAAAACGGTTGATACTGTTGGGTAATAACAGCCGCATACCGACAAACGCCACACTGAAAAATGTCAGGGAAAACGCTGCGCCCGGCCAACCTTTCGCGGCGTAAAACAGGGTGATAAAGGTGGCAATCACGCCAAACCCGGTCGAGGCCAGCGCCAGCATCATGCCATAAGGCAATATTTTCCCCAGCACCTGCCGGAACGGGATTTGCGTTGAGGCTTTCGCGACCACCGGCGGCTTGCGCCACGCGGTGACCAGTGCCGTCAGCGCCACCAGCATGATGCACACCGACAACAGTGTCAGGCCGCCGAAACTGAAAATCAGTACGCCAAGCGGGGCGCCAATCGCCATCGCGCCGTACGTCACCACTCCGCTCCATGAAATCACTTTGCCGATATGCAGGGAGCCGACCACGCTGATCCCCCACAGTGTTGAACCGGTTCCGGCAAAACTTTGTCCGACACCCAACATCACGCGGCCGAGACATAATAACGCCAGACTGACCGCCGGCGCGGCGTCAAATCCCAGCGCCAGCAGATAGCACACGCCGCTGAGCAGACAGCCGCTCAGCCCGAACATCACCACCCTTTTTGGCCCGACTTTATCCGCATAACGCCCGGCATACGGACGGCTCAGCAACGTCGCGAAATATTGCAGGCTGATCACCAGTCCCGCCCAGAAGGCGCTGTAACCGAGATGCTCGTGCACATAACCCGGCAGGATCGCCAGCGGCAGGCCGATGGTCAGATAATTGGCAAAATTAAATACCAGAATGGAGAGAATTCGCAGCGTGGTCTTTGCCGGATGGGTGACCGTTAAATCAGGCGAAGCAGCGTCAGGCATGGAAATTTGCATCTCACGAAAAGAGGGTTCAGGCATGTTACGAAGCCGTAAAGGAATATTTGACTTTATTAGTAATAGCGTCCTTTCGCAACAAATTGAACCGCTGTTTTACTCAGGCTTCCCGGTACTGCCATCAAAGTGACACATCACTGTCATGCGCGCTGATTATGGTCGGTAGACTTCAACCGGAGGACATCCTATGTTCAGCATGGATACCCTGTTTCAGGATCTCGACCCGCAGCATAAAACCCCTTCCTGGCAACGCCGTCTGTTAAAAATCCTGTTCCGCGAAAAAGAATTCCACCGTTTTGCCGATCAGTATCCGCACCTGAAAGGCATTGATATGGCCGAGCAGGTGCTTGAGCATTTTAATATCCGCTGTGAACTGACAGAGCGCGACCGGGAGCAGATCCCGAGCTACGGCCCGGTGGTTATCGTGGCGAATCATCCGATTGGCACGCTGGATGGACTGGCGATATTGCATGCGGTGGCGTCGGTGCGTCCGGATGTCAAAGTGGTGGCAAATCAGTTGCTGTCACTGGTGTCCTCACTCGGCAGCCTGATGATCCCGGTGGATAATATGGGCAATCGCACACGACGCAATCAGGTCACTCAGATGCAGGAACATCTGGAAAATCAGGGCGTGCTGATTGTCTTCCCGGCGGGCGAAGTCTCGCGCATGAGTTCGAAAGGTGTGCGCGACGGAAAATGGCACACCGGTTTTATCCGCCTCGCCGCCAAAGCCCGTGCGCCGGTCGTACCGGTGCATATCAGCGGCAGTAACAGCATGTTGTTTTATATCAGCTCCATGATTTACCGCCCGTTCAGTACGCTTTTACTGGTGCATGAAATGTTTGGTCAGCGTGGCAATAGCCTGACGCTTAAAATCGGGGCGCGCATTCCTTATACCAGCTGGCACGACGGACAAATGCAGGCGGGCGATCTGGCGGCGCGTTTTCGTAAACATCTTTACCGCCTCGGCGCCGGCAAACCGGGTTTGTTCCATACCGAGACGTCGATTGCCCGCGCGGAAGACCGTGCAGTCTTGAAACACGCCCTGGAAGCCAGCGAAGTGCTGGGCAAAACGCCGGATGGCAAAATGATTTACCTGTATCGCCGCCACGGTGAAGACACTGTGCCGATTTTGCGCGAGCTGGGGCGCCTACGCGAAATTGCGTTCCGCGCCGTTGGCGAAGGCAGCGGACGCCGTCGTGATCTCGACGGCTACGATGACGATTACTATCATCTGGTTTTATGGGATCCGCAGGCGCTGGAAATTGTCGGCGCATACCGGTTTATCCCGACCGCAGAACAAGTCGCCAGCAAAGGACTGAACGGGATCTACAGCCAGAGCCTGTTTCAGTACGGCCATCAGATGGACCCGATTCTGGCGCAGGGTATCGAACTCGGGCGCAGCTTTATTCAGCCCGCCTACTGGGGTAAACGCGGGCTGGATTATCTGTGGCTCGGTATCGGGGCGTATCTGGCGAAATATCCGCAGACACGCTACCTGTTCGGACCGGTATCGATTTCCGGCGGGATGCCGCTGCCCGCCCGTGATTTACTGGTCGCGTTTTACCGCCTGTATTTCTCTCCGGCCTTACCGCTGGCGACATCCCGGCGCCCCTATCCGGCGTCGTTGCCCGACGTGTTAGCCCAGTTTTGCGGCGATGATTATCAGGAAGATTTGCAACGCCTGAAACGCCTGCTGGCAAATCTCGGCTGCAGCATTCCGGCGTTGTATAAACAATATTCCGAACTTTGCGAAACCGGCGGCGTGCAGTTCATTGATTTCGGCAGCGATCCTGAATTCAATAACTGTATCGACGGGTTAGTGCTGGTGGATCTCAGCCAGCTAAAACCGGCGAAGTTTGAGCGTTATATTGCGGTGCATCAGATAAATGAAACGCATGCAATGCATGAAAATTTATAGGAAGGCATCACGCAACTTCTTGATTTGATGTTTGGCAGGCGATCAGTCGTTACTGTATTATTCCCGGGCTGCGGCACATCCGCAGTCCGGGAATTGCAGCCCGGCTTGGAAAACAACAGTGCGATAATATATAGCTATCCTCTGTTGCAGCCTTGTCACATCCGTCGGAAATTATCTGATGTTCTATGGTGGCTCAGGCGGGGCTGACTTCGGTCAGACCGGGGTCCAAGCCGGTACTGCAATCTCCGTCTGGGCTACCACCCAAAAGAGTATTGCAGCTCTTCTTAGGGGTAGTAATCACTGCTTAACTTGGACAAGCAACATGAAACATGTTTCTCATAATCCTACCTTTCTACCGTTCCCCGATTGCTCAACGAGCCCGCACATTTGGGGAGGTGTGCAATGAAAACCTACCAATATGAAGATTGGCATTCCGCCGATATCATCGCCGGACTACGTAAAAAAGGCACCACACTTGCCGCCGTTTCACGCGCCGCAGGTTTATCTTCCTCTACACTGTCCAACGCACTTTCCCGCCCATGGCCGAAAGGCGAATTATTGATTGCAGAAGCACTTGGCCTGGTGCCTGCGCAAATCTGGCCGAGCCGATATTATGATCACAGAGGCGCAGAGATCAGGAAAGTGCTCAGAAAATAAAAAATGAAGTCATTAAATAGTCGGGGGCGGCATTCCGGCGCTGTATAAACAAGACTCCGAGCTTTGCGAAACCGGCGAAGTTTGAGCGTTATATTGCGGTGCATCAGGAGATGCAGAAAGCGTAATTCCCCTTTCGGAAGCCGGCTTAAAACCGCCAGTATCGTATGCCTCCCCGGCACCGGGGAGGCATTTTTGTGCAACACCCCCTGCCGTTTAATACATCCATCGAATCAATAAATAATTAATTTTTATTCACAGGGGATATTTAATTATTTTTTACAATGACGCAGACGTTTTTCTAGCAGGAAACTCCATTCCCCTCGAGCAATTTTTGCATTAGCCTTAATTCTTGTTTATAAATATAACGTAGCGGGTCAGCACCACCAATAACGTTGTGGGAGTCAACCAATACCAGGCATGGAAATGATCTGGGCGCGGCTTCAGAAAGAACACACGCCAATTCCTCATCAGTAAAGATAGAGGAATTCAGGGGATCGTTATTAATATTTAAATAATCTTTTATAAACCATTTTTCAAATGAGGCGTTATCAGTAAGGACTTTCATAAAACCTTTTCTGCTCTGTTCAGTGAATGCCATTATTAGGCCGCCCTGTGAGTTCATACACAATAGAAATTTTTAAAAATCGTGATTTGAAATATTTTGTGACCTACATCATGTATTTGATTAAAAGGATAATAATACTCTTGTGAGCAATAAATTTGACTATAATTTGATCAAAACTCTGGTCCTGGTTTATGAAACCAAAAGCATGAGTAAATCGGCGAAAGCACTGGGGCTTTCTTCCCCAACGCTGACCTATGCATTAAACAAATTGCGTGATTACTATAACGATCCGTTATTCATCAAATCCTCCAGAGGGCTTAAAGCGACGCCCGTTGCCAATCAGCTATATCCGAATTTCAAGAAAATTGACGAAGACATTGCGAGCTCCGTGATGATAAGCGGCAAAAATCATCCTGAGGTTGCTGATGTTATCATCAGAACTAATACTATGGTTGAATATTTCCTGATGGATAAACTGCTAAAAAATAATAAATTGCGGGAAGGTATTAATTTCACGTTTAATAACCGGATCATGCTTGAAGAACAACGACTCACCGCACTGGTCTCACGGGAGGTGGATATTGATATTGGCTCGGCCATAAAGCATAACCACTCGTTTATTTCTACCCGTATCGCACAATCAAAAATTATTGGCTTATGCCGTCAGGGACATCCGCGGATTAAAGAAAATTTAAGCCTGGAACAGTGGATGAAAGAAGAGCATGCCGTACTCAGTTCTGCTGAAACACACGCCTATCTGCCGGAGAAATTATATGCAAATTTCCATCGGCGAAATATCCGTTACCGCTCAAACTCATTGCTTAATATGCTGCATTGCATAGAGAAAAGCGACTTTGTTATGTTCTTCCCGGAGTTCCTGCTGAAACATATTCCGCACTATTTTAATTTGCAAACGGTTGCTATACCCTGGATGGAAAAAGATACGCTGGATGTTTATGCCTATATTCATAGCAAGGCAAAAAATGACGAACGACTGCTGCATATAATTGATTTACTGAAAATGTAGAAGTGAGAAAACTCACCCTTGCGCGCAAAAACGGAAGGGATTCTTTGTTATTTCACCGCCTCTTCCGTCACCGGCAACGGCCTTTGAAATCGTCCGCCATTGCCATTTTCAGTAACAAATCATGGCCGACATAATTGCTCCAGTTGAAGGAATTTTGTAGAACCACTACCGCATTTTTATGCTTTTTATCGAAGCCAATATAACTGGAATACCCACCGATATAGCCGACCTGATAAGTAATAATCTGTCCATCTTTATAATCTGTGACCCAGGCGATGTTAGCGGCTTCCATTTCTCTCTGGAAATAAATCTTTTCCGTGGTCTGAATAGCGGCACTGAGAGCCGCAGATTGTGAATCATCAATATGCGCCCGCAAATATTTCAGCAAATCATCAGCATTACTGTAAAGGCTGGCCGCCGCCACCATATTGTTCGAGAAATGCCAGTCAGGCACCACGTCGCCACGGCGGATAAGTTTAGGCTGATCCCCTGCATGACCAATCGCGCGGTACGGATAGGTTTTTAACTGGCTGGCATAAAAACTGGTGTTACCCATTTTTAAGGAATCAAAAATAAAGGTATAAGATAATTGCTGAATATCTTCACCGGTTTTTAATTTCAAAATATAACCGAGCAGTGCATAGCCTAAATTAGAATATTGTGGCTGACGTAATAACGGCCTTTTAAAAGACGACAGGTCATCGACCACGGCATCGCTGTCCAGCTCATGATAGAAATTGTCGCCGGTATATAAATACTTAAGGAAACTTTCCAGCATATCTTTGGTCATGTTCTGACGGGGCAAACCCGAAGTGTGCGTCGCCAGTTGCAGCAGGGTGATTTTTTTGGCGTCCTCGCTCAGCGGGGTATTTTTTGGCAGGAGATCCACCAGTTTGTCATCCCACTTAAGCTGTCCTTTATCGACCAGCCCCGCCACCACTTCTCCCGTCACACCTTTACTGACCGAACCGAGTGCAAACAGGGTTTCGCCATCAATCCTGTAACCGTTCACCGCGTTGGTATAACCATAGCCCCAGGTTCTGGCCGCGCCGTTATTTCTGATGATCCCGATCGCCATGCCGCTGGATTTTTCTTTGTGCAGGTACCGCCGGGCTACGGTATCCACCATATCGTCAAGATTTTGGCTACAGGCCAGCTGCTTCACTTCATGCGGATTTTCATCAACCTGCATATCGGAAAGTGTGCCGCACGCTGTCAGAAGCAGTGGAAGCATGATACTTAAGCCCGAAAATCGTCCCGTGATTCTTTTCATTTTATTGATTTATAAAGATAAATAGCACGGTGGCAATTATGCATAAACATCAGGTGACCTTGTGACAGAGAAAGAGACATGCCGGATGGGCGTGGGCAGGTCGCAGACTGTGTTATTTCCTCGCGCTTTTCAATGAGAAATTGCCGTGTTCCTGATGTTCTTTTTAACAACCTTCCTGATCCGTCGGAAATGATTCAAAAACCGATCCAATGAGAATGAAAAATCTCTTTAGATGCATAAAAAATCATTCGCAACATTATTTATGAACATTTTATTAACGTAAATTATTGAATTAGATCGGTTTAATTAACGTTAACGCAATTTTTGCCGATAACCGTGATTCACATCCTGTCTTTTTCCTGAAGGCGGGACTTTTAAAATCAGGGGAAAATATGAACATCACAAAACGTCTTTTACTGACGTTCTCGCTGCTTTCTGCGGCCCTTATCTCAATGGGCGTCGTCGCAATCATGTTGATTTCGGGTTTCCAGGACCGGTTTGAATATGTTCAGGTCAATACGATCCCTTCAATTAAGGATCTCAATAATCTTATTGATCAAAGCAATAAGCTTTCTCTCACCCTCTATAAACATCAGAGCCAGACCGATAACGGTAAAATGCCTGAAGTAGAAACCCGCATTCAGCAGCAGATTGCCGGGCTAAAAACGCTGACGGATTATTATCTGCAGCACAACATCTCAGATGCTGAAGATGAAAGGCTGACACACGTGGCTTTTGACAATATTCGTAAAGTGGAAGAGAAACTTCCCGCCTTTCTGACCTCTTCACGAGCGCATCAGGACGATGTCACTCTGGCAATGATTGAGGGCGACGACAGTATCGGCGGGGCTATCCGTCAGCTCATCGCCGATTATCGCAAACAGCTTACCTTAAATATCAACATCGGTGAGGGGCTGCGGGCCATCAACCACAGCATTTTCAACACCACATTGTGGGGAATGGGCGGCAGCGTGACGATCATTATTCTGCTGTTGGGATCCTTCGCACTGGCCACCATCCGTCGGGTACGAAAAAGCCTGCTGGACATCGGCGGGATTATGGCCGTCGCCAGCGAGCGGCTGGATCTGACCGTAAGCGCCGATGACAGCCGTCATGATGAAGTGGGCAATATGGCCCGCGCGTTCAATAGTCTGATGCAACGCGTATCCGGAGCGCTGCTGTCTGTGAGCGCGGCTTCCCAGTCCGTCAGCAGCGCCTCGGCACAAATCGCGGCCGGTAACGAAGATCTCTCCTCGCGCACCGAGCAGCAAGCAGCTTCTCTGGAACAAACGGCCGCCAGCATGACCGAGCTGAGCGAGACGGTTCGCCAGACGGCTGACAACACGCGTCAGGCCAGCCAGCTGGCGGGTAACATGAATGCACTGTCGGAGAAAAGTGCATCATCACTTGAGACGATGCTGGGTACGATGGGTGATATCCGCAGCAGTTCACGCAAAGTCACTGAGATCATCACGCTTATCGAGGGCATCGCCTTCCAGACCAATATTCTGGCGTTAAATGCCGCCGTGGAAGCGGCACGTGCCGGTGAGCACGGTAAAGGCTTTGCTGTTGTTGCAGGAGAGGTCAGAAATCTTTCACAACGTTCGACCACCGCCGCGCGTGAGATAAAAGAACTGATCGACCTTTCCTACAGCCTGATCGAAGCCGGTGCCCATCAGGCGGGCGATGTCGGCGAGAACATGAACTCCATGGGTAATGCCATCCGTCAGGTGACTGATTTGGTCAACGAGATTGCCGCTGCGGCAACAGAGCAGAGTCAGGGGATTTCTCAGGTACATCAGGCGGTCAATCAGATGGATGACGTGACTCAGCAGAACGCCGCGCTGGTAGAGGAAGCCTCTTCAGCCTCGCGCTCGTTGCAGGATCAGGCTGACGGCCTGGCGAGACTGGTCGGCGAATTCCGTCTCAGCGACGCCACGGCTCAGCATCAGTCCCGGGCAAAACCGGCGCGGGCACTAGCCGCCCTTCCACGCACGGAAAAACCGGGTGCGCACTCCACAAATGAGTCCGACTGGCAAAGCTTCTGATCAGGCTTTTGCCGTCGTCTCGTTACCGGGAGAACGTCATTATGGAAAATCTTCAGGAGCATGCCGGCCATCTGGAAAAACACAGGGCGCTGATCGAGAGCTTCGAACAGATGGCGGTGCTGGTGAATCAGCTTGCTACGGGAGAATACCGTTCACTGGATTTGTACATTAATAACTGCCGACATTTCCGCGATCGCAGTCTGGAAGTTCAGGCGGTGCTGGCAGATAAGCGTTTTGAAACCTACCTGATGCGCAATGATATTACGCTGTATTACAGCATTCACAGCGTAAATATGGCCTTCGGCATGATGACCAATATGCTGGAAAATTTGAAAGGTTTTTTGTCCTGAGAAGGTGTTACCGGGGGACTCCAAAACGCCAGTCAGGCTGCCGTTCACGACAGGAGACTATGAGTTCAAAGTGACCGTATCCTAAAAGTACGTTTTAGCTGACCCCGCTACCTCAGAAAGGGTGGCGGGGTTTCTTGTGGTTCGTATCATTGGGTTTTACGCGTAGACTGCCCAACCTCACAAACCCGCTGTGATTATCCCGTAATAAAAACAATACCGCCCACAGGTGGCATTAAAACATCTGGACAGATAAACGCGGCAAGCCGCTAGCCTGCTTATGCAACCCAGCGGCCTTGCTCACCGGCGTGAACCGCTCGCTAAACACGACATAGGATCTGTCGGTCAGTGGCGACCACTACCCTATGTCGTGTTTTTCTGCTTTTGAGGGGGGAGATTTTCCTGTTTGACATCAAAATTAGATTTTTTGTCGAGGTGCTCTGGATCACGAACTTTAATGTCTCAAATGCAGGTGAGATCACCAACTATTTATTCAGATCACCATTTTTATTATTGCAAAACACCACCAGATCCTGCGCACAGGCCCACGCCGAACTCCACGCCCACTGGAAGTTATATCCACCCAGCCAGCCGGTGACATCCACTACTTCACCGATAAAATACAAGCCCGGCACCTTAGCGGCGGCCATGGTTTTGGACGACAACTCTTTGGTATCGACGCCGCCAAGCGTCACTTCTGCCGTGCGGTAACCTTCGGTGCCGTTGGGCTGAACCTGCCAGTTTTGCAGTTGTTCAACCAGTTCCACCTGCTGCGGCACATTCAGCTGTTTCAGCGTGACGTCCGGCAACTGATCCAGCGTTTGCAGGCACTCCACCAGACGTTTCGGCAGTTGCATCGCCAGCGTATTTTTCAGGCTCTGGTTCGGGTGTTCCTGACGCTGCGTATTCAGAAACGCCGCCAGATCCACATCAGGAAGTAAGTTAACGCTCACAAACTCACCCGGCTGCCAGTAGCTCGAAAGCTGTAAAACTGCCGGACCGGACATGCCACGATGGGTGAAAAGAATGCTTTCACGGAAAACCGTGCCGTCTTGCGCAGTCAGAACCGCAGGCACTGACACGCCGGAAAGCGTCTGCAAATGATCGAGCAGCGGTTTGTGCAGGGTAAACGGCACCAGACCGGCGCGGGTCGGCAGCACTTTCAGGCCAAACTGTTCCGCCAGACGGTAACCGAAGGGTGTCGCGCCCAGCCCCGGCATGGAAAGCCCGCCGCTGGCAATAACAAGTGAGTGAGTGCTTACAGTTGAGCCATTCACCTTGATGACAAAGCCATTTTCGGTTTTCTGCACATCGGAAATCTCGCTGCGCAGGCGTACATCGACGTTGCCCTGCTCGCATTCTTTATCGAGCATGCTGACGATTTGCTGTGCCGAGTCGTCGCAGAACAACTGCCCGAGGGTTTTCTCGTGCCAGGCGATGCCGTAACGGTTGACCATATCGATGAAATCCCACTGGGTATAACGCGCCAGCGCGGATTTACAAAAATGCGGATTTTCGGAAAGATAGGCAGCGGGTTCAGCATAAAGGTTGGTGAAATTGCAGCGTCCGCCGCCTGACATCAAAATTTTGCGTCCGGTTTTTTTGCCGTTATCCAGCAGCAGAACCCGGCAGCCACCTTGTCCGGCCTGCGCCGCGCAGAACATGCCTGCCGCACCTGCACCAATGACTACCACATCAACCTGTTCCACTTTCGGCCTCTCTTTTACGGAAATTCAACTACGTTTTACATAAGGTTCGCCCTGTTTACCGGGGCGTTGAGCCGCGGATTGTAAGGGACAGGCGCCTGTTAAACCAGCCAACAGACCGTTTCCTGAACGTCGTAAGTAAATGTTTCAATCACCAAAGGAGGAATAACTTTTTGATAAATAAAAACTTAACCAAATCCAGGGTAGATATTGGACTGTTTTTAGTCAAAAAAATGTCATATTTTCCTTTTCCCCTCCCCCTGTTCTCGCAGATAATGCGCGGCGTTCATGACCACTAACTGGCGTAACAATTATGCTGCATCTATTTGCCGGATTGGATATTCATACCGGTTCGTTATTGATTCTCGCGTTACTGTTTGTTCTGTTCTATGAAGCCATTAACGGCTTCCATGATACGGCCAACGCAGTGGCAACCGTCATCTATACCCGGGCAATGCGTTCGCAATTAGCGGTCGTGATGGCAGGGGTATTTAACTTCTTTGGCGTCCTGCTCGGTGGTTTGAGTGTGGCTTATGCCATCGTTCATTTACTGCCAACTGATTTGCTGCTCAACGTGGGTTCTGCTCATGGCCTTGCCATGGTGTTTTCAATGTTACTGGCGGCGATCATCTGGAACCTTGGCACCTGGTATTTCGGCCTGCCGGCGTCCAGTTCTCATACCCTGATCGGCGCCATCATTGGCGTAGGGCTGACCAATGCATTAATGACTCACACCTCTGTGGTCGATGCGTTAAACATCCCCAAAATGATCGGTATTTTTGCCTCACTGATCGTCTCCCCGCTGGTCGGGATGATTATGGCAGGTACCATGATTTTCCTGCTGCGCCGTTACTGGAGTGGCAACAAGAAACATGCACGTATCCACCTGACCCCTGCTGAACGGGAAAAGAAAGATGGCAAGAAAAAGCCGCCATTCTGGACACGTATCGGCCTGATCCTGTCGGCTATCGGCGTGAGTTTCTCTCATGGCGCTAATGATGGTCAGAAAGGTATTGGCCTGATTATGCTGGTTCTGATTGGTGTGGCTCCGGCGGGTTTTGTGCTGAACATGAGTGCAACCGGTTACGACATTACCCGTACCCGCGACGCCGTGACCCACCTCGGACAGTATTATCAGCAACATGCTGATGCTGTACCGCATGTGGTAGCACTGACACCGATAGTGCCTGCACCTGATGTTAATATCGCACCGACTGACGAGCCCAAAGTGTTCCACTGCGACAGCAGCCACGCACTTGACGCCATTGGTCGTGCGCAAAGCCTGCTGACTAATCTGCAATCTTATAGCGACCTGTCACCGGACGAACGCAGCCATATGCGTCGCCTGCTGATGTGTGTTTCTGATACTGCGGATAAAGTGGCGAAGCTGCCGGAAACTTCCGCCGCAGATAAACGCTTCCTCGGCGAGCTGAAAACCGACATTCTGCAAACCGTCGAATATGCACCTATCTGGATCATTATCGCGGTAGCGCTGGCGCTGGCACTGGGTACCATGATTGGCTGGAAACGTGTTGCGACCACCATCGGTGAGAAGATTGGTAAGAAAGGCATGACTTACGCACAGGGGCTGTCAGCACAGCTTACTGCGGCAGTGTCCATCGGCGTAGCCAGCTACACCGGCATGCCAGTTTCCACCACGCATGTGTTGTCGTCTGCCGTCGCGGGCACCATGATTGTCGATGGCGGCGGTGTGCAGTCGAAAACCGTGAAAAACATCGCGATGGCGTGGATATTAACCCTGCCGGTGTCGATTGTGCTTTCCGGTGTCCTGTACTGGATTGCCCTGAAGCTGATCTGATGCTTGTCTGACAGGCAGTAAAAAGGCGACCTTGCTCAGCAGGTCGCCTTTTTTGTTTCCTTTTTCACACATCCTCCCTAATTCATAACCAAAGTAATTGGAGTTGCAGCAAGGCAGCAAACGAGAGAATCCCGATGAGCTGACACAGGTCAGTGATTCGGGTGAACGAGAGCCGCTAACGCCGCTGCAGCTTCAAGTACGAAGGGTATGCTAATACCAGATAAGCATGGCTAACATACTGATTAATATTAAACCGACCAGTGCCGTAGTCAGGATAAACTGACCGCGAACCCGCTCACAACGGCGAATAAACTCAGGATCGTGATGTTCAACGTAGCGCTGAGCATAAATATAGCGTACCAACCTTATTTGCTTGCCAGGCTGACCGTGAGCCGTAAAAAACCCTCCGCCATCGACGTACTGATACAACAGCGGATCGCACCCCCGCAGAACCACCAGCAATGCGCGCAAAGAAGAGTAATAGCGCAGCATATTCACTACACATACAAAACATAAAGCCCAAAACAGCGCAACGGGACTGATCATGATTCCCCCTCAAGGCGAACTGACACCGCGCAATGCGCCCGTCATGCTGGCACACACCCGGCGTTTCGCCCTGCCTTTCCGCAATTTCACACCCCCGGGCTACCTTCGCCCGCCCTCTTTTCGTACCACAGAAGATTGCCAAAGCAGGAGACGCCTGCATTATTGAGTGTAGGAAACGAATCCGAAACTGTTCATATTATTTATATCTATGGATTCTCAGATAAGGAAATGGGATCTGTATGCTTGATTTATTTAACCATTTTGGCGCTATACTGACGTCATGACATCCGCATGATGCTGATATTGCTATTAACCGACTTATGGAAGGAGTTTTCTTATGGCTTACAAACACATACTTATTGCTGTGGACCTGTCGCCGGAGAGCAAAGTTCTGGTCGAGAAAGCCGTTTCCATGGCGCGCCCGTATAACGCCAAAGTGTCCCTGATCCACGTTGATGTGAACTATTCAGACCTGTATACGGGTCTTATCGACGTTAACCTGGGCGACATGCAGAAACGTATTTCCGAAGAAACCCATCACGCGTTGAACGAACTGTCGCAAAATGCCGGCTATCCGATTTCGGAGACCCTCAGCGGCAGCGGTGATCTGGCGCAGGTGCTGGTAGATGCCATCAACAAATATGGCGTGGACTTAGTGCTGTGCGGCCATCATCAGGATTTCTGGAGCAAGCTGATGTCCTCAGCACGCCAGTTGATTAACACCGTTCATATCGACATGCTGATCGTGCCATTGCGCGATGAGGAAGAAGAAGCGTAAGAGGCGTTGCTGTTAATATTGTAAACAAGCCCGCTGGTTTTCACCTGCGGGCTTTTTTTGTCTTTTTGCCTGGAGAATACGGGTCGATTCCTGAACAAAGGATTAATCTGTATATACAGAATAGGTGATTAACAATATATAAATCACATCCCTCTGTTAATTATGAACAATATTCAAACAGTATGGGTATATACGGAAGATGTTTTCATACAGGATGTATTATGAAAATCCAGTTTTCACCGGCAGTGAAAGAGAAATTGTTCGTAAAACATAATGTTGTGGAGAAAGAGGTCTTCGAATGCTTTGCTAACCGCGAGGGTCATTATCTGAAGGATACCCGCGAAAAGCTGGCAGCAACACTCCCAATTTAGAGGAAGATATTATGACGACCCGCCATGACGCTCAGGATAATGCAGAAATGTGGGATAATCGCGAGCTCGGAGCATCGGAGGAGCATGCAGAGGCAGTTAACCCTTCTCTGGCCGCTGAATTTGATGACATGATGGAGCTTCAGGCCATCTCAATAAGGTTGCAAAAATCGCTGCTGAATAACCTGAAAACCATCGCGGCACATCACCAGATTGGATACCAGCCGATGGTAAGGGATTTACTGACGCGTTTTGCGGAAGCAGAAATGAAAAAGATCCTGATTGACCAGCTAAATAAGATCGACGAAGCGCAACGGGATCGTGAAAAAACTGTACCCGTTACCGAATTTATCGAAGATTTGCGTAATCAGGCATGAAAATAAGAAACCAGAACGTATGTGCAGTGCTTTCTGGTTTCTTATTAATCATGCGATGCCTTTGGTTACAACGGCGTATAGATATCAAACCGGTGACTTTTGGTCACGACAGCGGCCTGGGCGGCAATATCAGCCATCGGCGGTGCGTAGTCCGGGCGTTTGACCACAATACGTTTAGTCGCTAAACGGCGTGCCGGTTCCAGCAGGCCATCCGCATCTTCATCCGGGCCGACTAATCCCTGAAATACCCGCATCTCTTTCTTCACCAGCGCACTTTTCTGTTTATGCGGATACATCGGGTCGAGATACACCACTTCCGGTTTTGGCGATAGTGCAGCCAGCGCTGTCAGGCTTGAGGCATGCAGCAACGTCATACGCTCGCGCAGCCACGGGCCGATTTCTGCATCGCGATAGCCGCGCGCCAGCCCGTCATCGAGCAGTGCCGCCACTACCGGATTGCGCTCCAGCATCCGCACCTTACACCCCAGGGACGCCAGTACAAACGCATCACGGCCCAGCCCTGCGGTGGCGTCAACGACATCCGGCAGATAGCTGCCTTTAATGCCGACGGCTTTGGCTACTGCCTCACCGCGTCCGCCGCCGAATTTGCGACGATGCGCCATCGTGCCGCCGACAAAATCGACATAAATCGCGCCGAGTTTTGGCTCGTCACGTTTGCGTAATTCCAGACGTTCAGACGTCAGCACCAGCGCCATTACGGCATCCGGGTCAGACGTCAGATCCCAGCGCTGCGCCAGAACAGATAAGGCGCCTTCATCGGCGCCTTCTTCACACAGTAAACACACACTCACAGGCAGAGGTTATCCTTTGATTCCGTAGTGGCGCAGCATAGCATCCAGCTGCGGCTCACGCCCGCGGAAGCGTTTGAACAGCTCCATCGGCTCTTCGGAACCGCCACGCGACAGAATGTTATCCAGGAATGACTGGCCGGTTTCGCGGTTGAAAATACCTTCTTCTTCAAAGCGGGAATAGGCATCGGCAGACAACACTTCCGCCCACAGATAGCTGTAATAACCCGCCGCATAACCGCCCGCAAAGATGTGGCTGAAAGCGTGCGGGAAACGTCCCCACGACGGTGACGGTACCACGGCCACCTGTTTTTTGATTTCTGCCAGCGTTTGCAGGATTTGCGCACCTTTGGCCGGGTCGTACTCTGCATGCATACGGAAATCGAACAGACCGAACTCCAGCTGACGCAGGATAAACAGCGCCGCCTGATAGTTTTTCGCCGCCAGCATCTTATCCAGCATCTCTTTCGGCAGGGGTTCGCCGGTTTCAAAATGACCGGAGATAAACGCCAGAGCGTCCGGCTCCCAGCACCAGTTTTCCATAAACTGGCTTGGCAGTTCGACAGCATCCCACGGTACACCGGCAATACCGGCAACCCCCGGCGTGTCGATGCGGGTCAGCATATGATGCAGTCCGTGACCGAATTCATGGAACAGCGTGGTGACTTCGTTGTGCGTAAACAGTGCCGGTTTGTTGCCCACCGGACCGTTAAAGTTACAGGTCAGGTATGCAACCGGTTTTTGCAGTTCGCCGTCCGCTTTGCGCATACTGCCCACGCAGTCGTTCATCCATGCGCCACCGCGCTTGTGTTCACGGGCATAAAGATCGAGATAGAAGCTGCCGCGCAGGTCGCCAGTTTCATCGAACAGATCGAAGAAACGCACATCTTTGTGCCAGGTTTCCACATCTTTGCGCTCTTTGGCGGTGATACCGTAAATACGTTTCACCACTTCGAACAACCCTTCCAGCGCACGCTGTTCAGGGAAGTAAGGCCGTAACTGCTCGTCGTTAATGGAGAACAGGTGCTGTTTCTGTTTTTCGCCATAGAACGGCAAATCCCAGGCTTCCATCTCATCCACGCCGAAATGTTCTTTGGCGAAAGCACGCAACTGCGCCAGTTCCTGCTCGCCCTGCGGACGCGCACGTTTTGCCAGACCGCTCAGGAAATCGATCACCTGTTTCGGGCTTTCCGCCATTTTGGTGGCAAGCGACATATCCGCAAACGAATCAAAACCTAACAACTGGGCCAGTTCGTGACGCAGCGCCAGCTCTTCGGCCATGACCTCACTGTTGTCCCACTTACCGGCATTCGGCCCCTGATCGGAGGCACGGGTGGCAAACGCACGGTACATCTCTTCACGCAATTCACGGTTTTCGCCGTAGGTGATCACCGGCAGATAGCTCGGGATATCCAGTGTTAACAGCCAGCCTTCCTGTTCTTTAGATTCTGCCAACGCTTTTGCAGCGGCCAGTGCGCTTTCCGGCAGACCTTTCAGGTCATTCTCATCAGTGATGAGTTTGCTCCAGCCCATGGTGGCATCGAGCACATTGTTACTGTAGGTCGAACCCAGTTCAGACAGGCGCGCGGAAATTTCGCCATAACGCTTTTGTTTGTCCATCGGCAAGCCAATGCCGGACAACTCAAAATCACGCAGCGCGTTATCGATGGCTTTTTTCTGAGCCACGGACAGTGTGCTGAAATGTTCGCTGTCTTTTAAATCGCGATACGCCTGATACAAACCGGCATGCTGCCCGGTCCAGGTGCTGAATTCCGACAGAATTGGCAGACATTGCTCGTAAGCTTCACGCAATTCCTGGCTGTTTTTTACGGCGTTGAGATGCCCGACCGGCGACCAGATGCGGCTCAGGCGATCGTCACTTTCGGCCAGCGGCTGACACAGGTTTTCCCAGGTATAAGGTGCGCCCTGCGCAACAACGCGTTCAATCGTCTGACGGCTTTCTTCGATAGCGGATTTCATCGCAGGGACAATATGTTCGGGCTTGATCGCAGAGAAAGGTGGCAGGGAGAACGGTGTTAAGAGCGGATTCGACGCATTTTGCTGTTCAGTCATAGGGCCAGTCCTTCGTAATAGCGTTTGGGGCTGATGCGCCTGTGGCGCACCACGCAGTGAATTCGGGTCGTCTTAAAGATGACGTAACTTCTAACATGCGGTCAAGTTACGGTGAAATCAATGGGTGGCGGCGGGATAGTCTTTAATGGATAATGCCGCGAAGCCGCAGGAGAAGCCGCACATGTTGAGTTACCGCCACAGTTTTCACGCAGGCAACCATGCCGACGTACTGAAACACACCGTTCAGAGCCTGATCATTGAATCTCTGAAAGAAAAAGAAAAACCCTTCCTTTATCTCGACACCCACGCGGGTGCCGGGCGCTATCAGCTGAGCGGCGAGCACGCCGAACGCACCGGCGAATATCTGGAAGGCATCGCGCGCATCTGGCAGCGGGACGATATTCCTGAAGAACTGGCGGCATATATGTCGGTCGTCAATCACTTCAACCGCAATGAAAACCTGCGTTATTACCCGGGTTCGCCGCTGATTGCCCGTCAGCTGTTGCGCGAAGATGACAAGCTGCATCTGACTGAACTGCACCCGAGCGATTTCCCGCTGTTGCGCAGTGAGTTTCAGAAAGATGACCGCACCCGCGTTGCCCGCGCTGACGGTTATCAGCAACTGAAAGCCCAGTTGCCACCGCCTTCACGCCGTGGGCTAATCCTGATGGACCCGCCGTATGAAATGAAAACCGATTATCAGGACGTGGTAAAAGGCATTCAGGAAGGCTACAAGCGTTTTGCCACCGGCACTTACGCGCTGTGGTATCCGGTGGTGATGCGTCAGCAAATCAAGAAAATGCTGCGTGATCTCGAAGCGACCGGCATCCGCCGTATTCTGCAAATCGAGCTGGGCGTGCGCCCGGACAGCGATCAGCGCGGCATGACCGCTTCCGGCATGATCGTGATTAACCCACCGTGGAAACTCGAGCAGCAGATGAACAACGTGCTGCCGTGGTTGCTCAAAGTGCTGGTGCCTTCCGGTACCGGTCACACCACAGTTAACTGGGTTGTGCCTGAGTAAAAGCCTGCATAAATTGCCGGAGCCTTTTTTCAAAGGTTCTGGCTATCAAACCTATCACAATCATTGATCCAATCTTTTCCACAACACGTTAAACTCTTAGCCAAATTTTGAGATTAATGACGCTGTATCAGTGTCTCCATTTTTCACAACTTACGGATAAAACGATGACCAAACATTATGACTATCTGGCAATTGGCGGCGGCAGCGGCGGTATCGCATCAATCAACCGTGCAGCCATGTATGGGAAAAAATGTGCGCTGATCGAAGCTAAAGAGCTTGGCGGCACGTGCGTCAACGTGGGTTGTGTTCCGAAAAAAGTCATGTGGCATGCCGCGCAAATCGCAGAAGCGATCCGCAACTACGGCCCGGATTACGGTTTTGATACCACCGTTAACAGCTTCAACTGGAAAACGCTGGTCGCCAACCGTACCGCTTACATCGACCGTATCCACACCTCGTACGACAACGTACTGGGCAAAAATAACGTGGATGTGATCAAAGGTTTTGCCCGTTTCGTTGACGATCATACCGTTGAAGTGAACGGTGAGCAGATCACCGCAGATCACATTCTGATCGCCACCGGCGGACGTCCGAGCCATCCGGATATTCCGGGTGCAGAATACGGCATCGATTCAGACGGTTTCTTCGATCTGACCGAAATGCCAAAACGCGTTGCGGTTGTCGGTGCAGGGTATATCGCGGTGGAGATCGCCGGTGTGATGAACGCACTGGGTGCCGAAACGCATCTGTTCGTGCGTAAACATGCACCGCTGCGGACTTTCGATCCGCTGATCGTCGAGACGCTGGTAGAAGTGATGGAAACCGAAGGTCCGGCACTGCATAAAGAATCCATTCCGAAAGAAGTGGTGAAAAATGCCGACGGCAGCCTGACGCTGAAGCTGGAAAATGGCCAGGAATTTGTTGTCGACAGCCTGGTCTGGGCGATTGGCCGCGAACCGGAAACTGACAATTTCAACCTGAAAGCGACTGGCGTGAAAACCAACGATAAAGGTTACATCGTCGTCGATAAGTTTCAGAATACCAGCGTAAACGGCATTTACGCCGTGGGCGATAACACCGGTGCGGTTGAACTGACCCCGGTGGCTGTTGCCGCGGGTCGTCGCCTGTCAGAACGCCTGTTCAACAACAAGCCGGACGAACATCTGGATTACAGCAACATCGCCACCGTGGTGTTCAGCCACCCGCCAATCGGCACGGTCGGGCTGACCGAACCGCAGGCGAAAGAGCAGTTCGGCGAAGACAACGTAAAAGTCTACAAATCAGCCTTCACCGCCATGTATACCGCCGTCACGCAACACCGTCAGCCGTGCCGCATGAAACTGGTGTGCGTCGGTAAGGAAGAGAAAATCGTTGGCATCCACGGCATCGGTTATGGCATGGATGAAATGTTGCAGGGCTTTGCGGTCGCACTGAAAATGGGCGCAACCAAGAAAGACTTCGACAATACCGTCGCTATCCACCCGACCGGTGCCGAAGAGTTTGTGACCATGCGCTGATAGCGTCACGCTCTTGCCGGAAAAGTGTTATCTCCGGCAAACAAAAGGCTGAGGATCTTATGATCCCCGGCCTTTTTTTATAGCGCTATTTACACTGCAGGAAGCAAAGAACACAGCCGGTTATCACCGTAGTGATTTCAGTCCAGCAAAATCACTTTCGGGCTGTCTGCCTCGAATAAAGGTTTGCAGAGGATTTTATAACTGTCGCGGTCAAAATGCGGCACAGCAGTATCAAAGGCTTTGGCGGCTTCCAGCGTTTTCACTGTCCCCAGATAAAACCAGTGATTAATGACGTGATAATCGGTCAGTCCGTTGGCTTCTTCGGCGATCGCAATCCGTCCCGGATACGGCCAGCTACGAATTTTCAGGGCGCTGAGTGCTTCCCGCAGGCGCGCCTGATGATCCTCCTGTGATTCTTTGCCACAACAGACACCGGCACACTTGCCCAGCGAAAAACGGAAACATGCGCGATTTTTTGACAGCTTTTCCAGCCCCAGCGCGCCGTAACATAGCTTTTCCTGATCGGCGATCTCACGGATCTTTTCGACTGCCGACATCCTGGTTTTAAACAACCCAAACAGGTCTTCGCTGTGCGAAAAATCCACATTATCGCTGAAAACGATGCTGGCCGTCAGCCCCTGAAGCCGGATGGAACACAGCTTACGGGCAGTACGCAGACGCTTATTAAACAAAGGTCGCCGGGTTTTGATCAGATCAGATTCCAGCAATAAGGCGCCGACTTCCCCGATCGTTTCAATAAATTCAATATCACGGGTCATATGCAGGAGTTTGGCTTCGCCAGGATTGCGGAAGTGCGACATGACCCGGCTGCGGATATTCACGCTTTTACCGATATACAGCGGAAAGGCATTATCATCACCGTAAAAAATATACACGCCGCTGCGGTTGGGCAAATTTTCTAAGGTATGACGAAGATGCTCAGGGTACTGATAGAGCTCGGTAAAAAGCTCTTTCTCGGGATTCCACAAAATAGCTGACCTGTTTTTCTCTGATAACTTTTCTCTGACACCTTTTTTGAAACTCTTCTAAAAACAAAAAATGCCGTATAAAAAACAGACGGATAATACTGGTGATTTATACAGCCTTCAACCTTTGTGGGAAAAATCTTGTGTAAATATTGAACGTCAGAATTTACGCCTGGGTACGCAGCTCTATATATTCCTGACCATTCAGCAGGTTAGCTAAGGTTTTTTCACGGCTTTCCCGCTGTCCGGATTGTATCCACTGGTAAAGATTATCAATGTTATCGAAACGGACCAGCACGGTGTAGATAGTTTCCCCATGAACCGGCCGCAAGATTTTTACACTTTGGTAACCGGTAAAACTTGCCGCATCGGCCATCAGTTTCTCCAGCCAGGATTCATATTCCGTCAGCTTATCCCGCCGTACGCTATGGGTTATCACCAGAGTAATGTGGTCAGGTTGGTGCGGATAAGTCATCAGATATTCCTTCTCATTAACCGTTGTTCTGGTTAACTGAATGTTGCGTTATATTCATGAACGATACGAAATCAATACAGTCATTCATAACGGAAATATTTTGGGTTGTTGTTAAACAATTTTTGGGGTGGGGAAAATAATGCGATTAAGCCTTGAAGCGCTGCTGATCCTGGATGCGCTGGACAGACACGGCACTTTTGCCGCTGCGGCTGCCAGACTGTTTAAAACCGCTTCTGCACTGAGTTATACCGTGCAGAAAATGGAAAGTGATCTGAATATCAAGCTCCTGGACCGCTCAGGCCACCGCGCGACATTCACACCCACTGGCCGTCTGATGTTGGAAAAAGGCCGCGTACTGTTGCGGGCCGTCAGTGAGCTGGAACAACAGGCGCAGTACGTCGAAAGCGGCTGGGAAAGCAAACTGACCATCAGCGTCGATGCTTCCGTCCCGTTCGCGCTGCTTGCGCCGCTGATCGACCGTTTTTACGCAGAACATCAGCACACCCAGTTATTGTTCCGCCACGACGTACTGGCGGGTTGCTGGGAAGCGCTGAGTTACGGCGAAGCCGACATCGTATTCGGTGCCGTGCAGGAGCCGGTGACGCGCAGCGGCATTGAATACCGCCCGATCGGCTGGCTGGAATATGTGTTTGCAGTAGCAAAGCATCACCCGCTCGCCTCACTGCCGGAACCGCTGGTGCGTGAGCAAATCCGTCAGTATCGCGCGGTGGTGGTTCACGACACGTCCCGCCACGGTACAGGGGCTGATTTACGCGTGCTTGATGAACAGAAAATGCTGAGCGTTCATGATTTTAACGCCAAAGTTCACGCACAAATTGCCGGGCTGGGTTGTGGCTATTTGCCGCGTTACCTCGCCGCGCCGCATCTCGAAAGCGGTGCGCTGGTGGAGCGTCGTCTCGATACCGAAACCCGTCGCGATCAGGCTTTTATGGCCTGGAACGAAAATGCCACCGGCAATGCCGCCATGTGGTGGCGCGAAAACTTACAGAATTTCGACGGTATCGCAGCGGTGTATAGCCTGGAATAAAAAAAGCCGCATCATGCGGCTTTGTACTGCGACTAACGTACCGAAAGATAATGATGTACCTGAGGTTTATTTTCTCCACGGTGATAACGTGTCACTTCGCTTTGCAAATCGGCATCGGCATGCGACACACGCTGATGCTGACGCAGATGCTCTTGCCAGGATTCCACCAGGAACCATTCCACCAGACGTGACGGATCATCGCTGTGCTCGGTGATCCCCCACGCATAAGCCCCGTCACGGCGGCGTGCCAGCGAAAGTTTGCGGATTTCAGCCAGAAACGCCGGACGATCTTCCTGTGCAATCATATATTCAATCTGGATCATCACCGGACCGCGATCGCCCTGCACATCCCCTTCCACGACCGGATTATCCCAGTGCCCGGCAGGTTGTAAATCCGCCTCGCCAGCGGGCAATTTCAGCCGCCAGCATACCAGCGCGGCGATAACTAATCCGCTGCCGGCGAGTAACAGCGCCCCGACCAGACCGGTTTCCCGGGCAATTAAACCCCAGAACAAACTGCCCGCTGCCATCGCACCGTTAAACACCATCAGGTACACCGCCAGCCCGCGGCCACGCACCCAGTCAGGCAGTACCGCCTGCGCCACACCGTTCATGGAGGTCAGCGCGATAATCCAGCCAATCCCTAATACCACCATCAGCACCACGGCCAGCCATTTTTCCGGTGATGTTGCCAGCAGCAACATGACGGCGGCGGACAGTAAGGCGGAAAGCAGCACCAGTCCGTCAGCGCTCAGTTTCCGGCGTAAACGGGGCAACAGCAGCGCACCGAAAATCGCGCCGACGCCCACTGCGCCAAGCAGAACGCCGTAGAATCCGGCAGTACCGTGCAACATATTGCGGGCAATCAGCGGCAACATCGCCCAGATGGCGCTGGCGAAAGCGAAGTAAATCGCGGCACGCAGCAGCACGCGGTGAAGTTCCCGGCTGGCTTTGACATATCGCAGCCCTGCACGGAACGCACCCAGGAAGTGCTCCGATAACTCATTTTTCGCTTTAACCGGACGCTTCCACCACAGCAATGCGCCGATGACAAAAACATAGCTCATGACATCTGCGCCGTAAGCCGCACCGGCACCGAGGCTGGCCAGCAGCAAACCTCCGCCAGCGGGACCCACCGCCCGGGCAATGTTAATCCCCAGTGAATTCAGCGCGACGGCATTTCTCAAATCTGAACGGGGCACCAGTTCCGGCACAATCGCCTGCCAGGCAGGCCCCATCAGCGCGGCACCGATACCGCCGATAAAGGTCAGTGCTACCAGGTATTCCACGGTCAGCAAATTATTGTGTGACAACAGAAGCAAGGTTCCGCTGACGCCTGCCAGCAACAACTGAACAAAAATCAGCAGGCGGCGACGGTCAAGAATATCGGACAGCACACCTGCGGGGATCGCCAGCAAAAAAATCGGCAAGGTTGCTGCGGTTTGCATCAGCGCGACCGCCGCAGGGTTTGATGACAGCCCGGTGACTAACCACGAGCTGGCCACATCACGCATAAAACTGCCGGTATTACCGAGAATGGTTGCCACCCAAATCGTGGCAAATAATCCTTGTTTCAGCGGTGAAAAAGCGCCGCCGGTCGCAACAGCATTCTGGCTCATACCCGCCCCTTAAGGTCATCCCAGGCAACATAGATAAAAGCGCCGGCCAGCCCGATATGCTCGAAGAAACCGTTCATCATCATGGCGCGTTCCTGTCCCGACACCTGCCAGAAGGCATTTGCCATAAAATTGGCGCTAAAAGTGAACAGCGCCAGCGCCAGCGCACCCGCCCGGCGAAAGCGTCCGGTAAGAATCAGTGCCGAAGCCGCCAGTTCCAGCACAATCACCGCAGCGGCCATAGGCGCGGCCGGTGACAAACCGAAATGTTGCATCTCGGCAATCGCGCCGGGAAAATCGAACAGTTTGACGATGCCGCCCTGCAAATACGCGGCACATAAGGCCAGCAGGGCCAACCAGCGGATGACCGCGAAAGGGATAACAGGTGCCGACAGGCGGGAAACAGGGGCATGACGCATGATGTCTCTCCTGCCGGAACCCGCCTGAGCACGGTTCCGGCTTAATGGATAAATGAAGAAGGTTACGCTTTACGCTGCGGGGCTTTGTGCACCATGGTGTAGGCGTAATCGACACCCATACCGTAAGCACCGCTGTGTTCACGCACCAGATCCATAACAGCGTCGTATGTCTCTTTACGTGACCAGTCGCGCTGGTATTCGAGCAGAACTTGCTGCCAGGTCACCGGCACTGCACCAGCCTGCACCATACGGTCAATGGAACGTTCATGAGCGTCCACGCTGGTGCCGCCGGAGGTGTCGGTCACCACGTACACTTCATACCCTTCTTTCAGCGCCATCAGTGCCGGGAATGTCAGACACACTTCGGTCCACAGGGCGGAGATGATCAGTTTTTTGCGGCCTGTGGCTTCAACGGCTTTCACGAATGCTGCGTCTTCCCAGGAATTCATTGAGGTACGCTCAATCGGTTTCACATCCGGATGCACCGCCAGTAATTCCGGCCAGATATAACCGCTGAAGCTTTCCGTCTCGACCGAGGTGTAAATCACCGGCACGTTAAAAACTTTGCCCGCTTTAGCGAGAGCGACCGTATTATTTTTAAGCTGCTGGCGATCGATATTCGCAACGCCGAAGGACATTTGTGGCTGATGGTCGATGAAAATCAGGGTGGAGTTCTGTGGGTCCAGCAGATCGAATTTAGACATTTTCATTTCCTCTCAGAGTGCATTGTTAGATTGAGTGTTTGTATTTAACGTCGTGCTGTTGTGCTGCTGGAATTAACAATAGGTCAGGACATTAAAAGCGGATAGCGGAAAGAATTTGGCAACTTGTTCAGATTTTTTTGACAGGTATTACCCTCTCTATATGCCCGATAATACCCATTAATTTCAGCGCGATAGGAACAACAAAATCCTTTAACAACTTATCAAAAATATCCTGTTATCAATATTTCCCTGCCACGCATAATGTTGTTTTCAACACAACACACGACCCGTATAAAACCTGCAAAATAATCGCTGAGGAAATCTATAAATGAGCACATTCAATACACAAGACGGCACTCAAATTTATTTTAAAGACTGGGGTAAAGGTAAGCCGGTATTATTCAGTCACGGCTGGCCGCTGGATGCTGATATGTGGGACAGCCAGATGAATTTCCTGGCCGATCGCGGCTACCGGGTTATCGCTTTTGATCGCCGTGGTTTTGGCCGTTCAGAACAACCATGGGAAGGTTACAACTACGACACTTTCGCCTCTGATATCAATGATCTGATTGAACATCTCGATTTGCAGGACGTGACGCTGGTCGGCTTCTCCATGGGCGGCGGCGACGTCACCCGTTACATCAGCCGTTACGGTTCAGAACGCGTCACCCGCCTGGTCCTGCTGGGTGCGGTCACACCGCTGTTTATTAAAACGGATGATCATCCGCAGGGTGTGGATAAATCCGTATTTGATGGTATCAAAGCCGGTTTACTGAAAGACCGTGCACAGTTCATCAGCGATTTTGCGACACCGTTCTACGGCACCAATCAGGGGATGACCGTTTCTGATGGCGTGATGACGCAGACGCTCAACATTGCACTGATGGCGTCGCTGAAAGGAACTGTTGATTGTGTTACGGCCTTCTCTGAAACGGATTTCCGTCCGGACATGGCGAAAATTACCGTACCGACACTGGTTATTCACGGCAGCGCGGATCAGATAGTACCGTTCGAAGCCACAGGCAAACTGGCAGCAGAAATGATTAAAAACGCAGAGCTCAAAATCTATGAAGGCGCACCGCATGGTTTTGCTGTGACGCATCAGGATCAGCTGAACGACGATTTACTGGCATTCCTGACCGGTACTGCTCAGCGGTAAACAACGTCATCCGCAGAAACGAAAAGGCATTCCCGCAAAGGAATGCCTTTTTCTTTTGAGCCTGTTTTAAGCACTTCTTTTAACAAAGCAGCCGTCAGACTACCGGCAGTCTATCCAGAATCGCCTGTGCGGTATTCACGTCCGTCACTAATGAATTAATCATGCCTGAACGCACGGCACCGATAATCCCTGCCGCTTTTTCCGGCGTTGCCGCCACGCCGATAGTCAGCGGCGTTTTGCGCAACTGTTCAACCGAGGCCGCAATCATTCGCTCCTCGCCTTCCCAGTGCAATAACTCGCCCGTTCCCGTGAAGTAATGGCGCAGCACATCGCCTGCGGCATCGCTCAGCGCCTGCTCGCCGGGTGTCGCGGTGGTGGATTCGCTCGGCTTCGGCGTATGCGTCAGGCCCACACCGACAATCGCCGCATCGAGCCTGTCCCACAGTGAAATGATTTCCTGCACACTCGGGTCCGAGAGAAACGCATCACGCAATTCCGCAGAAGAAAGATAAGGGGCATGCAGGAAATACGGCGTGCCTTCCATCTGTTCCGCCGCGCGGCGCACGAACTCGGTTATCTGAAAATGCGGCGCAGATTGTTGCATACCGCCGTTGAGCGCCACGGTCATGATCCCCGGCAGACGAGGCATACCGGCCAGCGTGACTTCGCGCACCGCCCTTCCCCAGCCAATACCGAGCACCGATCCCGCCCCTAAACCGGCGTTCTGTAAAAGAGAAGCCAGCGGCGTCGCCAGTGCGCCGAGCACATTGCCCGGCGGCGCATCCACAACATACGCCTGTTTGAGCCCGAGACGTTTTATCAGATCTGCCGTCATGTCTTCCGGTGACGATAATCCCACCACTTCGATGCGTACAATCCCCGCCGCGCGGGCTTTATTCAGCAACCGGGAGATGGTTGCCGTCGACACATCCAGCTTGCGTGCAATCTCCACCTGAGACATATCAGACTCGTAATGCAGCTTCGCTACCAGATGCATCATGGCACGCGTTGCTGCAATATCTTGCAAAATTGGCTCTTTCAGCTTGAAATTCCTTTCAGTAATGAATTACACTCAAATCGTCGATTGAGGGATTATTGCGCAACACCTGTAAAAACGCAATGTGCCGGATCGGGCTTCAACCCTTGTAATACGGCATGTTACGCGATTTTCCACCCCGTTTATCCAGGGGGTAAACACAGAACGTCCAGTGTAATCGAGATTTTTTCATCTGTAATAAATTTCACGCAAAGGAGAGTTCCATGTCAAAAATGTCCACCTCAGAATTACGCAGCTATCAGCAGATTTGCGGTAAAAATGGCGCAATGATGGTGATCGCCTGTGACCAGCGCGGCGCCATGCGCAGCCTGCTCGCCAGCGATCCGCAACAACAATCTGCCATTTCAGAGCACGAACTCGGGCTGATTAAAGCCGACATCACGCAATATCTTGCCAGCAAAGCCTCCTGCGTACTGGTCGATCCGGTCTGTGCCGTGCCGCAACTGGTGGACAACGGCATCATTGCCCGCGACACCGCGCTGCTGATTGGCCTGGATGCATCAGGCTGGGATAATTCGCCGGAAGGTTATCGTCTGTCACGGCTGGTGGAGAATGTCGATGCGCGTCGTGTACGTGAACTCGGCGCGACCGGCGGTAAAATCATGGTGTATCTGCGTTCCGATCAGGAAGCGGCAAACCGTCATAACATTGATATTCTGCGCCAGTGCATTGAAGATTTCGCCCGCGAAGACCTGCTGCTGGTGGTGGAGTTCCTGACCTATAAACTCGACAACGAAACCGGGGAAGAATATAAAGAAAAAGTCCCGTCTCTGATTTATGGCGGCACGAAGATTTGTCTGGAATGCGGGGCTAAGGTGTTGAAACTGCCCTATCCTGGCTCAAAACAAGCCTGTGCTGACATCACGAAACTCGCGGGCGACGTGCCGTGGGCCGTGCTTTCTGCGGGCGTTGACCATTCCACCTTCCTCAAACAAGTGGCGGATGCCATGAGCGAAGGCGCATCAGGCGTTATCGCAGGCCGATCATTGTGGAAAGACTGCATCTCACTGGACCGCAACGCGACAAAATCCCGTCTGGAATCGCTGGCTGTACCGCGTCTGAACGAACTTCAGGCCGTCATTGAGCAGCATTTCCATGCACCGGCACACAACCAGACACAACAGGTGGAACATGTCTGAAAACAGAAGCGCCTCACGAAATGGCTTTACCGGCAAACGCGTCATCCTGGTGAACGGGATCCCGGCGTCAGGTAAAAGCCGGCTCGCCGTTGAGCTTTCTGCATACAGCGGCTGGCTGCAACTGTCGCTTGATGGCATTAAAAACCCATTTCTTCAGCGATTAGAGAATGTTGACCGTCCTTTTAACCGCGTGCTCGGGCTGGCAAGTTATCAGGTTATCTGGGACATCATCGGCGGCGCGCCTCAGGGCAGCACTTTTATTGTCGATGCGTGGTTTGGTTTTCAGCCCAAAGAGGTATTGCAGGATTATCTGCAACGGGCGGGCGCATCACAGGTTGTGGAAATCTGGTGCCAGATTGATGCTGAACGTGCGGCCGAACGATTTTCCTCACGACTGGGCGAACGTTTACCGGGACATGTCGGGGCAGAATATATTCCCGAATTAAAAATTCTCGCCGGAAATGCACGACCAATAACCTCAGGGCCAGTGTATTCTGTGGACCAGAATGTTATCGGACAAAATAAGCCTGTGAACATTGTTGATATTCATACGTGGATAATTAATGTATTCCACACACAACTCCAATAAATACCTGAACAAAGGAAATATTTATTTACTGAAAAAGTAAGTTAATTCTGATATCGGGATATTGTTAACCCTCTACTATCATTCATTCTTTCAGGTTGTTTGAAATTATTATCGTTCATTGATGGCTAATAGGATTGGACAGATCACAGTTTTTATTTTAATTAAATATCATACTGAGAAAAGACCCTATTCATATGAAGAGGTATTATGTTAAGCGACTGGATTAATGAAAACAACACGCAAATCATTAGCAAAACAGATGACTGGAAAAGTGCAGTAGCAATTGCCGTACAACCGTTAATTGATTCGGGCGCAGCGGAAAGTCGTTATCTTCAGGCTATATATGATATGCACCGCG
Organism: Rahnella perminowiae; assembly: GCF_019049695.1. NCBI lineage: Bacteria > Pseudomonadati > Pseudomonadota > Gammaproteobacteria > Enterobacterales > Yersiniaceae > Rahnella > Rahnella perminowiae. The sequence goes on from NZ_JAFMOT010000186.1 coordinate 138,115, forward strand.
AAATCGGACCTTATTATGTTTTGGGCGAAGGTATTGCGATGCCGCACGCCCGGCCGGAAGAAGGGGTTAACCGGACGGCACTGTCTCTGGTCATTGTTTCAGAAGGCGTTGAGTTTGGCAGTGAAGGTAATGATCCGGTTTATGTTATCTTCGCGCTGGCCGCGGTGGACAGCCATTCGCACATCGAAATGATTGCCAGCCTTTCCCATTTGTTCTGCGATGACGAGGCAGCGGAACGATTAAAACGCAGTAAAAACAAGCAGGAAGCATTAGAGATTATCCGGCAGTTTTAGACGTGAAGTGAAAAAAGATAAACATAACCCTTTATGTACACCTACAAAGAACGTAAGGAAAAATGATGAAAAAGCTATCAATCCTGGCGGTATGCGGTGCGGGTCTGGGCAGCAGTTTTGCCTGTGAAATGAGTATCGAAGCGGCACTGAAGGATCTGGGTGTGGAAGCCGATTTATCACATTGTGATATTTCCAGCGCCACGTCTTCAAGAGCTGACATTATTATGACCGGCGAGAATTTCAGATCGCAATTTCAGCATTACACCATTAATGCCAATATTATTTATCTGAAACGACTGGTGGATAAAAATGAAATAAAGACCAAGCTGACGCCTATTCTTCAGGAGATGGGGCATCTGGCCACGTAATAACATGCCGTCTTAATTCACAATACGTATAAATTAAATCAACAGAACAATTACCGTGAACTCTACAGGGGACGCTTATGTCTTTCCTTCACTTTATTGTCAATGATGTATTAGGCCAGGCATCAATATTAATATCACTGATCGCCATGATTGGTCTGATAGCATTAAAGAAAAGCACCGGGCAAGTTATTACCGGCACATTAAAAACGCTTCTGGGTTTTTTGGTTCTGCTTTCCGGTGCCAGTATTATTGTTAATGCCCTGACCTTTCTGGGTGAAATATTCCAGAAAGGGTTTCATATGCGCGGGATTGTTACCGACGTCGGTTCTATTGCCGGTATCGCACAGCAAACCCTCGGGCGTGAAACCGCATTAATTATGGTTCTGGCGTTTATCGTCAATATCCTGATTGCCCGCCTGACCCGTTTCAAATATATCTTTCTCACCGGACAGGCCTCCCTGTGGATGGCCACGGTATGTTCCGTTATCGGGTATATGGGCGGTTTGCGCGGTACGGAACTGATCCTGACCGGTGGCATTATTGCGGGCATTATGGCCGTCGGGATGCCGGTGCTGGCTCAGCCGATCGTGCGTAAAATCACCGGTTCCGATGACATTGCACTCGGCCATTTTTGCACCATCGGTTATATCGTGCAGGCGGGTGTGGCGAAAATCACCGGCGATGTCAGTAAAAGCACCGAAGATTTCGAGCTGCCGCAATCTTTCTCTTTTCTGCAGGACACCTATCTGTCGATGATGGTGGTGATGATCCCGATTTACCTGATCCCGGCGATTGCCGCAGGGCCGGAAGTCGTCGCGCCTTACGCCAATAACGTCAACTATCTGGTCTATTCGTTCCTGCAATCCATTCAGTTTGTGGTCGGCGTTTATGTTCTGCTGTCGGGTGTCCGCCTGTTGCTGGCGGAAATCGTACCGGCATTTCGCGGCATCGCCCTGCGCATTGTCCCGAACGCCATTCCGGCACTCGATTGCCCGGTGCTGTTTCCATATGCACCGAACGCCGTCATTATCGGCTTCATTTCCACCACCATTGGCTCCGTCATCGGCATGTTCCTGTTTCCGAGCCTCGGGCTGGCGATGATTTTACCGGGCATGCTGACCAACTTCTTCGCGGGTGGCACAGCGGGCATCTTCGGCAATGCTGTCGGCGGGCGGCGCGGCGCAATTATCGGCGGCATCTTCCACGGCCTGTTTATCACCCTGCTGCCTGCGTTGCTGCTGCCGCTGCTGGGTAAGTTCGGCTTCTCGAACGTGACGTTCAGTGACTCAGACGTCATCAGCGTCGGGCTGGTATTCGGCCACATTCTTAACTTCTTCCACTAAGCGAACCGGAGAGCCTTCTTATGGATAAAAGTTTGGACACACGCATCGGACAAATTTTAGCGCAACAGATGCCGCCGCAGGCGTCGGCGAAAGCACTTAATGAACTGGGAAAACAGTATCAGGAACAGCAGGATCTGGACGCGGCCATTGCCTGCTGGGAGCAAAGCATGGCCTGTTATGGCAAACCCGGGTTTGCCCAGGCTCAGCTGATGAAAGCCTACAATGCCCGGCGACGTCAGTGCTCTGAAGCCGGTGACGGCAAAGGGTTGGAGCAATATTCTGAGAAAATCGATGCGCTGATGCAGCAAAGTAAGGATGCAATCCGCTACGGATTCTGAGGGAGCCAAAAGCCAGAACAGAGGTTCCGGCTTTTGTTTTTCACGTCTTTATTCTTCTCAATCCTTCCGTAGAATAGATTTTGCCCCCGTCGTGAGGGCCTAATAACGAAGGATTTACTATGCCGATGATCCGTTTGGAAATGTTGCCGGGCCGCACTGCTGAACAAAAACGCGATTTTGCCCGTGAAGTGACCCGCCTGGCGGTAGAAACGCTTAACTGTAAGCCTGAAAGTGTGGATGTGATAATCACTGAAATACCAAAATCACATTGGGCAAAAGGGGGCGTATTACCGGAAGAATAATAGGCGAGATTAAACGCCGTCAGCCAGCACAGAGAATGTGCTGGCTGAGCCGATCAAACGGCCAGAAACGTGATTACTTTTGCAAAGATTTCGTCCGCTGCGCAAAGCTCTTGCGCAATTTTTGCAGTTTCGGCGGGATCACCGCCATGCAGTAACGGTTCTGCTGTCCTGCGCCATCCCAGTAATTCTGGTGATAACCCTCGGCCACGTAGACTTCACCGAGCGGTTCAATGCTGGTGACAATCGGATCACTGTGATCATGTTGCGCACGCAGTATTGCCGCTTCCGCCTCTGCTTTTTGCTGGTCGTTAGCCGGGAAAATCGCTGAACGGTATTGCGTACCGACATCATTCCCCTGGCGGTTAAGCTGGGTCGGATCGTGCGTCGCAAAATGGATATCCAGTAAATCGCCGTAGGTCAGTTTTTCCGGGTCAAACCCTACACGGATGGCTTCCGCATGGCCGGTCGTGCCGGTGCAAACCTGTTCATAATTCGGATTCGGACGACGCCCGCCGGTGTACACACTTTCCACCGACTCCACGCCGATGACGTCTTTGAACACCGCTTCCGTACACCAGAAACAGCCGCCACCGAAAATAGCGTATTCGATTGTCATACAGACTCCTTCACTGAGGGGGTAGAAGAAATATGGGGACGAATAGCATTGAGATAAAGGTATGGCATTAAAAAAACAGAATGTGAAATTTTATCCCCGGTAAATGATATTATTTTGCACCCGCTTATTTCCCTGTAAATAGTGTTGATATTTCGTCTGATTGATCTGGCTTTTTTTTCGTGGCAGACTCACTGGCATTGAAATACATGGAATTCCCCTATGAAAGACGTCATTGAAGGTTTCCTCAGATTCCAGAAAGAAGCGTTTCCGCAACGCTCTAACTTATTCAAAAAACTCGCGTTAAACCAAAATCCTAAAACCTTGTTTATCTCCTGTTCTGACAGCCGGCTAGTGCCGGAATTGGTCACGCAGCGTGAACCGGGCGAACTGTTTGTTATCCGTAATGCCGGTAATATTGTGCCGCCATTCGGGCCGGAACCGGGCGGCGTTTCCGCCACGGTAGAATATGCCGTCATGGCGCTGGGCGTGAAAGATATCGTGATCTGCGGGCACTCCAACTGCGGCGCAATGAGCGCCATTGCGAACTGCACCTGTCTGGATCACATGCCGGCAGTCGCCCACTGGCTGCGTTATTCCGATGCCGCGAAAGCCATCAATGAATCCGTCGAACACGAAAACCCTGAGGCCCGCGTCAACGGTATGGTGCACCAGAACGTCGTTGCCCAGCTCAGTAACCTGCGCACACACCCTTGCGTTGCCGTCGCGCTGGCGAAAGGGGAAATTACCCTGCACGGCTGGGTTTATGATATTGAATCGGGTTCTATCGAAGCTTTCGATGCGAAAAGCGGCGCTTTTATTTCGCTGTCTGATAACCCTGAAGTCAGAGCCAGTTAATTAAAACATCCGGAACATTTGTAAATAATGTTCCGGATGATAAATCATCGACTTAAGTCTTATTATAGTGTTGTCTTCACCTCTGCCGTAATATCCCCCTGCCTGAACGACAGTTAACCGATTTCTCTTTTACGCCACAGCGAGAATAATTGATGTCTGTTATTACGTTAAACCGTCTGGCCGATTGTCCTGCCGCACAGTGGGATGCGCTGGTGCCTGCGCAGCAGCCTTTCCTGAGCCATGCATTTTTATCCGCGCTGGAAGACAGCGGCAGCCTGGGGCCACATTCCGGCTGGCGTCCGCAGCACCTTCTCTGGCAGGAAAACGGCGAAATCTGCGCCGCCATTCCCGGCTACCGCAAGCACCATTCTTATGGCGAATATGTGTTTGATCAGGGCTGGGCAGATGCCTGCCAGCGTTCAGGCATCGCTTATTACCCGAAATGGCTGGGCGCCGTACCCTTCAGCCCGGTGACCGGCGCAAGGTTGCTGGGTGAGGAATCGGCGGTGATCAATCTGTTACAGACATTGCCTGATTATCTGGAAGAGAATGGCCTGACCGGTGCGCATATTAATTTTACTGACGAACGCGCCAACCGGCTGATGGGCGATCAGGCGGTCTGGCAGCACCGTCAGGGCCTGCAGTATCACTGGCAAAACCGTGGCTACCGGGATTTTCAGGATTACCTCGACGCGCTGACGTCGCGCAAGCGCAAACAGTTTCGCAAAGAGCGGGAACAGGTGGCGTCACAAGGAATCGATTTTGTCTGGCGGGAAGGTGCGCAGGTCACAGAAGCGCAATGGGATTTCGTCTATGCCTGTTACAGCAATACCTATGCAGTTCGCGGCCAGTCGCCGTATCTGACCCGCACTTTTTTCAGCCTGTTGGCGGAAAGAATGCCGCAGGCTATCCGCGTGGTGTTTGCTCAGCAAAACGGCCGCGACGTGGCGATGGCCTTCAGCTTAATCAGCGGCGATACGTTTTATGGCCGCTACTGGGGATGTGTAGCGGAATTTGACCGGCTCCATTTCGAGACCTGTTTTTATCAGGGAATGGAATATGCGATTGCCAGCGGACTGGCGCGTTTCGACGCGGGGGCACAAGGGGAACACAAGCTGCTGCGCGGTTTTGAACCGGTGATCACCGACTCCTGGCACTATTTACGGCATCCGGGTTTGCGCGATGCCGTGGAGGATTTTCTGGTGGAAGAACGTGCCGCCGTGCAGCGCTGGGCCGATGAAGCCCGTGAAGTGCTGCCCTACCGGCACGACGTCTGTTAAGTGGGGCCTTAATCCATACCGACAAAACCGCCGGTCTGGTGTTGCCATAAGCGCGCATAAAGACCACCGTGCGCCAGCAGCTCGGCGTGATTACCCGTCTCGACAATCTGTCCTTTTTCCAGCACCACCAGACGATCCATTTTGGCGATGGTCGATAAGCGGTGTGCAATCGCAATCACCGTTTTGCCGCCCATCAGCGTCTCCAGACTTTCCTGGATTGCCGCTTCCACTTCGGAATCCAGCGCCGACGTGGCTTCATCCATGATCAGGATCGGGGCGTTTTTCAGTAATACACGGGCAATCGCAATACGCTGACGCTGCCCGCCGGAAAGTTTAACGCCGCGTTCGCCGACATGCGCATCCAGCCCGGTTCTGCCCAGTGAATCATAAAGCTGCGGGATAAATTCATCGGCACGCGCCTGACGGATTGCCCGCTGCAACTCTTCTTCCGTCGCGCCCGGTCTGCCATAAAGCAGATTATCGCGGATTGAACGGTGCAACAGTGAGGTGTCCTGCGTGATCATACCGATTTGGGCGCGCAGGCTTTCCTGAGTGACCTCCGCAATATTCTGCTGATCAATCAAAATACGGCCACCGTCGATGTCATAAAGACGCAACAGCAGATTGACCAGTGTGGATTTCCCCGCGCCGGACGGTCCGATCAGACCGATCTTCTCGCCGGGGCGAATCGCCAGATCCAGATTCGGGATCACCCGGCCACCTTTGCCGTCATTCTCTTTTCCATAGTTAAATTCAATATGATCGAAATGGATCGCACCCTGATCCACTTTCAGCGCTTTCGCCTGCGGAATATCCGTTACCGTCAGCGGCCGCGCAATGGTGTGCAGCCCATCCTGTACCATGCCGATATTTTCAAAAATACCGTTCACCACCCACATGATCCAACCGGACATATTCACGATACGAATAACCAGACCCGTCGCCAGCGCGATAGCCCCGACGCTTATCAGCGACTGCGTCCACAACCACAGAGCCAGACCGGTGGTGCTGACAATCAGCAACCCGTTCAGCGTGGTGATCGACACATCCATCCCCGTGACCAGGCGCCCTGCCAGCTGGGTTTTCTCGGTCTGTTCAGTGATCGCTTCGCGCGCGTATTTCTGTTCAAGATCCGTATGGGCGAACAGTTTCAGCGTTGTGATATTGGTGTAACCGTCGACGATACAACCCATCAGCTTTGAACGCGCTTCCGATGATTGCACCGAGCGTTGTTTCACGCGCGGCACGAAATAACGCAGACAGATACCGTAGCCAAAAATCCAGATAATCAGCGGGATCATCAGCCGCCAGTCCGCCTCGGCAAACAGGAATAACGCACTGGCGGCATAAATGACCACATGCCAGATGGCGTCCACCGCCTGCACCGCCGAATCGCGCAGCGAGTTACCGGTCTGCATAATGCGCTGGGCAATGCGTCCGGCGAAATCGCTCTGGAAAAAGTTCAGGCTCTGTTTGAGGACATACTTGTGGTTCTGCCAGCGGATCATGCTGGTCATGCCCGGACTGATGGTCTGGTGAACCAGCAAATCATGCAGCCCGATAAATACCGGCCGCAGGATCATCGCGACCGCCGCCATCCAGAGAAGCTCGCCCCTATGGTCGGTGAAAAAACTGCCCGGCGGGGTGTCCTTGGTCAGGTCGATAATCTGGCTGAGATAGCTGAACAGCGAGACTTCAATCAGCGCACCGATCAGCCCCACCACCAGTAAAATAGCGAAACTCGGCCAGACCTGGCGCAGATAATAAACATAGAAAGGCAGTACCTGATCCGGCGGCTCAACGGCCGGTGCCTCACGGAAGATGTCGATCATTCGCTCGAAACGGCGAAACAGCATAGCGGATCCCCTTTATGATATCCCTGTCGGCGTTGCTGGTTTCCATGCCATTTCAACGCCGTAAAGGGCAAAGCTTAGTGCAAATCACGGGGAGTATGGCCGGTTATTTCTTCAGCACAGCATCTTTTTGTAACAGCGACAGGACAAACGCCAGCACCATCACGCACGCGGCAATCAGATACACCGAGTGCAGCGCCGAGCCAAAGGCCTGCAAATAATCAGCACGGATGGCGGCCGGTAATTCCTGCACCGCCTGCGCACCCAGCGAGCGCGGAAGCACCGTGCCTTCGGGGATCAATGCCCCCAGCTGATCACGCAGCACATGGGTAAAAATCGCACCAAACATTGCCACGCCGATGGAACCACCGATAGAACGGAACAGCGTCACCCCGGATGTTGCCACCCCCATCTGCTTCATCGACACCGCATTTTGCACCGCCAGCACCAGCACCTGCATCACCATGCCCAGCCCGAGGCCGAGCACACCGATATAGAGATACAACATATGCACCGGTGTGCTGACTTTCAGAAAGCCCAGCAACACCATGCCAGCAAAACTCAGCAACGTCCCGATAATCGGGAAGATGCGGTAGCGCCCGATGCGGCTAATCAGACGTCCGCTGATAACCGAGCTGACCAGCAGCGCGGCCATCAGCGGCAACAGTTGCATCCCGGCTTGTGACGGCGACGAGCCTTTCACCACCTGCAAATACAGCGGCAGAAAGGTCATCGACCCCATCAGAGACATACCGATAATAAAGCTTATTGCACAACTCAGCAGGAACGTACGGTCACGGAACAGGCCCAACGGAATAATCGGCTCTGCCGCCAGCGTCTCTTCATAAATGAAGCCACCGAGGGTCACAATACCGAACGCCAGAATGCACCACAGCTGCGGATCTGACCACTGATACACCGTGCCCCCTTCGCTGGTGAACAAAATAATGCAGGTCAGCGCCGCCGCGAGATAACCCGCACCGAGAAAATCAATTTCATGGCGGATACGCGCGGTCTGCGATTTCAGGGCCACACCAATCACCAGCAGGGCGAAGATCCCCAGCGGCAGATTGATATAGAAAATCCAGCGCCATGAAATATGCTCAACCAGAAAACCGCCAATCAGCGGCCCGATAACTGTCGCAAGGCCAAATACGCCGCCGAATAACCCCTGATATTTACCGCGCTCTGCAGGCGGAATCACATCACCGACCGCAGCCATACTGACCACCATCAGCCCGCCGCCGCCCAGCCCCTGTAAAGCACGCATCAGGATCAGCTGAGTCATGTTCTGCGCCAGTCCGCACAATACGGAACCGAGCAAAAACACGATAATCGCCGTTTGCAGCACAACTTTGCGGCCGAGCAGATCACCAAACTTACCGTACAGCGGCACCACAATCGTGGAGGCCAGCAGATACGCGGTCACCACCCACGAGAGCTGTTCCATCCCGCCGAGTTCACTGACGATGGTCGGCAGCGCGGTGGAGACTATCGTCTGGTCAAGTGCGGCCAGCAACATCACCAGCATCAGCGCAGAGAACAGCAGCTTTATCGAAGGCTTCTGTTGCACTACCTCGCCTGGTGCCGAATTTATTGTCGTCATGAATGAGATCCTGACTTGTAATTAATTAACGATATAATTAATATTGAAGCATCAAACTCATCTGGTCAATGGATCATCTTTCTTATGGCAGACAGAAAAATCTCAGAAACGCCAGGATCTGCAAAAAAAGATCCCACGGCAGCCGCGCGTCGTCCGGGTCGTCCCCGCAGTGGCAAAAAAGGCGCAGACAAGCGTGAACTGCTGCTGGACGCCGCCCTGAAACTGTTTGCCCAATACGGCATCGCCGAAACACCGCTGAGCATGATCGCCAAAGAAGCTGGCGTCACTACCGCCATGCTGCATTATTATTTCAAGACCCGTGAACAGTTGCTGGACGTGATGATCGACGAACGTTTTCAGCCGGTGCGTGCCGGATTTACGGACATTTTCGAAACGCATGCCGATGACCCGCTGATGGCGATCACCAACATGGCGCAATGCATGATTGATGCGGCAGAAAAATACCCGTGGGTAGCACCGCTGTGGGTACGCGAAGTCATCAGCGAAAGCGGTATGCTGAAAAAACGCATGGAAGAACGTAACGGCGATAAAAACCGGAAAATCGTACAGGAGTGCATTATCCGCTGGCAGGCAGAAGGACGGCTAAACCCGGATCTTAATCCGGCATTGTTGTTCATTTCCCTGTTCGGCCTGACGCTGTTCCCAATGGCCTCAATGAAAATGAGACAGGGAGGCGTATCGCCCATTTCCCCCGACATGTTGCGTAAACACGTCACCCTTTTGCTGTTCCACGGCGTTGCACCGCAGAAGCCGTAAGCCGGATCACGATAAGCGCGGGTCAAGCCGCGCAACTCTCTTAATTCCCTCTTTTTTGTAATGAAAAAAACTGTGCAGACTGTTTTATGATGTAAATAAAATGTTGCTGTTAATCAGGGAATACCGTTCAACATGAAGGGAATGCCACCGTTAATTCTTGCTTTGCTCGCCAGTTCGTTAGTACTCACTATCGGGCGTGGTGTCACGCTGCCGTTTATTACTATTTATCTGACCGAGCACTATCATCTGCTGCCCAAAAGCGTCGGAATTATTCTCGGTGCCAGTCTGGCGATCGGTATTCTCAGCAGTCTTTACGGTGGCTATCTGGTGGATAAGTTCAATCACCGGACGCTGATTACCGCCTCAGTCAGCCTGTTCGGGCTGAGTTTTTTGCTGTTGCCGTTTCTGCCGGATGTGACCGGCGTACTGCTGGTTCTGGCATTGCTGAATGCCTCTTACGCCCTGCTCAGCATTACGCTCAAAGCCTGTATCGCCAGCTGGCTACCGGTGGAAAAGCGGGTGAAGGCCTTCTCAATGAACTATACGCTGGTGAACGTCGGCTGGGCTGTGGGCTCATCGCTGGGTGTCTGGCTGGCGGGTTTCAGCCCGATGCTGCCGTTTGTGATTTCCGGCATGCTGGCACTGGGTACTGTGTTGTCCCTGACGTGGGGGCTACGTAATATTCCCCATAAACCGCCACAAGCAGAACAGGAACAGCAACCCCTGCCGAAACCCAACCTTCGCCAGACACTGAGCATTCTGGCTCATGACCGTCGCCTGATTTACTTCACACTGGGCAGCACACTGGGTTCGGTGGTGTTCGGGCAATTCGCCGGTTACCTCTCGCAGTATCTGATTCTGGTGACCAGTGCGGCCTTCGCCTATAAAATTATCGGCGCGGTGATGATCACCAACGCCGTGATTGTTATCGTCTTCCAGTACGTATTAAGCAGCAGGATGAAACAAAACAGTCTGCTGAAATGGCTGCTTCTCGGTACTCTGTTCTTCATCATCGGTCTGACCGGCTTTATGACTGCCGGACAATCGGTGTTGTTCTGGGTGGTCGCAATGGCGATTTTCAGTTTTGGCGAACTGATTGTTATCCCGGTGGAATACATGTTTATCGACTTTATCGCGCCGGAAAACATGAAAGGCAGCTATTACGGCATGCAGAACCTGAGCAATCTGGGTGGCGCGATAAATCCGGTCATGTGCGGTTTGCTGCTCAGTTACGCCGCCCCGCCGGTGATGTTTATCGCGCTGATCGCCGCCTCCGCTGGCGGGCTGATATTCTTCTGGATGGGGCACAGGCTGGCGGCTAATACAATGCGCGCGCCTGCTGTTTGAGGTTCTCCATCAGCCCGATATAAGGGTGCGGGCCATAGCTTATCCGGCTGACACCCGCCGCCGTGAGATCAGCCAGCGGCGGGGTCAGGTTGCTGGTCATAATATTCACCGGCAGCGCTGATACCTCACAGAGTTCGGCAATCAGTGTCAGGTCGCTCAAACCAATGCCCACCACACCGGCCTGCAAAAGTGCGCTCAGATTATCGCGACGGTCAGCACCATAACCCGTTTCGAAATCCACCGTCAGCGGCAAACTGACAACGCAGGCAATACGTTGCACCGTCTGCAACAAACGGGCGAAAGGCATGGCTTCGCCATCCTGATAGCCCTGCGCTGCCGCACACGACCAGCTTCCGGTCGCGATGGCTTTTGCCCCCGCCTGTTCCACAGCCAGCGCACTTCCCGCATCCCAGATGTTGTATAAAATGACCGGATTGTTTTTGCGGTGAAGCTGTGAAAATGCCAATGCCTGACGTTGCTGACTCATACTCTGCTCCTCATTTAGCGGCTCAGCGCCATTCTTCTTTCGTGTTCAATCAGCCACCGCTTTCGCCATAGTCCGCCGCCATAACCGGTCAGCGAACCGTCGGCACCCATCACGCGATGACAAGGGATCAGAATTGAAATTTGGTTAGCGCCGTTAGCCCGGGCGACTGCGCGGCAAGCCGTTGCCTGCCCGATATCGGCAGCCAGCGCGGAATAACTGCGTAACTCACCTGCCGGAATGGCTTTGAGCGCATCCCAGACTTTGCGGGTAAACAACGAACCGAACTCCGCCAGCGGCGTGACGAATGTGTATTTTTCGCCTGCGAAATACGCCTTCAGTTCGTCTTCAACCTGATCAATTAGCGGATTACGGCCAAAAATGATTTCAGATGACGTCAGCTGTTTCAGCCGCTCGATTTCATTGGGCAATGCCGGACGATCAATAAACTCCAGCAGATACAGCGCATCCCCGCTGGCAATCGCCAGCATGGAGTCGATCGGCGTATCCAGCCAGTCAGCTTTCAGAAACTGATGCTTTCTGGCCTGGCTGGGATTCAGCCCGATTTGCCGGCTTATCGCCGCACGGAATCCGCTCCCGGATTCAAAACTGGCATCCAGCTGGGCGTCAATGACCGGCTCACCGCCGGCCAGCGCATCGACACCTTTGCCGATCCTGCGCAAGCGCGCCATTTCCAGAAAAGTGATGCCAAACTGTCGTTTAAAGGCCCGGCGGACAGTGGAAGGATCAACGTTCATTGCCTGAACATCCCCTTCACTCCACTTTCTTTCCGGTTCTTTCTCGAGTGCAGCAAGCAATTTCAGCACCAGCGGGTCTTTTTCTCCGCCCTGCATGAGCGGCCTGCAGCGTTTACAGGGACGAAATCCTGCTTCCATCGCGCTGACCATCGACGGGTAAAATACCGAGTTCTCACGTTTAGGCTTTCGTGCCGGACAAGTCAGACGGCAGAAAATACCGGTGCTTTTAACGCCGACAAAAGCAAAGCCGTCATAGGCCGGATCACGGGCAATCAGCGCAGCATAAAGCACATTATCGTCAGGCAAATCGAAAAGCATGATTTCACTCACAGGCGGGATACGTGAGGAAAAGCATAGGGGAATTTCAGCAGAGGAAGCGACGTTTTTCGGGCGTTGATTTAAATATTTATGACAAGATAAACCATGCCCGGCCTGATACCGGGCATGGCCATGTTTACTCCTCCAGCCCGCGATTTTTCAGCATCGGTTCAATCGACGGCGCTTTGCCACGCCAGGTTTCGTAGAGTTTTTCCAGGTCTTCGCTGTTGCCGCGTGAGAGGATCTGATCACGGAATTTCTGACCATTCTCCCGCGTCAGTCCCCCCTGTTCGGTGATACCCGCAAAGGCATCATCGGCCAGCATTTCGGTCCACAGATAGGCGTAATATCCCGCCGCATAACCGTTACCCCAGATATGCTGGAAATAGCTGGAACGGTAGCGCGGTGGCACATACGCCAGATTCACCTTGTCTTTCGCCAGCGAATCCGCTTCAAACTTATCAACATCCTGCTGCGGTGCGTCCGCGCTCAGGCTGTGCCAGTGCATATCCAGCAGCGCGGCCGCCAGAAGCTCGGTCATGTCATAACCTTTGTTGAACTTGCTGGCTTTCTCGATTTTGTCCTGCAAGGCCTGCGGCATCACCTGACCGGTCTGATAATGTTTGGCGAAGTGAGTAAATACTTTCGGATCACTCGCCCAGTGCTCGTTAAACTGCGACGGGAATTCGACAAAATCACGCGGCGTCGCCGTGCCGGAAAGGCCCGGATATTCCTGATCGGCAAACAGGCCATGCAGCGTGTGGCCAAACTCGTGGAACATCGTGATCACGTCATCCCATGACAGCAATGCCGGTTGTCCCGCAGCCGGTTTCTGGAAATTCGCCACGTTATATATCACGGGCTTGTTACCCAGCAGTTTCGACTGATCGACGTAATTACTCATCCACGCGCCGCCACCTTTATTATCGCGCTGATAGTAATCGGCGTAGAACAACGCCATCGATTTGCCATCCTTATCGAATACCTCAAAAACCCGCACGTCAGGGTTATATACTGGCAGGTCTTTGCGTTCTTTAAAGCTAATGCCATACAGCAGGTTAGCGGCATAAAACACACCGTTTTCCAGTACATTATTCAGCTCGAAATACGGTTTGATCTGCGCGTCGTCCAGATCATATTTTTCCTTACGAACCTGCTGTGCGTAATGCTGCCAGTCCCAGGCAGCCATTTTGAAGCCGCCGTTCTGTTTATCGATTTCAGCCTGGATATCGGCGGCCTCACGCTGCGCACGGGCGGTCGCTGCCGGCACAATCTTATGCATAAAATCCAGTGCAGCCTGAGGCGTTTTCGCCATCTGGTCTTCCAGCTTCCACGCCGCATAGCTCGGGAAGCCCAGCACCCGGGCCTGCTCCGCACGCACTTTTGCCAGCTTCGCAATCAGTTCACGGGTGTCATTCGCATCGCCTTTTTCAGCACGATTGACGGAGGCTTCATACAACGCTTTACGCGTTTCACGATTATCCAGCGACTGCAATAACGGCTGCTGGGTGGTATTTTGCAGCACCAGAAGCCAGGCGTTATCCAGCTTGCGGTCTTTGGCGGCCTGCGCGGCAGCCGATAATTCGGCATCGCTCAGCCCGGCCAGCTGCGCTTTGTCTTTGACCGTCAGCCCGCCTGCTTTGGTCGCGGCCAGCAATTTGTTGGTGAACTGCGTGCTGAGTGTCGCGGCCTGCTGGTTCAGCGCCTTAAGTTTATCTTTATCCGCATCAGAAAGATTAGCGCCTGCCAGTTCGAAATCCTTAAAGGTCACCTCAATCAGGCGCTGTGATTCAGGAGAAATTTTCAGACTGCTGCGCTGGTCATAGACAGCTTTCAACCGGGCAAAAAGCTTGCTGTTAAGATGGATGCTGTCATCCATTGCCGCCAGTTTTGGCGAAGTCTCTTCATCAATTTTTTGCAGCGTGTCGTTGGTGTTCGCACCGGTCATCGCACCAAAAACATTCAGCACGCGCCCGAGCATAACGCCGGATTTTTCCAGCGCTACGTAGGTATTTTCAAAGGTTGGTGGGGCAGTATCACTGGCGATTTTATCGACTTCAGCGAGTTTCTGCCGGATACCTTCGAGGATCGCCGGTTCGTAATCGCTGTCTTTATAGAGATTAAATTGTGGCGCCTGATATTCCAGCGGGCTGGGCTTCAGAAACGGATTATCGGCACTGATGGTGTTTTTCATGACGTGCTCCTGCGTTGATGCCGGTGCAGATGGGGATTGTTCAGCGGACGCGTATTGGCCGTATGCCAGAGTAATAGCCAGAAAAAGAGGAGAAAGACGCATAGGGGATTTTCCTTTACCTGAGTTCCTTTAAGTCTTTGAGCATAGTAACAGGCAGGGGATTGGGCAAAATTAAGGGGGAGAAATTTACAGATAACCTTATGTTGCCCAATAAGAATGTACTTTATTCCCCCCGCCTCAGCCGGCAGCAGACGATCAGTCTTCAGCCCCTGAGTCGTCGGATCCGGAACTTAAATAATCGAGATCAGAGTCTTCATCAATCCCGCTTGAACTTAAGCTCCTGACTTGTGGCTTGTAATACTCATTGTTTATCGTGTATTGCTCAGATTGGATACCCACCATTTTCGGAACGCGAATTTCCGGCCGGTAAAAACTGTTAACGACGTTAGAAAGCTGGGCATCACTTCTGGCAGAAAGGATAATTTCCTGGTCAGCTGGCGGCAAAGTTCTGTTAGTGAGAATAATAGAATAAGCCAGCCCCAAAACAGAGAACATTTTCCCGTTAAAAATTATCGAAAGGCGGTTAAACTCACGGGCTTCTAATAATCTGACCGCTTCCCTGCTCAGAGCCGGAATATGACACCTCGGCTTCACCAGAGCCACCTGGTCAGTTAAAACCAGCGACGAATTCCGAAAAACAGGATGAGAATAGGCTATTTTATAAAAAATACTGCCAAAGCGACTTGAAGATTTCAGTAAGGGTAATCCAACTTCTAAAGAAAAAAACACATAGCCATCATTTCCCAACATGGAAATATCGATAGGCTGAGTGTTGCGGGTATTAAACCTGATCCCCTTGCCCGTTAGTTCCTTCCTGGAATATAAAATCAGATCACCCGCCTTATTAACCACATGGGGGGAATTTGTACAGTGGACGGCATAGAAAGAGGACTGTGTAAGTACATTGAAAAAAATCTGCTCCTGAACGGTCAGTTTCCCCAGAGCAATACGTAATTCGTGGTAATTATGCAAGGAATAGCCATCGAGTGTTTTGTTACCTGACTTCCATAAAATGCCATTGCGCATCATGCTCTCACTCGTCTGAGAAGACCATCGGTTGCGTATATTATGTAAGAGCTTTTTGCCTGCGGCATTCTGAGTGAGAATTTTATTATCCGGCGTAAGCATATATTAACACTCCATGTTAAACAGAAAATAATAAACACTTTAAAATAAAAAGATATAATTAACCACTTACATAATCATTAACCACGCCGAAAATTCTATAGTAAACCTGAGCACAGCCGGAAAAATTATTATACGGAACTGAGTATTTCTGATAAATTATTCATAAACGAAATAAGAACTATAGGGATTGATAATGTTCACCAATCAACTATTTACTGACCAGCGTTTTAGCATGAAGCAATTTACCGGCGAAACGCTGGAGAACTGCCGTTTTTATCGCTGCCGTTTTGACAGCACCGATCTGTCGGAAACAGCGTTTGTCGATTGTCTGTTTTACGATGATGAAGAGCAAAAAGGCTGCTCTTTCCAGCATGCCAAATTGCAGGATGCCAGCTTCAAACGCTGTGATCTGACGATGGCTGATTTCAAAAACGTTCAGGCTTTAGGCTGTGAAATCCGCGAATGCAAAGCTACCGGCGCAGATTTCAGCGGCGCGAGTTTTATGAATATGATCACTTCACGTACCTGGTTTTGCAGCGCGTTCATGACCAAAAATAACTTCAGCTACGCCAACTTCAGCAAAGTCATCCTGGAGAAATGCGAACTGTGGGAAAACCGCTGGACGGGCGCAAATGTGCAGGGCGCAAACTTCAGTGGCTCCGACCTTTCCGGTGGCGAATTCACCGAATTCGACTGGAACAATGTCAACATCACCCATTGCGACCTGACGAACTCCGATCTGGGCGAGCTGAACATCCGTAAGGTCGATCTGGATGGGGTTAAAATCGATGACTGGCAGCAGAGTCATCTGCTGGAGAAATTGGGGATGATTGTGGTCTTTTCAAAGTGAGAGTATTCGAAATAAATATTGTAGACCGCGTTACGCCCGTTAATCTTTTTTCTTCTGTAAACGCTTTTCGAGTTGATCCGGTTGTTCCCGTTCAATCCGCTCGTTTTAAAATCGGCTGATCGTTGAAACTGATGCGCCTCTCCCCCGCCCTTCATCAGAATTTCACCGTAATATGCTATAACAGACATTCGCTTTAGCCACTAAATTAACCTCATGAAAAATAATGGCATTTATTCTCCTCAGGCGGCTGTCCCTGAGAAATCACGGGTGCTGGGCTGGCCTGATTTATTCTCACTGTGGTTCTCGCTCGGTATGGGTCTGATGGTGTTACAGGCCGGCGCTATTCTGGCGCCGGGCCTCGGGCTGGCGGGCTCGCTGGCAGCTGTTGTGCTGGGGTCCGCCGTCGGCGTTGCCCTGCTGGCGCTGGCCGGGGTGATCGGCGGGCAGACAGGTATGTCATCAATGGCATCGCTGAAGCTAAGTCTGGGCAAGCGCGGTGTGGCGCTGCCGGTGCTGTTTAATCTGATCCAGCTGATCGGCTGGGGCGCATTCGAAATTGTGGTGATGCGCGATGCCGCCAGCCTGCTGGCGAAACGGGCATGGGGCGACGGCAGTTTTTGGACGAATCCGACGCTGTGGACGTTTATCTTCGGCGCCGTTGCCACGCTGCTGGCGGCCAGCGGGCCGCTGGCGTTTATCCGTCTGGTGCTGCGCCGCTGGGGGATCTGGCTGCTGTTGGCCAGTTGTGCGTGGCTGACCGGTTATCTGTTCCTGCATGCGGATTTATCATCGCTATGGCATAAAGCCGGAGACGGTTCGATGCCCTTCGCGCTGGCCTGCGATATCGTGGTATCGATGGCGTTTTCGTGGCTGCCGCTGGTGTCGGATTACACCCGCTTCGGCAAATCTGCGCGGCAAAATTTCTGGGGCACTGCCTGCGGGTATTTCCTCGGCAGCGTGTGGATGATGGCTCTTGGCGTCGCGTATACGCTGGCGTTTGTCAGCACATCGGCAGATGCCAATGCGCTGCTGCTGGCACTCTCAGGCGTTGCGCTGGGTATTCCGCTGCTGCTGATTCTGGTGGATGAACACGAGAACGCCTTTGCGGATATTCACTCGGCAGCGGTTTCTGCCGGTACTTCAGTACCCGTCAGCGTCGGTAAACTGACGCTGGGTATCGGCCTGCTGTGTACGCTGATCGCCTGGTCAGTGCCGCTGACGCAATACGAGAATTTCCTGCTGCTGATTGGCTCGGTATTTGCGCCGCTGTTCGGCGTGGTGCTGACGCATCATTTTGTTCTGCGCAGGCAGAGCCACGAGAATCTGAATATCCGTTCTGTCGCGGCCTGGTTTATTGGCATTGCGGTTTATCATCTGATGGCAAACCTGCTGCCGGATATCGGCGCGACTATACCTTCACTGCTGGTGGCGGGGCTGGTGTGCTGGGGATTAGGACGTAAAGCCTGAGTTAACACCAGAAAAAAAACCGCTCACCTGAGCGGTTTGTATTTTCAGAAATCAGAACTTACAGCGCAGAACTTACAAAGCAATATCCGCAGGCTGTTTTGGCTCTTGTTTTGCCTGAACATCGAGCGGACGCAACTGAACCACCTCGGCCACCGGTGTCGTGCTCATCGACGGCGTTTCCAGTTGCAGAATACGGCTGGTTTCCAGCAGTTCTTTTTCGGTCGCTTCCACATTGCCGTTCAGTTTGGTGCCATAAGACGGGATAATTTCCCGGAATTTGGCCTGCCATTCTGCACTGGCTGCGCGCTCCTTAAAGACGGTTTCCAGCAATTTCATCATGATCGGTGCGGCGGTTGACGCGCCCGGTGATGCGCCCAGCAACGCGGCGATACTGCCATCTTTCGCGCTCACCACTTCGGTGCCCAGACGCAACACGCCGCCGTGCCTGCCATCTTTTTTGATGACCTGCACACGTTGTCCGGCGACCCAGCGTTTCCAGTCTTTCTGTTCGGCTTCGGGGAAAAATTCTTTCAGCGCGGCATGACGGTCTTCATCGCTGAGCATCACCTGCCCGACCAGATATTTCACCAGATCAAAGTTACCCATGCCGACATGCGTCATCGGTAACAGGTTCGAGCTGTTGACGCTGCCAAACAGGTCCCAAAGGGAACCATTTTTCAGGAATTTACTGGAAAAGGTAGCGAATGGCCCGAACAGCAGAACCTGTTTGCCATCGATAATACGGGTATCGAGATGCGGAACAGACATCGGCGGTGCGCCCACGGCCGCTTTGCCGTACACCTTCGCCAGATGACGTTTCACCACATCCTGATTCTCTGTCACCAGGAATTCCCCGCCGACCGGGAAGCCGCCGTATTCACGCGCTTCCGGAATACCGGATTTTTGCAGCAGCGTCAGAGACGCCCCGCCCGCGCCGATGAACACGAATTTCGCATTCACCACATGGTGTTTGTGGCTGTGTTTGAGATCGGTAATGGTGACGCGCCAGGTTTTGTCCGGATTGCGCTGGATATCACGCACTTCCTGACAGTTTGCCAGCGTGAAGTTGGATTGTTTCTGCAACGCCTCGACCAGCTGACGGGTCACCTCACCGAAGTTTACGTCGGTGCCTGCCGTGGTGCGGGTTGCTGCCACTTTTTGCGCCGGATCACGGCCTTCCATCACGGCCGGGATCCATTGTCTGATTTGTTCCGGGTCTTCTGAATATTCCATCCCGCGGAACAGCGTGCTTTCCTGCAGCGCAGCAAAACGTTTGCGCAGAAAATCGATGTTGTCATCGCCCCAGACAAAGCTCATATGCGGCACGCTGTTGATGAACGAGCGCGGATTATTCAGCACACCTTTCTTAACCTGATACGCCATAAACTGACGGGAAACCTGGAAGGCTTCGTTGATCGCCACGGCCTTGGTGATATCGACAGTACCGTCCGGCATCAGCGGGGTGTAGTTCATTTCTGCGAGCGCGGCGTGGCCGGTCCCCGCATTATTCCAGCCGTTGGAGCTTTCCTGCGCCACACTATCCATGCGTTCGATCATATGGACTGACCAGTCCGGCTCGAGTTCCTGGAGATAAGTCCCCAGGGTTGCACTCATAATTCCGCCGCCGACCAGCAATACATCAACGGATTTTTCGTCTTCTGCGGCCGCAGGCTCGCTGGCACCCAGTGAGTCACGGTTGAGAAGCATACCAAGTATCTTTCTCATGACGTCTGTTTCTCTAAATGTTCAGTTTTGTTATGAATCGTTGTTGTGACTATCGAACAAGAAATTAGCAAAAAAACACGCGGGATCGTTACTGAAACTTCATTTTTTCAAATCATGACTAAGAATATAACATTATCACTACAAAAATTAAAAAAGGATTTAACGTTTCAAAAAAACAGGCAAACGGGATGTCGGATAGCGCTTCAGGCCGCATCACAGCTGGATTTGAAGGGGATTGGCAAGGTCATTCCGGGGGGCTTTCAGACGGTCAAAGAACGCGCTATTCGTGCTAAATCGGGTTTTGTGGTGAAAGCGAAATGTTAAAAAGGCGCGGTTGCCCGCGCCTTTGAAGGGTGGAGTGACGATACGGCTTAAAGCGCGACGTCAGCCACCACTTTTTGTTCTTTCTTCGGTGCAGAAGCATCCGCAGCCGGTGCCGGCTCTGCAGCTTTCGGTTGCGGATTGTCGAGCATCAGAACGCGGCTGGTGTCGCCCAGTTCTTTCTCGGTCGCCGCCACGTTGCCGTTCAGTTCGGTGCCATAAGACGGGATGATTTGCTTCAGCTTAGCCTGCCATTCCGGGGTGGCAACTTTGTCTTTAAACACTTTTTCCATCAGGTGCAACATGATCGGTGCTGCAGTAGATGCGCCCGGCGAAGCGCCCAGCAGCGCGGTAATGCTGCCGTCTTTCGAGCTGACCACTTCGGTGCCAAGACGCAGAACGCCGCCTTCTTTCTCATCTTTTTTGATGATCTGCACGCGCTGACCGGCTTCCCACAGACGCCAGTCTTCTTTCTTCGCATCCGGGAAATATTCACGCAATGCATCGAAACGGTCATCGTCGGAGAGCATCACCTGACTGACCAGATATTTCACCAGATCAAAGTTGTCGATGCCCACATGGGTCATCGGCATGATATTGGAGAAGTTCACGCTGCCGAACAGATCCCACAGGGAACCGTTTTTCAGGAACTTGCTGGAGAAGGTGGCGAAAGGCCCGAACAACAGAACCTGTTTGCCGTCCAGAATACGGGTATCAAGATGCGGAACGGACATCGGCGGGGAGCCGACTGACGCTTTACCGTACACTTTTGCCAGGTGGCGTTTCACCACGTCCGGGTTTTCGGTCACCAGGAACTCGCCGCCTACCGGGAAACCGCCGTAGTTATCCGCTTCAGGAATACCGGATTTTTGCAGCAGTGTCAGGGATGCGCCGCCTGCACCGATAAAGACAAACTTCGCTTTGATGACACTTTCTTTATCACCGTTTTTCAGATCGGCAACGGTTACGTTCCAGGTGTTATCCGGGTTACGTTTAATGTCGCGGACTTCATGGCCGAGGCTCAGGGAGAAGTTAGGTTTCTTCTGTAATGAGGCCACCAGCTGACGGGTGATTTCACCGAAGTTCACGTCAGTGCCGATCGGGATACGGGTCGCCGCCACTTTCTGTGCCGGGTCACGTCCTTCCATTACCAGCGGGATCCACTGCTTGATTTGCGCCGGGTCTTCTGAATATTCCATGCCACGGAACAGCGTGCTTTGTTGCAGCGCGGCAAAACGTTTACGCAGGAAGTTGATGTTGTCGTCGCCCCAGACAAAACTCATGTGCGGCGTGCTGTTGATGAAAGAACGCGGGTTGTGTAACACGCCGTTCTCAACCTGATAGGTCCAGAACTGACGGGAAATCTGGAAGGATTCGTTAATTTCAACCGCTTTGGAGATATCGATGCTGCCGTCAGCTTTTTCCGGCGTGTAGTTCATTTCTGCCAGTGCAGAGTGACCGGTACCGGCATTGTTCCAGCCATTCGAGCTTTCCAGCGCCACGCCGTCCAGGCGCTCCACCATGTCGACTGACCAGTCTGGTTCTAATTCCTGAAGGTATGTCCCCAGCGTCGCGCTCATAATGCCGCCGCCGATCAGTAACACATCAACGGGCTTTTCATCTTCTGCGAACGCTGACTGGCTGAAAGCAACCACGTTAAGGCAGAGGATCATGGCGAGTATCTTTCTCATGACGTCTGTTTCTCTGAATGTTTAGTTTTAATTTTGCAGGTGAAAGCTATCCAGATTTCCCCTGGATAAACGAAATCAACAACCCGTTGCGGTGGGAAATAAACGATTATTTCCACAAATGATGAAAGGACAATAATGGGGAGTAACGAAAACCGCGGCTAAAAACGACAAATCAACCACATAAATGTTGCCGAATACTCATATTATTGAGATTTCGTAAACAATTTAACATTGTCGTTACGTGCATTAAAAATAGTTTAATACTTTAAATAATTACATAAGTTAGTGACGTGACGAAATTACTCACACCAGATTCGCCTGTAAAGCTGCGGCATGCGCGGCCAGCGTCGTTGCCGGGCTGTGGCCGATCAGCATGAAGTTGTAACCGGCAGTACGCCAGTAAACCACGTTCATACCCCGGCGTATTTCACGCTGCAATGACGTATTTTCAACGCTTTTGCTGCGCGTAATACACAACGCCATCGGGCCGTAACGCGCGTCAAGATAGGTAATTTGCGCAATATCATCATCGTCATAATGCAGCATACGGGCATCTTTAAGATCCGCGCCCTGCACCGCCAGCGCCGCAGGGCTCAGCGGGATCCCTAAGGTGTTTTGCACCCGCGCGAGCTGTATTTTTTGTTGCCCGGCAGAATCATAAACATCGGCCAGCGTCTGCGCGGTATACAGTGACATATAATCCGCCACGCGCGCCCGCCAGTTATCCTCAGAAGTAAAAAGTGTGGAATAGCGTCCGGCCAGCAGCCCGACAGCCAGAAAACTTAACGACGCCGCAAGCAATGCGCGGCGGCTTAATCCAGGCGAACCGGTACCCCGTGCGTCAGGGATCGCATCGAGTGCGGCCTGCAATTTCCCGACCGGCGCTTCCTGCAACATCGCGCCAAACGCGTCGTGGAACGGTAAATTGCTGCGTGACATCTGTGCCAGCCGCCGCGTCAGCACGTCATCCTGGCTCAGCTGTGCGTCAAACTTCGCGCGCTGAGATTCACTGAGCTGGTTATCGAGATAGGCAACCAGAACTTCATCAGCATAAGGCGCAGGCGCGATTTCACGGGTCATTTTTTCTCTCCCTGCTGCGGTTGAGTGGCGAGGTCTGCGTCTTTTGCCAGCGTCAGCCGCGCGGTCGCCAGACGGCTCATGATAGTACCGGCGGGCACAGACAGCGTCATCGCCGCCTCCTGATAGGTGAAACCTTCGACATACACCAGAAATACCGCATTGCGCTGGGCTTCAGGCAGGCGGTTCACCCGCTGCATCACCTGCGTGTGCCAGTGACGCTCTTCGAAAGACAGCGTATCAGCGGGGGTTTCCGTTTCGCTGACATCGGCAAAACCCTGTCCCTGACGGACGTGCTGCGCCCTGAGTTCATTCACCCATATGGAGTGCAGTATAGAAAAGAGCCAGCGGTCCGTGCCGGTGCTGTCCTTAACCTGCGCGCAGCGTTCCAGCGCCCGCACGCAGGTGGATTGCACCAGATCGTCTGCCACATCGTGCTTGCGCGACAACACCATCGCGTAGCGCCACAGACGTGACAGGCACTGGCTCAGTTCAGAACGTAAGTCTGCCGGTGAGATTTATCGTTTCTCCGTGATCAGGATTCCGGATGGCCGTCGATGGCTGCGCTCAGATCGCGATATTCTTCGCAGCCGGTTCCGCACAAGCCTTTGATGGTCGCCAGCTGGGCTTTGGCGAGATCAGGACGCCCTTTAATCATATAAGCCTCGCCGAGATATTCCCGGACTTTGGCGTAATGCGCGTCAAGGGCAATCGACTTATGATAGTAGCTGATGCCTTCGTCGGTACGCCCGAGTTTACGCGTGGCGTAACCACGATAGTTCCAGGCCTCTTTGGTGTTCTGATCTTTGAGCGTATCCAGCACCGTCAGCGCTTCCTGATAACGGCCGGTTTTCGCCAGATGATAGGCGTACTGGGTTTTATCCTGATCGGAGATCATGCTGCCTTTATCCACCATGCAGCTTTTGGTTTTGCTGTCGTAGATTTGCCCCTTCGGGCAATCCGGCGTTTTTTTAGCGTCGGAATCATCCCCCATTGCATTCGCTGCCGCGCTGAAAAACAGCAGATTGCCCGCCAGACACACAACTGACAACGCCTGCATTACCGTTTTTGTCTTCATAATGATGTCCTGTAGAGAATGAACTGATGACTTACGGGCGGCCCTGGCTGCCCGGTAACATGCGGCGCAGAATGCCGTCGCGAAGAACGTAATGATGGAAAAGTGCCGCCAGCGCATGCACGCCCGCAATAATAATCAGTGCCCAGGCCACATTGTTATGTAATGAGCCAAAGGTTCGGGTCATTATGCTGTCAAAATTAAATACGTCCGGGATCGGGAATAAACCGAAGAAATAGAAGGGTTCAGCCTGCGACCAGCGAAATAAAAAGCCCAGAATGATCTGCGTGATCAGCAATAAATAGAGCGCCAGATGGGTCAGATGTGCGGCGGCTTTCATCAGCGCGGGCATGGCGACGGGTTGCTGTTTACTGCGTCCGGTGCTGACTGTGAATAACCGCCACAGCAGACGCCCGGTGATAATGGCCGCCAGCAGAATCCCCACCGAAATATGCACGGATTGCAGCCCTTTACGCAGCGGTGTCCCGTGATCGAGGACTTCCCAGATATGTGCGCTGGCAAACAGAAAAATCACGGCCAGTGCCGTCAGCCAGTGCAGCAAAATCGTCAGCCCGTCGTAACGGTTGCGAAGAACAGAAGATGGAGTTTGCATAAAAACCGTGCCCGTAAGTGTTCGATATAAAGTAAACACCTGAGCACCGGTTTCTATTCGGTTAGGCGGGAAAAATAATTTTCCCCTGTTATGTATTGAGTGATAAAAAAGCTAAGGAAAAAATACACGTCAGCACGTGAAAAGATAGCCTCTATAAAGTCAGGGGGGAAAATGGCCTGCCCGGCGCTGTAATTTCACTTTTTGATCCATAAAAATATCCGTTATTAGCGGATAAAGTTTTGTTCTGAGCCGCCGATAATCCGTAGCAGGTGCCCTGTATGGCAACGGCTGCGCCATAATTTTGCATTTATTTCTTATGAGGTGTGTCAGGTGAGCGAAGTGTCGAAAGAGTCGTTTGCGAAGCGTAACACGCTGGCAATCTTGTCCGTTCTGCGTGACTTAAAGAAGAACCAGACCCTGGTCATGGTCAGCCATTCACGCGGGCAATTTATCAGTAAGATTCTGGATGTTGATGCTGACAATCATCAGTTCCTGTTCGATCTGGGCAGCTCAGATTACGAGAACAATCTGGCCGCTGAGGCCGACACACTGACGTTTGTGGCGGAACCGGCCGGGGCCAAGGTTGAGTTTTCCTGCAGCAAAGCCCGCCAGGTCAGCTACGAAGGTTTACCGACATTTACCTGCGATATTCCCCCGGTGTTGTATTTTATTCAGCGTCGTGAATATTTCCGCGTGAGTGTGCCGCGGATACCGGATTACCGGTGCAGCGGAACACTGCCTGATACTTCTGAGTTTGCTTATCGCGTGCGTGATATTTCACTCGGCGGGCTGGGGCTGGAAATTGAAGGAGCAACGCCACCGGAAATCACCGAAGGGTCAATGTTGAAAGATTCGCTGATTCAGTTAGCGGAACTGGGAACCTTCACATTGGATTTGCAGTATCTCGGCGCGATGGTGCGTAAGACAGTGAGCAACAAAGGCGAAACCGTGACATCGCAACGACTGAGTTTCAGGTTTCCGCATTTATCGCCCGCACAGGAACGCGACCTGCAACGGGCGATTTTCGAGCTGGAAAAACAGCAACATATGAAAGCAAAGCGTTTCCAGCACGATTAACGTTTAGATAAACATACCGCCTGAAGCCTCGACGCGCTGGGCGGTCATCCAGCCAGCTTCATCACTGAGCATCAGCGCCACCATATCACCAATATCGTCCGGCAATCCGGCCCGGCCCAGCGCAGTGTTGCTGGCAACCAGTTTGTTCACATCCGGATTGTCCCGCACCATACCATTACTGAAATCCGTTTCAATTGCGCCAGGCGCCAGCACATTAGCAGTGATGCCCCGCGCGCCGAGTTCTTTTGCCTGATAGCGGGTCAGCACTTCGATGGCGCCTTTCATCATGGCGTAGGCCGATGAACCTGGCAGGGCAAAACGCGCCAGTCCGCTGGAAATATTCAGAATGCGCCCACCGTCGGCCATCAGCGGTAACAGCTTTTGGGTCAGGAAGAACGGCCCTTTAAGATGGACATTCATCATCAGATCAAATTGTGCTTCCGTGGTATCGGCAAACGCCTCATGTAAACCGACACCGGCATTGTTGACCAGAAAATCAAAAGTGTCGCGTTGCCAGACCTGTTGCAATTGGGTTTTGATTTCCGCAGCGAACGCATCAAAACTGCCGGACTCGCCGGTATTGAGCTGCAACGCCACAGCTTTTCCCCCCTGCGCTTCGACAGATGCCACCACTTCCCGGGCAGCACCGGCCTGATGGTGGTAAGTCAGAATCACGTCAATGCCCTTTTTTGTCAGTTTTTCAACGGCATTCTTACCTAAACCACGGCTTGCGCCGGTCACTATAGCGATTTTACGGTTCATAACAGGCCTCATTCAATTTTGCTTCTGTTGCATCGGATGAAATACAGCCTATTGGATTACCGGAGAGTGATAAATGGTTCATAATGAATTTCACTGTCTCATTTTCAACAACAATCGGACAAGATGTGGATAAAATTCAATCAATGCAGGTTTTCGTGCGTGTCGCTGAGCTGAGTAATTTTACCCGCGCGGCAGAAAGTCTGGGATTGCCAAAGGGCAGCGTGTCGCGGCTGGTGCAGCAACTGGAAACGCGGATGTCTGCACGTTTGCTACACCGTTCAACGCGCCGTGTGCAACTGACGCAGGACGGCCAGGTGTTTTATCAGCGCTGCAAAGAGTTGCTGGCCAGCATGGATGAACTGGAATCGATGTTTCAGTCGAATCCGGCCAGTGTCAGCGGACGGTTGCGGGTCGATATGACCACCGGAATGGCGACGCATCTGGTGTTACCGCGTCTGGCGGAGTTTCTTAACCGCTATCCGGCACTGGAAATTGAACTGAGCTGCACCGATCACCGCGTGGATGTGGTGCGTGAAGGGTTCGACTGTGTGATCCGCTCCGGCACCCTGAAGGATTCCGGGCTGATTGCGCGTCCGCTCGGACATCTCAGCATGATTAACTGCGCCAGCCCGGGTTATCTGCGCCGCTATGGTACGCCGGATCATCCTGACCAGCTGGCGCAGCACGCCATGGTGCATTATGAACAAATCCTCGGCAGCCATACGTCGGTCTTTGAATATCTCGACGGCAAACAGGTAAGAACGGTCAAAAGCGGCGGTGCCGTCACGGTTAACAGCACCGAAACCTACGCCAGCGCCTGTATTAACGGTTTGGGTATCATTCAGGTGCCGCTGATTAGCGTGCGAGACGCACTGGCAGGAGGGCAGCTGGTGAGCATTTTGCCGCAATTTCGCGCGCCGCCGATGCCAGTGACGCTGGTTTATCCGCACCGCCTGAATTTGTCACGCCGCGTCAAAGTGTTTATGGACTGGCTGACCGACATCACCCAAACGTTCATCGCCTGAGCGGTTAAACCACCGCCCCGCCCCCTGAGCCGCTCAGGCGTCTATACTTAAAGGCGGATGCACTTTTAAGGACAACATGGATCAATGCCCAATCTTTCCAAACAAAAAGTTTCCACGCAAAAAACCGAAACGCAGGCAAAACCGACCCCGCTGATCAACATCAAAACCGGTAATCAGGCGGTGGATAAAAACATTGGCCGTTTCTCGCGGCTGGTGGAACGCATTCAGTCCTGGGGATGGGTGGCGCATCTAGTGCGTGCCACGGAACGCTTTAATGATCGCCTTGGCAGCCAGTTTGGCGCGGCCATCACCTATTTCTCCTTTCTGTCACTGATCCCGATACTGATGGTGTCCTTCGCCGCAGTCGGGTTTGTGCTGGCCTCCAATCCTGATTTACTGGCAGAACTGATCAACAAAATCGTCAACAGCATCAGCGACCCGAATCTGGCAAATACGCTGAAAAGCACAGTGAATACCGCCATCCAGCAGCGTACCGCCGTAGGATTATCCGGTTTACTGATTGCGCTTTACTCCGGCGTAAGCTGGATGGGTAATCTGCGCGAGGCGATCCGTGCCCAGTCGCGCGATGTCTGGGAACGTAACCCGCAGGATCAGGAGAAAATTTACCGCCGCTATCTGCGCGATTTTATTTCACTGACCGGACTGGTGCTGGCGCTGATTATCACGCTGTCGCTGACCTCAATCGCCGGGGCGGCGCAAAAAACCATTGTCGATGCGCTGGGGCTGGGGGGTATCGACTGGCTTCGTCCTGTCATGACCAGCATCACGCTGGTGATTTCCGTTGCTGCCAACTATCTGCTTTTTTTGTGGATTTTCTGGATGCTTCCGCGCCATAAACCCCGTAAAAAAGCCCTGCTGCGCGGAACATTGCTGGCGGCGATAGGTTTTGAGGTGATTAAATTTGTGATGACCATGACGCTGCCAAAGCTGGCAACCTCGCCTTCCGGTGCAGCCTTTGGTTCCGTAATCGGCCTGATGGCTTTCTTTTATTTCTTCGCCCGGCTGACGTTATTCGTCGCCGCGTGGATAGCGACGGCGAAATACAAGGATGACGCGCCGGTAGCGGATCGTAATCCAAAAGCCGCAGACGCAAACCCAAAATCGACCGGAAACGACAGTGAATACACGCCAGACAACCTCATCATGCCAGACGAAATGCATATAACCGGAGTTAATGCTGATAACAAAGCAGAAAAGCAGTGAATAACACCAAACAATCCTGTGCACTGCCCTGAAAACCAGAATAACTGACTGAGGGCCGCACTTTTATTTCGCGGTTTTGCAGTCAGTTACTCTGACTTTTATCCATTCATCAAACTTATGACTGGCGAAATCCTGCCCGGATAAAATAATCCCCCGATCGCGCTTTAAACGCTTTATTTCCCTGCTTCCGCTGCGTTGAAATACCGCCACGCTCTGCATAAGATGCCTTTTCGATATACATTTTTTTACATTAGATCCCTCCCACTCATTACAAATAAGAAACACTTATGCAAGCCACTATCACTCCAGAATTAGAAGCTGACGCGCAATTGGTGAGTCAGAACTCCCGCAGCAAAGTCATCGTGGCATCGCTTATCGGTACGGCCATTGAATTCTTCGACTTTTATATCTATGCCACCGCTGCGGTGATTGTTTTTCCGCATATTTTCTTCCCGCAGGGTGACCCGACGGCCGCCACGCTACAGTCTCTTGCCACCTTCGCCATCGCCTTTATCGCCCGGCCAATCGGCTCTGCGCTGTTCGGCCACTTCGGCGATCGCGTCGGGCGTAAAGTCACGCTGGTGGCTTCTTTGCTGACAATGGGCGTTTCCACCGTGGTGATCGGCCTTCTGCCGACTTACGCCACAATTGGCGTATTTGCACCCATGCTGCTGGCGCTGGCGCGTTTTGGCCAGGGTCTGGGGCTGGGCGGTGAATGGGGCGGCGCGGCGCTGCTCGCGACTGAAAATGCACCGGCGAAGAAACGTGCGCTGTACGGTTCTTTCCCGCAGCTTGGCGCGCCGATTGGTTTCTTCTTCGCAAACGGCATGTTCCTGCTGCTGTCCTGGCTGCTGACTGACGAACAGTTTATTTCCTGGGGCTGGCGTGTGCCGTTCCTGCTTTCGGCAGTGCTGGTTATCGTCGGTCTGTATGTGCGTGTTTCCCTGCACGAAACGCCGGTGTTCGCCAAAATCGCCAAAGCCGGGAAACAGGTCAAGGTGCCGATCGGTACACTGTTTACCCGATACAAAAAAGCGACGATTCTCGGCACCTTCATCATGGTCGCCACTTACACGCTGTTTTACATCATGACCGTGTACTCACTGGGTTACGGCACAGCGGCCAAGCCGGTGGGTCTGGGTATTGCGCGTAATGAATTCCTGCTGATGCTGATGATCGGCGTGGTCGGTTTCGGTGTCATGGTGCCGGTTGCCGGTCAGCTGGCAGATAAGTTTGGCCGTCGCAAAACCATGATTTGTATTACGCTGCTGATGATTGTCTTCGCTCTGTGCTTCCCGACCATTCTGGGTGCGGGCTCTCAGGCGCTGGTGATGGTATTCCTGCTGTGTGGTTTCATGGTGATGGGGCTGACTTTCGGTCCGATGGGCGCGCTGCTGCCGGAACTGTTCCCGACAGAAGTTCGCTATACCGGCGCATCCTTCTCCTATAATGTGTCTTCGATACTGGGCGCGTCCGTTGCGCCGTACATCGCCACCTGGCTGGCAACCCATTACGGATTGTTCTATGTGGGCGTTTATCTGGCTTCAATGGCAACGCTGACGCTGATCGCACTGCTGTTGTCCAAAGAGACCGCCCATCAGTCATTGTAACTGACCCGGACACCGTGCCCGGTTTGCGCCCGGCACGGTGCCTTCTGCGAAGGTTTCTTATGCGCTTGCGTCGATTTATCCTGCCCGTCCTGATCCTGCTAATCGTTATTGCCGCGGCCTTCTGGTATTTCTGGCCTCACTCCTCCAATCCGAACGCCCTGTGGAACATCATCAGTACGAAATGCGTGCCTAATCAGCGCGGCAGCGGAAAGCCCGCTCCCTGCGCACAGGTGGATGAACAACAAGGGTTTGTGGTGCTCAAAGATCTGAACGGTCCGCTGCAATATTTGCTGATGCCCAGTGCGCGCATCACCGGTATGGAAAGCCCCGCACTGCTCGAACCGTCAACGCCGAACTTTTTCAGTCAGGCATGGAATGCGCGGCATTTTATGGCGGATAAATACGGTAAACCGATTGATGACAGCAATGTTTCGCTGGCGATTAACTCGCAATACGGACGTTCGCAGAACCAGCTGCACATCCATATTTCATGTCTTTTACCGCAGGTGAAAACCACGCTGAGTAAAGATGGCGGGCAGATGGGATATAACTGGCAGGAATTGCCCGATAAGCTGCTTGGCCACACCTATCTGGCGCGTAAAGTCACGCAGGCCGAACTGAATGAGAAAGGTGCATTCCGTCTTCTGGCGGAGGGCGTACCGGACGCACAGAAAAAAATGGGTCACTTCGGTATGGCGATGGTCAGTTTGCCGGGCGGCGATTTCCTGCTGCTGGCCAGTGAGCGTGACTTACTCAAACTCAATAATGCCTCCGCCGAAGAAATCCAGGACCACAAATGTGCAGTACTGGATCCGCTGCCTCAGCCTTAAAACCTCCTCCCGGCCTCCCCTTTCGCAGGGGGAGGCGTTAATCCAACACGATTACTTCTGTTTCATCTGCTGCAAAATCGGACCGCAATGGTTTTCTTCATTGTCGCTTGGAGAAATCAGCGCCAGCAGAGCTGCGGCGGGCGCAACGACAGCACCGAGCGCCACCGCTGCAGCACCACGGGCGATCAGCGGCCCGGGTTTCACACCGGCATCCGGATTTTTATAGGTGCCGCGAACATACAGCGGCGAACGTAAGGTCAGGATACGCACCCCCTTACTTTCCGGGTTAACCGACAGATCCAGCCGTTCGGTCGCCATATTGGTATTGCCGGTAATGTTAATCACCGCATTTTCGGTATCAAACACAAACAGCCGTGGCGTGACCAGCCCGTTCTTCACATTGACGTTGGCAGCCGCGCAGTTGATCGCGACTTCATCGTCGCCGAACAGTTTACTCACCACGTAATTACCGACATTCAGTCCCGCCAGTTCCATCAGACCCCGGCTGATCACGCCGTCGTTGATGAGGATTTTCATGTCGCCGTTGCTGGTGCCGAGAAGTGCCGCTACTGAATTACCGGTGCCGGTCAGCGTGACGTCACCGTTCAGGTCACCCAGGCTGCGTTCCATCGCCTGTACGTTTGGCAGCAGTTGTTTCAGCTTCAGCTTACGGGCATGGATATCGGCGCGCGCCTGCATCGGTGATTTGTCACCTTCGAGGCGGAGGGTGGAATTCAGATTGCCGCCTGCCATCCCGAAACGTAGCGGGTCCAGCAGGATCTCGCCGTCGGTCAGTTTCAGATGAGTACTCAAATCGCTCAGTGGCAGAGATTTGCCATGCTCGATGCGCCTGGCGCTGAATTTCACATCGGCGTCCATGACCCGCCAGCTTTTGGTATTGAATTTCTCCACCGGCAGCACCTTATCGGCAGGCTGACGGGTAGTTTCACCGCGTTTGGCTTTGTCCTGATTGGAATCGGCACCAATCAGCGGAGCCAGATCCGCAAAGCGCAGTTGTTTTGAAACCACATCACCGGCCAGTTTAGGCCGCGGCTTGCTGGCCTGATAAGTCAGTGAGCCGTGAATATCACTGTCGCCAATCTCGCCGTTAAAGTTCTGATAACGGTAAATTGCACCGTTTTTCCCCTGCAATGTCGCCGATAAATGACCATCGGTGGAATATGGCGGTGTCTGCGGTAACAGCACACCGGTCAGGCCGTACAAATCAGAAAGCGTCTGGCCGGAGAATTTCAGGCGTAAATCCAGACCACCGAGATTCATCGGATCCTGTAATGTACCCGCGACGGCAACCCGTGTATTACCGGAACGCACATCTGCCTGCAGCGGGAACAGCGCATCCGGGTCTTTCAATGCCAGCATGCCACCGATTTTACCGCTACCGGAAAGCGATTCGCCGTTATATTTACCGTCAACTTTCCAGCCAAACACGTAAGGCGGGGTTTTGGTTTTCGGTGCATCTTTCTTATCACCGACCACTTCCGTGAACGGCAGCGGTTTGCCCAGCGGGTCAATCACGGCCCGGAAATCGGCTTTCAGTTTTGCATCCTTGTAGTCGATTTGTCCGCGATCAAACACGATATCATTAAGCGTAAATGACCAGGCTGACGGCGGCTGCGCCGGATCTTTGGTATCACTGTTGTCGAGATTGAACGTCCAGTTATTTTTACCATTATCCAGACGCAGCAATGAAGCATCGGGCTGTTTCAGCCAGACTCGTGGGATCAGCACTTCTTTATGCAATAAGGCGAGTGGTGCAATGCTGGCATCAATGCGGGCGAGTTTCACCATCTGTGCATCTTTTCCGCCGGTCTGCACGTCGGAAGGATTACCGAGCACGATATCTTCAGCATGAATGTGCGGCCAGGGCACCCACGCGCGCCACCCCGCTTCGTCTTTCTGACGCGACCAGTCCACGCCTAAATCGCCGCGGATCGCGAATGTACGGTTCAGTTCAGTGCTGACTTTTTGATTGATGGTCGGTTTGAGGCGGTTCCAGTCGAATGTCGCAATGAAAATCACGATAGCAATCAACGCAATGATAATCACACCCGCAACCCAGGAAATCACTTTACCTGTGCGCGTCATAAACCTGTTCCTTTCAGACAGTTAACGAATCCCAGAGTTTAACCATAGTAGAATTCTTAACAGCTTGCCGGAAACGGCATCCGCGAAGGGGTGAACAACAGGCAGGAAGGTCGGAAATAATGCTTTAAAATCAGGCAAATGGAGATGTATCACACCACAACGACTCAGCGGCACCTTTGAGGGTTCGCCTCAGCAGGTCAGGTGTGATTCATTATCCTTTAAAATGTATAGGCAGATTATTCAGATTATCGAAAACGGTGGGACGTGCCAGATAATAACCTTGTGCAGCCAGCGCATCAGAATTGCAGACCATTGCCCATTCCGAAGCCGTTTCAACCCCTTCAATAATCACGCCTTTGCTGTAGCGGTTCATCAGCGTCACCAGCGTGTAAAATAGCCGGGATCCCTCCTCACTCTGCCCAAGCAAAATAAACAGATCACGGGCGATTTTGATGTATTCGTAATGCCATGTGGTGAAGGAGGAGAAGTTAGCGATACCCTGACCGAAGTCATCGAGCCATAACCGGTCAGATTGCTCGATTTGCGACAGCGGAATACTCAGCGCATTTTCGGCGCTTTCAACCAGTTCAAAACGCACATACGGCATCGCGCTGATTTGTGTGCGCAGCGCCGAATCTGTTTGCAGCATTTCCAGGACCTGACCATCGACGTTAATCGACGCCAGTAATTCGTGTTCGATGAACAGATGCTGACAGCGCTGCAACAGATCAAGTTGTTCCTGCACGATTTGCAGGCGTTTACCCACCGCAATCGCGACAAAATATTCTTCCGGTGAAATAAATTTGTGCGGGTCCGCAGGGTGAAATACCCCAGTCAGTAATTCAATTCCTAACAGCTTTCCGGTCGTGCGATAAATGGGCTGAAAACGGTACACTCTCTGACACTGACGCCAGTAAGACTGTGCTTTTACGCGCTCTATCGCGGTAAAAGAAGGCGTAATCAGCCCTAACATCATCTTAGTTATCATATTTTTCTGCCGTCATGAATAAGAGTCAGATCACCAGGGATATGCGGCAACCTATGTTGCGTGACTACAATGTAATTCATGTCAACAACGTGTGTTCGCAGCACACTGTGTTTCATGGAGGCAAAGTAGCCTGATTTTCTGGCTTTCTTTAGTAGGGTTATCTATCGGCGCTGCGCGGAGAAACTTTAATCACTCTGCGCTCCCCTGCAATCTGTGTGCTGAATGCGTCAAAAGCCTGACTGGAAGTTCTTTTACGCACGTTCTACAGTGGGAGCGCTGAAACATTTCATTAACGCTCATTCACAATCCGGAGAAACAATGCCTTACGTTAATATCAAAATCACCCGCGAGGGTGCGACGGCCGAACAGAAGAAAGCGCTGATCGCCGGAGTGACGCAATTACTGGTGGATACACTGGGCAAAAATCCTGCGACGACCACAGTCATCATTGACGAGGTCGATACCGATAACTGGGGCCTGGGTGGCCGTCCGGTGACCGAACTGCGTCAGGAAAATAAGTAACGGCTTCAGGTGGAAGTACTGTCGCTTCCACTTTTCCCTTCGTTTTACTGCCTTTTTTTGCCCGCCGCTTACAAAAAATAAAACCTTGTTTTAATTTGTTTGACTGACCGCATTCTTATGAAGAGACTAGAGCGTAATAATGACCGTCTTTTCTTTCCTTTCGTTTTAATGCTTCAGACATAGGCCAGGTACAATGACCAGCAAAAACATTGCCGTTATCGGCGAATGCATGATCGAATTATCTCAGAAAGGCGATGCGCTACACCGCGGTTTTGGTGGCGACACGCTGAACACGTCTGTTTATATTTCCCGCCAGGTGTCCCCTGATGCGCTGAAAGTGCATTACGTCACGGCGCTCGGCAATGACAGTTTCAGCAATGAGATGTTACAGGCATGGCAGCAGGAAGGGGTACACACTGACCTGACCCAGCGCCTTGAAAACAAGTTACCTGGTTTGTATGTGATTGAAACGGACAGCACCGGCGAACGCACCTTCTATTACTGGCGCAATGATGCGGCTGCACGCTACTGGCTCGACAGCCCGCAATCCGAAGAGATTTGTCAGAAACTGGCAGAATTCGATTATCTGTATCTGAGCGGCATCAGCCTGGCGATCCTCAGCGATGAAAGCCGCGACCGTCTGATGACTTTGCTGAAAGCCTGCCGTTCACGCGGCGGTAAAGTGATTTTCGATAACAATTACCGTCCGCGCCTGTGGGCCAGCAAAGACCAAACGCAGGCCGCGTATAACGCCATGCTTTCCTGCACCGATATTGCCTTCCTGACCCTTGATGACGAAGATATGTTGTGGGGCCAGAAGTCGTACGATGAGGTGATTGCGCGCACCCATGCGCTGGGCGTCAGCGAAGTGGTTGTCAAACGCGGTGCCGACAGTTGCATCGTCTCCAGCGCTGAAGGCGAACTGCATGATGTGCCAGCGGTGAAATTACCGAAAGAGAAAGTTATCGATACGACGGCAGCAGGCGATTCCTTTAGCGCCGGATATCTGGCGGTCAGACTCACCGGTGGCAGCGCGGCAGAAGCGGCAGTGCGCGGGCATGAGACTGCGAGTACAGTAATTCAGCATCGCGGGGCGATCATCCCGAGGGAGTTTATGCCAGACCGGGCATAACGGTTTTTCACTTGCAGTGAAGGCTGGGTCGTAAGACGGTGAAAGTTTCGGTTTCTTAAGTGCTGCGCTCACTTAACTCGCTGCGCCGAAACCGATAAAGAGAGGAAAGTGCTTTTCCTCTCTTTAATCTCTCCTCGCTTTTTTACTCCGCGCTACCGCTTGCTGGCTATGTTTCAGCAACCGCAGTGACAGGCTGGAAATCTTGCCGCTCTGCGGTTCCTTCTCTCGGTCTTCGAGCCATAGGTCTCGAAGCCGCTCCGTTCAGCAAGATTTCTGAATCGCCCGCACGATCTTAAATTCAATAGCAAGCTGATGTTTATCTTTTAGAAAAGTGGATTGGCGTGCTCAAAAATGGCACCGAATGAACGGTTCGAGACCTATGGCTCGAAACCTGAAATTCGGGAATCGCGCAGCGATGACATTTTGCGCCACTCGCTTAAGTAACAGAACATGTTCGTCGTGCCTGCGATAGCGCGCAGTAAAAAGACGTGGGAGATCCAAGAGGGGCCCGTCATGGCCCCTTTTGGGCGGTTTCGGCGCAGCACGATAAGTGATCACTGCACTTAAGAAACCGAAACTTTCACCCATCCCAACCGGGAATGAATAACGGATTCTCCCTTATTGCGCACTCGTCGCAGCGGATGCCGCCGGCACATCCGCAGCAGGTGCCTCCGCCGCCGGAGAGGTCTCCGCCGGGGCCATCACTTTGTCATACACAGCCCGCAGTTCAGCTGCATTCATCTCCGGTTCCCCTTTTGGCTGCGCCACTAATAACGCCGGCTCACGGGAAAGCTGTTGCTTCAGTTCCTGGTTCAGCACCGGCAGGGTTAGCGTGGAAAGGAACTGCTGACGCAGCTGCTGATACTGTTCCGGGGCGATATCCACTACGCCGTTTTGCTGGGAACGCAAACGCTGGCTCATCAGCACATCGGTATCGGTACGGGCGTAAGTCGCGAACAGTTTGCTCAGTTGATCGTTTTTCTGGGCTATCAGGGCGTCAAATTCAGCCTGAGAAATGCCTTTATCGCGAACAACCAGAAGTTCTTCTGCCAGACGTTTAAACAGCTCCGCCAGCTTAGCCTGCGGTGCGTCGATGCGGATGGCACACTGGGCGCGCTGGTATTGCACATTGCAGTCGAAACCCAGCCCCGCTGCCGGTACGTCTTTTTTGGTTTCAAACGCACTTTTCAGCTGCTGCTGCAAATGCCAGAACAGCGCTTCGCGGGCCAAATCACTGCGCCAGTAGGCGGCAATGGCCTGAGAATCCTGAATGGGCTGCCAGGCGTTATCCCACATTAATGAGACACGATCCTGAGTCAGATTTTCATCCATGACAGTCATGGATTTGGTCGTGACTTCAGACAGCGTCGGCAACGTCTGCGGAGTCTGGCGACTGCCTTTCAGTGATGAAAACGTCCGGTTAATTTGTTCACTCAGGCCACGGCTGTCGACATTACCGACGACAAATAAGGTCATCGCATCCGGTGTATACCACTGATGATAAAATTTGATTAATGCATCGATATTGACGGGTTTAGTGGGCAACTGGTGGGGATTGTGGCCGACCAGCGTCGAGCCGGCCATACGTGCACGCCACCAGGCATCCTGCGTATTTTGTGGCAGTGAACCTACCGGATCTTCCGATTGCTGCCGGGCTGCACTGATCAGCGCCGGTGTGACAGTCATTTTACCGGCCGTATTTGCCAGCCAGTTCAGCGCATCTTTAAGAAGATCAGGGCGGTTATTTGGCAGGCTCAGATTGTACATCGTGAAATCATAAGAACTGACAGCCGGCGGCAATGGCCGCTGCGGATTAATGCTTTGCTGCCACAGAGACTGGAGCTGAGCCGTGCTGAAACCTTCACTGTGCATCAGCGCAAGACGGGGAAGGAAATGGGCGTAGCCCGTTTGCTGGGCTGATTCAGCCAGCGAGCCGGTGCGAACCACCAGGCGTAATTCAATGCGATCGCTCGGGCGTTGCGGTGTAGTCAGCAACTGCCAGGTAAATCCATTGTCCAGTTTCCCCTGCTGCCAGGCCGGATCTGGTTGTAATGCTTCAGCTTGCACATGACTTGCGGCTGTTGCCAGCAACAATCCACCAATGAGTAAACGGATTTTGGTGCCCTGCATGTGAACCCCTACGTAATGACAATCCAATTTTCAATATACTGTCCTGCCGGTGTCAGTCGACTGGCCCACAGGAATTGAATGCGTAAGTTTAAGGACAGAAAATACAGCCCTTCGTTAGACCGCGCATTTTTCGCAATGTCACGCAGCCCGCAAAAATATTATGGGAAATAACGCCCTGTGAGGCGTTTGAGGGACATATTATGAAGATAATCCACCGGTTACATCAAGTAACCGGTGGATATTAGGCAGGATTGGGGCTAAATAAATGCGTTTTTACACAGCTTTCTCACTATTTTCTGCCATACAGCCATCATTTCTCAGAAATTTCAGGCGGACTTCTCGGCTTCTGTCAGACCTTTCTGGCCGTTTAACGTCGCTTTTAACTGCCCTTCGTCCAGCTGATCACACCATTTAGCCACCACGATGGTGGCCACGCCGTTACCGACCAGGTTGGTCAGCGCACGCGCTTCGGACATGAAACGGTCAATGCCGAGAATCAGTGCCAGTCCCGCCACCGGTAAATGCCCCACCGCAGACAGCGTGGCCGCGAGCACGATGAATCCGCTGCCTGTCACACCTGCCGCCCCTTTTGAAGACAACAGCAGTACCACAATCAGGGTGATCTGATGCCAGATATCCATATGTGTATTGGTTGCCTGCGCGATGAATACGGCGGCCATCGTCAGATAAATCGAAGTACCGTCCAGATTGAAGGAATAGCCGGTTGGGATCACCAGCCCGACCACTGATTTTTTACAACCCAGACGCTCCATTTTATCCAGCATGCGTGGCAGCGCGGATTCGGAAGATGAAGTGCCCAGCACGATCAACAGTTCTTCTTTAATGTAATTCACAAACTTAAAGATGCTGAAACCGTTGAAGCGCGCGATAAGACCGAGCACCACCACCACAAACAGAACACAGGTCAGGTAGAAACACAGGATCAGTTGCCCCAGTTGCACCAGCGAACCGACACCGTATTTACCGATGGTGAACGCCATGGCCCCGAATGCACCAATCGGTGCGAGACGCATGATCATATTGATGATGCCGAAAATAACCTGCGAGAAACTCTCGATCACATTGAAAATCAACTGCCCTTTGTGACCCAGACGGTGCAATGCAAAGCCAAACAAGACAGCAAACAACAGGACCTGAAGAATGTTCCCGCTGGCGAACGCGCCAATCACACTGGAAGGGATCACGTCGAGAAGGAACGGAATGATGCCCTGGCTTTGCGCCTGCTCGGCGTAAACCGCCACGGCTTTAGCATCCAGCGCAGCAGGATCTACGTTCATTCCGGCACCCGGCTGAACGATATTAACAATCACCAGCCCGATGATCAGCGCAAGCGTACTGACAATTTCAAAGTACAGCAGCGCAATCGCCCCGGTACGGCCGACCGCTTTCATGCTTTCCATGCCCGCAATACCCGTGACAACGGTACAGAAGATCACCGGTGCGATGATCATCTTGATTAATTTAACAAAACCATCACCAAGTGGTTTCATTTGAGCACCCAGCTCAGGGTAGAAATGCCCCAGAAGAACACCGACGGTAATGGCTAAAAGCACCTGAAAATACAGGCTTCTGAAGAGTGATTTTTTCATGAATACCCATCCTGAAGTGAATGCGCCGCCTTCTGTTTTTGTAAGGTCAAAGGTAATGAGCGGCAGCAGGGAAATAACACACGCACAACATGATGGAAATATTTCGTTTCCCTCTGCAATCACGGTTCATGAAAAACCGGAGCGGAAAGCATTCAGCAGGAACTAATGTAAGTAAAAAAATCATCAGGCGGGAGAAATGCCGGACAGAAAGAGATTTTCCTGTCCGTTGTACCGGTCAGGAAGGCGGGCAGAATTTCCGTTCAAAGTCAGTTTTGGAAAGTGGCGCTGAAAATAAATACCCTTGCCCGAGCCGGATATTTTCCTTAAGTAGCCACTGACGCTGCTCCTCAGTTTCTACGCCTTCAGCGACCAGTTGAATATTCATGGCGCGGCCAATCGAGGCCACTATATTCACCATTACCTCATCCTGCGGCAGAACGCTGACGAAGCTGCGATCAATTTTGATCACATCAATAGGCAACGTACGCAGCCTGCTGAGGTATTCAAGCCCGGAATAACCCAGACCAAAATCATCAAGCTCTATGGAAACACCCACGGCACGAAGTTCGCTGAGCAACACCAGCGCGCGGTCAAGATCGTCAATGCGGGCCGTTTCCGTGATTTCCAGCACCAGCTGTCCCGGGTTAATTTTGTAGCGGCTCAGCAGGCTGCGCAGCTCCGGCAGGAAGTTACGCTGCTGTACCTGAGCGCCGGAGAGATTCACTGACAGTGGCAGGAGAATACCCCGTTGCTGCCAGTCCGCCAGGATCTGGCAGCCCAGCTCAAGAATTTTGTACCCGAGCAAACTCATAACGCCAATTTCTTCGGCCAGCACAATAAAATCACTTTCCAGCCCGTAACTCCCGTCAGCCATTTTACGGCGCAGCAGGGCTTCCGCCCCGACCACCGCGCCGGTTTCCATATTCACCTGCGGCTGTATAAACAACGTGAAATCATTTTGTTCCATCGCATGCAGGATTTCGTTTTCCTGCAATAAGCGTTTCTGAATTTTTGCGGTCAGTTCCGGTTCGAAGAACAGGATTTGGTTTTTCCCCTGCTGATAGGCCGAGACTCTGGCCGCACGACCGTTCACCATCAGTTGCTGCGCACTGACCGGGAATTCGCCGGTGTATTGCACGATGCCAATGCTGCCGGTCGGGTGCAGCGACATATTGCCAGCATGACTTTCCTGGGGTGCATTGATGCGTTCCATGATTTTCCGCGCCAGGCGCATCGCCATAAAGGGCCGGGGAGTATCTCCCGCCAGCAAGGCAAATTCGTTGTAACTCAGACGTGCCAGCAGGCTGTTCTCAGGCAATGCTTCCATGATGGAACAGACCAGCGGGCAATCAACATGGCCGTCGTCACGCAAGCTTTCAATGCCGATTAACAGCAAGTGAAACCCTTTTTCCGGCTCGGCAGAATGCAGGCGGTGTTGCAGGTGCTGCATAAACTGTTCTTCATTGATGAGCATATTTTGTGAAGGCAGCCAGGCATTAGTGGCCTGGTCTTGAGGCTTCTCCCGCTGCTGTTGGTTGCGGTTGTAGCTGCGCACCAACATGCCGATTTCATCGTCTTCGTGGTGTTGCGGCAAGGTCAGCTGATGATATGGCACTTCACTTTCGGGCAGGGCTTCCAGCTCACTGGCAATTGCGCGAAGCGGTTTGACAATCAAACGGTTGATAACCCAGCTCAACGAAATGGTCAGGATCAGCGCCAGCAGCAGGTACGTCGTCAGCATGGTCGAGAGTGCGCTGACGATAAACTGATACATGCGATAGGAATCAGCCTGAAGCACCAGATACGCCAGAGGCTTGGGAGCTTTAGGGCTGGCAGCCGCAGAATAGAGAGGAACGGAGATCGTCACTGGCAGATTGAAACCCCGGGTCACCCATTGTGGTACCGGCCGGCCGGGGGGGAAATGCGTATGCAGCGCGGCGATCTGGTTTGGCATCACAACGTCAGCGCGGCTCAGAATGCCCACGGGTTGCAGCGTATTCAGAATGTCCTGCGTTTCTTCCAGATCAACGTCCAGCACGGCTTGCGAAAGCGGAACACGGACAGAATGTGCAATATTTTCAAGTTGCTGGGCGTAATCATCCCTCCGCTGCTGTACAAAGTGGAACAGCTGGATGACGATAAAAATACAAATGGTGATGGCCGCAATGCCCGACACAGCCGCCATCTGTTTAATCGTTAATGAACGCCTGACCCGCAACTTTATTCTCCGTCAACCACTGACATGATTTTCCGCGCCCCCCGGGCTGAAACGGTACTTGTGCGCAGTATACCTTATAACGGGTTATTTCGAGGTTAAAGACGAAACTTTGACTATAAAAAACAACATGTTTGCTGCTACACATCTACACTGAATAGTGTTTATGTTATTTAACCAGAGAAAACATACATTACCCGGGTTAATCGAATAATGCGAAACGTAAGAACATCCTGGATACTGCGCGTCCGATGAAGTTTATGTGCTATTTATCACATTAAAAACCAAATTTTATACTATTTTAATGCAAACCTATGAAAAAATTTCATCAAAAAGCTTTTGCGACAGGCAGTTATGTTGGCGTTGTTTTTTATGGTGTAAATCCGATTTTTTGTAAAAACTGCTCTATGCTGTAAAAGACCTGATATATTAAGACCAGTCCTATTCCCCTATAAAACTTTAAAAATATTCATCTTTTTACACCCTGTGCTAACGGCCAATCATTGTCGTTTTGACGTCCAGAAAACATCGAAATATATAATCCTATCGGGCGGGATTTATGAATAAATATGATGACATTAAACGTTTTATGGATAAGGCGAAGTTGGAAAATATTGATTATAAAGAGCTTAATGAAAAATCAACGGGTGAATCCATTACTGGCTCAATGAATCAATGGACGTTGATTAAACAAGTCTCTGCCAGTGAAGAACCTGCCGGTCCGCTTGATAATGGCCGTACCACGCAGCCAACACCGCAATCCATTTCGGCGGATGAGTTTTCGCTTTCTGACGTTCACCCCGTCCATACGCAGCAGGAGCCGAACTCTTCTGCCGCACGACCTGTTACACACCAGCAAGCCACCCCCCTGTCTTCGGAGGTGCCTCATCCGCCAGCCGGTTTTGGCCTGCTTGATGCCCTGCGCGAAACGCTGCCACCGGTTCCGTCTCAGCCAGCACCGGTGACCATACAACCCGCGCAACCTCAGCCTGTTCACACGGCACCGGTATTGCATGCCCAGTCTGTCGTTCCTGACAGCGGGCCGGGTTTACTTGATTCATTGCGTAAAGCGATGCCCGCAGCGCCGTCGAAACCTGCCCCGGCGCAGGTTCAATCTGTGCCGCTTCAGGCATCTCAGTCAGTACCACAACCCGTCGCGCCGGTTTATCACCAGCCGCCGGTACACAATCCAACGCCCGTTCACAGTCC
Source organism: Rahnella perminowiae (assembly GCF_019049695.1). Taxonomy (NCBI): domain Bacteria; kingdom Pseudomonadati; phylum Pseudomonadota; class Gammaproteobacteria; order Enterobacterales; family Yersiniaceae; genus Rahnella; species Rahnella perminowiae. The sequence goes on from NZ_JAFMOT010000186.1 coordinate 181,294, forward strand.
GGTGCCCGCGGTGTCCGCATCCCCGGCGTCTGCTGATGCTAACCAGCGCTTTAAACAAATGTTTAAACAACGGGCTCCGCAGCCTGCCAGCGCTTATTTACATCGCGACACACCGCTTCAACCCCTGTTAGAGATGATTGCCTCATGCCGTTAGTTTGCGTTTGTTCACCGAAAGGTGGGGTAGGAAAAACCACGGTGGCCTCCAACCTGGCCTATTCACTTGCCCGCAGTGGCAGTAAAGTGCTGGTCATCGATTTTGATGTACAGAACGCCCTTCGCCTTCATTTCGGGGTGCCTATTGCCGATACCCGCGGTTTTGTGGCCGGTTCGGGTAATGAATCCGACTGGAGCCAGTTTATCCTGAAAGCGGGCTCCAATACGTTTGTTTTACCGTATGGCGAAGTGACGGAAGATCAGCGGCTGGAGTTCGAACATCAGCTTGCCAGCGATCCGCTTTTTTTACAGCGCGGATTAAATACGGTCCTGAATTATCCTGGCCTAATTATTATTGCGGATTTTCCTCCGGGCCCGAGTCCGGCATTAAAAGCGGTTCAGGCGATTGCTGATTTACATGTTGTGGTGATGCTGGCCGATACCGCGTCATTATCTTTATTACCCTTAATGGAAAAAAACAAACTCATTGGCACACCTTTGAATAATAAGAAGGGTGAGTATTACGTGGTTAACCAAAGTGATACCCGCCGGACATTAAGCCGCGACGTCACCCACTTTTTCGAACAGCGTTTAAATGAAAGATTATTAGGCACCATCCACAGGGATGAGTGTGTGCCGGAGGCCAATGCCTCGCAGCGCTCTATTATTGATTTCAGTCCGGTATCAGCTTCGGCATTTGATATTGAACTGATCAGCAAAAAAGTCGCCGCCATTTTAGGAATTAAAGTCGGTGATGGTGAATTACACGCCGCACCTAAATCTGGCAGTTATTAACTATCACTGTTAACAGCGACCCCAAAAGCGATGAATAAATTTCTGTTTTCTTTCCTTGTGCTTCTGTTGCTGCCGGTGGCAGCAGTGATCATTATTACCCCGATGGACAGCCAGAAGCAGTACATTTTTGGCCTGATCAGCATCGGGCTTTTATTTTTGCTTGGCATCAGTAAAAGCCGCAGGATTAGCGTGGTGATGGTCATCATGTCCATCATGATGTCGACGCGTTATATTTACTGGCGTGCGACAGAAACGCTGCATTTCAATTCAACAATAGAAGCTATTTTAGGGATCGGCTTATTCCTCGCCGAGCTGTATGTCTGGCTGATTTTATTGCTGGGCTATCTGCAAACGACCTGGCCATTAAAACGCACCATCGAACCTTTGCCGGATGACACCACGCTGTGGCCAACCGTCGACGTGTATATTCCGTCTTATAACGAAAGCCTCGATGTAGTACGTGATACCGTGCTGGCAGCGCAGTGCATCGATTATCCGAAAGACAAAATCAAAATTTACGTGCTGGATGACGGTAAACGTGACGAATTTGCGGTGTTCTCTGCGGATGCAGGCGTGGGTTATATTACGCGTGATGACAACTCCCACGCCAAAGCCGGCAACCTGAACCATGCGATGAAACTCACCAAAGGCGAGCTGATTTGCGTATTCGACTGTGACCACGTGGCTACCCGCGCCTTCCTGCAGGCGACGGTCGGCAGCTTCCTGAAAGATCCGCGTCTGGCACTGATCCAGACGCCACACTATTTCTATTCGCCTGATCCGTTTGAACGTAACCTGTCCGCTGGCCGCACTATGCCGAATGAAGGTGCCCTGTTCTATGGCCCGGTTCAGCAAGGTAACGACAACTGGAATGCGACATTCTTCTGCGGTTCCTGTGCGGTTATCCGCCGTGTGGCCCTGGAAGAAGTCGGGGGTTTTGCGGTTGAAACGGTGACCGAAGATGCGCACTCGGCGCTGAAAATGCAGCGTCGTGGCTGGAATACCGCGTTTCTGGATATCCCGCTGGCAGCCGGTCTGGCAACTGAACGCCTGGGGCTGCACGTTATTCAGCGTACCCGCTGGGCGCGCGGCATGACGCAGATTTTCCGCGTGGATAATCCGTTGCTCGGCCGCGGCCTGAAATGGCAGCAACGCCTGTGCTACCTGAACGCCATGCTGCACTTCCAGTTTGGTTTGCCGCGCGTGGTGTTCCTGACTGCACCGCTGGCATTCCTGCTGTTTAATCTGAACATCATTTCCTCATCTGCCAGCCTGATTTTTGCTTACGCGCTGCCGCATCTGGTGATGTCGCTGTACATTAACTCCCGTATGAACGGCCGTTTCCGCTACACCTTCTGGGGTGAAATTTACGAAACTGTCATGGCCTTCCACCTGATCCTGCCCACGCTGGTGACGATGTTCGCGCCAAAACGCGGCAAGTTTAACGTGACGGATAAAGGCGGTTTGCTGGATGTCGGTTTCTTCGACTTCAACATCGTCAAACCTCACCTGATAGTCGCGCTCATGATGCTTGCAGGGATTGGATACGGCATCGTACGCGCCGTATTTCATGATTACTTTGCCATCGATCCCAGCGTTATTGCGCTGAATATCGCCTGGGGCAGTTTCAGTGTGCTGATTTTGCTGGCAGCGATTGCCGTGGCGAAAGAAACCCGTCAGGTACGCAAAACGATCCGTATTGATGTCGAGATCCCAGCGATTATTCATTACGCCAATGGTATTTCACTGCGCACAACCACTATCGATATGTCGATGGGCGGCGTGCAGCTGGTGACGCCGGACGTGCGCTATCTGGATGAAGAAATTGAAGAAGTGGAAATTCAGTTGTCTTCCGGTGCGGAAAGTTTCCCGGTGACACAAATCAGCGGAGACAAAGCGCGGTTACGTCTGCAATTTGAAAATCTGCCATTATCGAAACGTCGTGAACTGGTGCGCGTGGTCTTATGCCGTGCTGACGCCTGGATTGGTGAAGAATACCCGCCGGATAACCCGTTTAAATCCCTGCTAAGCATCATCCGTTGCGTGTTCGAGTTGTTCTACAACACGTGGAAGGAGCGCCGTGTTAAAAATAAACCCGCTGACGCCGCCAGCAAGAGTGAAGCAGCATGAACCGACCTTATAACCTGATGATTAAGTGCCGTTTATCTGCTGCGCGCAGTGTATCCCTGTTCAGGAAAATCACTGCCGGTTTGTTGCTGATGTTCAGCAGCCTGCCATTGTCGCAGGCGGAAGACGCGCCGGCACCGGCCGTTGATCCGGCCACCAGCCTGCCAGCCGCGCCGTCATGGCTACCGCCGGTCACGCCGGTACCGGGTGAAACGGCACCCGCCAGTGATGCCACGCCAGCCCCTGCTGTGGATACGCCGCAGACTGATACCACACCGGTGAATAACAGCACGGCGATACCTGATGCCTCTGCCGCTGCGCCGGTGATGCCACTGGTTCAGCCGGTGACCAGCAATATCACCGTTGCCGAAATGGGCCAGCCAAACGGCCTGACGCTCAGCGGGGGTCAGTTGCAGTCCGGTATCATTTTCACCCTGCCCGCCGATGAAGTGGTGACCAACGCGCACCTGTCGCTGGCACTGAAAATTTCTCCGGCACTGATTGCCCGCGATACCACGCTCGAACTGATGCTCAACGGCCAGCCGCTGGGTAACCTGCCACTGAACCAGAGCAGCAACGGCGGCGACGTTTACGATCTCGATATTCCGTCGGCAATGGTGGTATCCAACAACAACCTGAGCTTCCGCGTACATGACAGCAACACCATGACCTGCGAGAAAGATCAGTCAGATAAATACTGGGTCACTATTTTGCCGACCACCAGCATCGGGCTGGAAGGTCAGCAACTGAATATTGGCCGGAATCTGGGTAACTTCCCGCGTCCGTTCTTTGATGGTCTGCAGATGCAGGAATCCAAAATTACCCTGGGTTTCTCTGCGTCTATGAAACCTGGCGATGTCAGCGCTGCGGCGATAGTCTCTTCTTATCTCGGCATGTTGTCCGATTATCGCAGCATAGATTTTCCGGTCATTCTTAACGACCTGCCGGATCAGAACGGCATTTTGTTTGGCAAGCCGGGCGATAAAATAGGTTCGCTGACCTTGCCGGCGAGCAAAGGTGCCTCGCTTCAGATTATCGATAATCCGATCAATCCGGTCTACAAACTGCTGCTGGTGCTCGGCAACGATGATAACGAACTGCGTCAGTCCGCGTATCGCCTGATCAGCGGCGGTATGCCGAACAACGTCGATCATCTGGATGTGGCCCAGCAAACTATTCCAACCAGCAAACTGTATGACGCGCCGCGCTGGATTGACACTTCCCGCCCGGTGACGCTGGGCGAACTGGCGGGTAAAGATCCGGATTCGCTGATTTCTAACGGCATTTATCACGACGGCATTCAGGTAGCTTTCCGCGCAGCGCCGGATCTGTTCATGTGGGACGGACACAATATTCCGGTGCGCATTGATTACCGTTTCCCGACGGAAAACTGGATTGATGAAGATAACTCAAGACTCAACGTTTCCATTAACAGCAACTTCCTGCGCAGCCTGACCGTCAACAAAGTGGGTCTGGTGGAAAACATCTGGCGTCGCCTTGGCGGTGACAGCCGTCAGGAACGTTATACGCTGCAACTCGCGCCCTACCTGATTTATGGTGACAACCAGCTGCAATTCTATTTTGATATCAAGCCGAAAAAAGAGGCGCCGTGCGGCATCCTGACCAGCGATAATATCAAGAGCCGTATCGATCCAAAATCCTTCATCGATCTGAGCGGAAGCTACCATTTTGCCCAGTTACCAAACCTGTCGTATTTCGTCGGTGCATCTTATCCGTACTCCAAACTGGCTGACTTCTCCGATACCCTGATGTTGCTGCCGCCAGCGCCGACGGCAGATGAAGTCCATACGTTGCTCAACCTGGCCTCCCGCGCCGGTAAAGCCACAGGCATGCCGGTGAATCATGTACAGGTGGCCTTTGGTCTGAAAGGTGATGAACAAAATAATCCGCTGTTTGACCGCGATGTTTTGGCCGTCGCCACGCTGGGCGACACCTCGTTTACTCAACAGTTACTCGCGGATTCCCCTTTCAGCATCAACGGTGGTGCGATGGGCGTAAAAACGCCGACCGATATCCAGCGCGTTGTCGCCTGGCTGACCGGTGACTGGTACCGCCAGCCGGTCGATGCAGACCGTTATCTGTCCTCAACCGGCGCATGGCGTGGCTTCGTCAGCTACCGTTCGCGCTGGTCTGCCGATCATGTGGTCGTGCTGGCAACCGGTACGGACGATCAGCAGTTGCTGAAAATCCATAACGATTTGAAATCACCCAAAATCAACGCCAATGTGCGGGGTGACCTGGCAATTATTACCGATGAAAATGGCATCCGCAGCTTCTCAGTCGGCCAGCAATTTCCGACCGGGCAAATGCCGTGGTACATGATGGTGCTGTGGTACGCCAGCAACCACATCGTGATCCTGTCATTGATTGCGACCCTGCTTTCTCTGGTGATTGGCCTGAGCCTGTTCGTCGTCCTGCGTCGTCACGCGGCCAAACGACTGGGTCAGAAATGAAAAGCATCGGCTTTATAACAAAAACAATGAAGATCGCACCGATATCGGGCGGCGACTCTCTGGCGATTACCGGAGCTGGAAAATGAAAAAACATAAACTGTCCCTGGCGGTGATCAGGGCTATTTATCTGGTAGGGATCGCCGGAGTAGCAAGTTTTAGTGCTGCCACCTTGGCAGCGGATACCGCCAATCCTGCTATGAAAGCGTTGTTCGATCAGGCCGCCTACTGGCATGAGCGTGCTCATGATGATCTGGCAAAAAATGCCTTACAGAAAGTGCTGCTGGTTGAGCCAAACAACGTGCAGGCGCTGTACCTGATGTCGCTGTATTCCATGCAGGGCGGGGATAAAACCGCAGCCAATCAGTGGCGTGAAAAACTGGCCGCCGTCTCGCCCGATGATCCACGTCTGGCATCGCTCAACAGCGCCAAAGCCATGCAGTCAATTCCGCCGGCTCAGTTAGCTTCTGCCCGTCAGATGGCTGCGCAGGGCAATGTCAGCGGTGCACTTTCGGCGTACCGTACCATTTTTAACGGCAACCAGCCGCCAGACAGTCTGGTGACTGAATATTATCTGACCATGGCGGGTGATAAGTCGCTCCAGCCGCAGGCAATTGCCGGGTTGCAACAGCGCGTTGCCTCGCGTCCTGACGACACGCAGGCGCGTCTCGGTCTGGGCAAGGTGCTCACTTATCAGGAATCAACCCGCCGCGACGGCATCAAACTGCTGAGCACCATGGCCGGTTCCAGCACCGAAGCGGACCGTTCACTGCGTCAGGCATTGCTGTGGATGACGCCGCAGGAAGACGACCGTGATTTATATCAGGGCTATCAGGCGCGTCACCCGAACGATACCAGCGTGATGGCATACTTCCAGAAAAACATTGGCGGCGCGGCAAAAGGTCAGGGCTTCACCGCACTCAACAGTGGCGATGTCACCAGCGCGAAAGCTAAGTTTGAAAGCGTGCTGGCCGATAACCCGAACGACGCCGATGCGCTGGCAGGTTTGGGTTATATCGCTCAGCGCAGCGGTAATTTTGAGCAGGCATCACAATATCTGAGCAAAGCCGCCGCACAAGGTGGCCCGAACAGCGCCCAGCTGAGCAACCAGGCCCAGGATTCCGCGTTTTACGCTCAGTTAGCGAAAGCCAAAGAGGCCGCAGGTTCCGGCAGTTACGATGCCGCACTGGCTGCCGTCACGCCTCTGACGCAGGTCGGCGGCGAAAAAGGTCAGTCAGCCAGCCTGCTGCGTGCTGATATTCTGCGCCGGAAAGGCGATCTGGCCGGGGCCGAGCAACAATACAGTGCACTGGGCGATAACGCCGATGCCCGCGCCGGATTGTATTACGTGCTGCGTCAGCAGAACAAAACCGCCGAAGCTAATCAGGTGCTGAAGACGCTGCCAGCGGCCATTCAGACCAAGATGAATCCGCCAACCGTGGCGGATGTTATCGAGCCAATGCGTCGTCAGGCTGCACAAGCCATGGCGAGCAACGATCCGCAGCGTGCACTGAATATTCTTCAGCAGGCCCTTGAACGTCAGCCGTCTAATGTCTGGGTGAAACTGGATATGGCGCGCATCCTGCAATCGCAGGGGCAGACCGCGCAGGCGCAGTCGCTCATGGCGCCCTCTTCGCGTCCGGGTGCATCTTCTGCCGATCTGTACGCAGCAGCCTTATTCGCCTCAGAAACCAAAAACTGGTCCACCGCCAATGCCCTGCTCTCACGTATTCCACGTAGCAGCCAGAATCAGGGTATGCGTGAACTGGCACAACGCGCCAATTTCAATGCGCAAATGGCGGATGCGGAAAACTATCTGCAACAGGGTAATACTGCCGCTGCATCCAATACGTTGCGCGCACTGGCACAGAATCCTCCCGGAGCACCGGCGGATGTCGGTGCACTGGCGAAAAATCTCGCGGCGTCCGGTCAGCTTCCGCTGGCAGTGCAGCTGGTCCGCCAGAATATGCGTCAGGGCGTCAACGGCAATGCCGGGGATTACGCCGATCAGATCAGCGTGCTGAATCAGGCCGGCCTGAGCAACGAGGCGCAAGCCTTCCTGCAAAATCCGCAAATCCAGTCCGGCACCTCACCGACCGCACTGGCGAGCCTGCGTGACGGTTTCGTGATCAATCAGGCTGACCAGTTGCGCGAACAGGGTCAGTACGCGGCAGCCTACGATAAGCTGGTCGTTGCGTTGCAGGCGGATCCGCAAAACCGTGACCTGATGCTGGCGATGGCGCGCCTGTATCAGTCAGGCAAACTCAATAAACAAGCCGGTCAGGTCTATAACTACCTGATGAGTAACGATACACCTACGCAGGATGCGCGTGTCGGTGCAATCAACGTTGCGCTGGGTGAAGGCGATAACCAGCGTGCGAAAACACTGATGGAAGGCCTGCACGGACCGCGTACGCCGGACCGTTTGTTACTCGAAGCGCGCGTCGCCGAAGCGCAGGGCGATCATCAGCAGGCGCTGGCGTTATTGCGGTCCGCGAAGGGGAAGATGATTGGTCTGGAAGGCACAGACAGTTCGGCACAGGTCGCGGGATTGCAGATCAGCGACAACCCGTTCATCAACCGCTCAACGCGTACCTCGGCCTCGCGTCCGGCGACACAATCCTCATACGGTACCGTGTTGCCATGGCAGGTATCGGACCAAGTCTCCACACCGGGGAATATTCCGGTAGCAACCACCGCACCGACGGCGGTGGCACAGCGTAATGCCACTGAAAAACAGATCGACGACATGCTTGACGATTTGCAGGGCAAAACCGCGACCTGGGCACAGGGTGATATGTCGATTCGTGGCCGTGACGGTGAAAGCGGCCTCAGCCAGCTGACCGAAGCCAAAGCGCCGATGACCTTTGCTTTCGTGCCGTTTGATACCTCGCGTCTGAGTATCGGCGTCACGCCGGTTTCCCTCAGCGCAGGCAGCCCGTCCGGCACCGCTAACGCCCGGTTTGGTCAGGGCGCACTGGCACAGGCGCAGTCGGCACAGAAAGATGTGGCTGCCGCCGCAGCCGCAGCCGGTCTGGATATTGCTAACTACAGTACATTTGCCAAATTGCAGACAGCCGCAGCGACTAACGCCAGTACAAATTGTACATCGGCTAACGCCACCTCTGATCAGTGCGTGGCGTACAACACCATTGCGGGTACTGACCCCACGACTTATGCGGCACCGGCTGCCGGTAATCAAAGCGCGACAGGCGTGGAAGTTAACGCCGCACTGACCGGTGACAGCTATAAAGCCGATGTCGGCAGTACGCCACTCGGGCAGGATCTGAACTCGCTGGTCGGTGGCGTGCAATGGGCACCGAAACTGACTGACTTCACCACTCTGCGCGTGACCGCTGAACGTCGGGCCATCACTGACAGTATTCTGTCCTACGTCGGCACTAAAGATAATTACAGCGGCAAAGAATGGGGACAGGTCACTAAAAACGGCGGCAGTGTCAATCTGTCATACGATGACGGCGACGCCGGTTTTTACGCCGAAGCGGGTTATTATAGCTATCTGGGTAATAACGTGAAAAGCAACAAATCGGTGAACGCCAATGCCGGTCTGTATGTCCGTCCGTTCCGTTATGACGATCGTGAACTGAAAACCGGCATCAACGTCGGTTACATGGATTTCGACAAAAACCTCAGTTATTACAGCTTCGGTCAGGGCGGTTACTTCAGCCCGCAAAACTATGTCAGTGTCTCCTTCCCGGTGGAATACACCCAGAAGTATGACGACTGGGATCTTAAATTGTCCGGTGCGGTGGGTTATCAGTCTTATTCTCAGGATAAGAGCGCCTACTTCCCGAATAATCCGGACCTACAGAAACAGCTGGAAGATCTGGTGGCGGCAGGCTATGGCACTGAAGCCTACTACAGCGGCAAAACGCAAAACGGTATCGGCTGGAATGCCGGCGTGGGCGGCAATTATCACCTGAACAAAAGCATGCAGATTGGCGGACAGGTTGGCTACGATACTTTCGGTGATTACAACGAAAGTAAAGCGCAGGTCTACTTCCGTTATCTGATGGGTCAAAATTAATCGCGGTGAGATAAAACCATGCAAGAACATAGCTATTCACAGGTCGCGCAGGAATATTATCGACAGCGTCATACCACACCCGGCTGGCAAAGCCTGGTGCAGGTGCTATTTTCAGGTATTCTGGCGTCCGCCGATGACGAAGATGGGCGCCGTTTTCTGACCCTGATGGGCAACAATCTGGCACGTCAGCATCCGTTGCCGGGTTCTGCGACACTTGGCGAGCTGGAAGACAATATCAATCAACTCCTCAGGCATTTCGACTGGGGAGTGGTGAAGCTGGAAGCGACACAACAACAACTGGCGCTGGTGCACATTGCCTGGCCGGTCTCACCGCAGGGGCAGGATGATGAGTTGTGGTCCATCGCGCTCATCTCCCTGTTTGAAGGACTGTATGCCGAGTGGTTGTTATCACAAGGCGGGCAACCCTATGTTCCGCTGCGCTGGCAGGAAATCACACCGGAAGGTGCGTTCGTTTTCCGTTATCAAAATGGTTTGTAAGGAATCTCTATGTTGTTATTTCGGCGCTACGGCCTGGTGCTGTGGCTCAGCCTTATTTTCGCGTTTTTCAGTTCCGCTGTAATGGCGCAGGAAGCCGGCTGGTCTGCTTATAAAAGTCGCTTTCTGATGCCAGATGGGCGAATCATTGATACAGCCAATAAAAATGTCAGTCACACCGAAGGTCAGGGTTTCAGTATGCTGCTGGCGGTATTTAATGACGATCAGTCTGCCTTCGACAAACTCTGGCAATGGGCAAACACCACCCTTTACCGTAAAGATATCGGCCTCTATTCATGGCGTTATGACCCGAACAGCACCCCGCATGTGGCAGATATCAACAACGCCTCTGATGGCGATACGCTGATGGCGTGGGCGTTACTGCTGGCAGGCGACAAGTGGAGCGATGCCCGTTACACCAAAGCCTCTGAAAAATTACAAGCCGCGCTGATCAAATACAATGTGATTGATTATGCAGGTTACAAAGTGATGCTGCCGGGCGTAAAAGGCTTCAATCAGACCAGCAACGTGACCGTCAATCCGTCCTATTTCATCTTCCCGGCCTGGCAGGCGTTTTATGCGCACAGTCATTTAAAGGTATGGAAAGATCTGGATGAAAGCAGCACGGCGATGCTCAGCAAAATGGCGTTTGGCGATTTCCGTTTGCCGACAGACTGGGTCGATATGCAGGCCGATGGCACCCTGAAACCGGCCAGCCGCTGGCCAACGCGTTTCAGTTACGACGCAGTGCGTATCCCGCTGTACCTCGGCTGGGCGCATCCGGGCAGCCCGCAGATGGCACCGTTCATTCTGTGGTGGCAGAAATCCCCACGCGACGCGACACCGGCCTGGATTGACGTGATGACCGGCACCAAAGCGGGCTACAACATGTCGCCGGGATTATTAGCCGTGCGCGATTTCACCATGGCCAACGCTGCCGCCATCAGCCCGAACCTGGCCCCGAAAGACGATTACTACTCTTCCTGCCTGCAATTGCTGAGCTGGTGGGCGAGTCATAAAGGGTAAATAATCCCCCTTTGAAATATGAAGGCCAGTCAGGGAAATCTGACTGGCCTTTTTTATTATGTGTAGACCTTTAATTAATATATTCACCATCGAAAATATATCCTATTTTCCCATTTGTCCCAGCCGTTATTTCCATAAGAACATTTTTTTCTATGCATCTGCTTTCTGATTTTATCTCATCGAAACAAATGAGATCATCTCTGGAAAATGAATGCCAGGATGTATAATCTGCCTCAGAGACTTTTTTAAAACCATCATTTACATCTAAAATAGCGATATAGTAAACGCCATTTTTATCACGCGCAGGTATCCCGTATTTATCTTTAAGAAATTTCTGGTTATCTTTCCACCATGACAATTTCCCTCTTTGTGTTAATGGAAATTTTTTAACCACGATGTCCGTCACCCCTTCCCTACTTTGTACAAAAATAATTTCAGGTTCTCTAAAAAACAAAAAAACAGCTGATATTGCAATACCCAGTACAGCAAACTTAGCTATCTTCATTCTCATAGTCTTCCACCGGACAGATTGATGTTCGTTTCCATTTCAGTCACAAACGGTCTAAATGCTAATCTTTCATAATGTTGCAAAATAAACCATATTCTGAAAAACCGGAGAGTGTAAAATTTAAATTTAATGATGTCTCTCTTATCCAGACCAAAATGATCCTGAGACTTATAATTTATACAAGCAGTAAATCCACTACTATTGATTGAAAGTGATTTCAACGTTATCTGAGTGGCATAGGTATCATGAATCGTAATTCCCATTCCATTAAATCTGTCTTTAATACGATCAAACTTGGGCACTATTTTCCTATTTATTGCTGAAATTAACAACATTCTGTCAACATCTGAGAAAATTTTTTCCTTCCAATTTATATTTCCTGACAGAACAGTTTTAATTGTTTTTAAAGTGCTATTTACAGAAAAATCATGACTAATCTGATCCTTCAGTGCCATATTTAAAAGAGAGTCTCTGAAAGGCAGTCCGTTGTTATTTTGCATATGATTAATCATTTTCACAATCAACCCGCTGTAAATACCATATAAAGCAAAAGGCTTAGAGAGGGCCCGCATCTCATCAAACAGAATGGCGGCACATTGCTGCTTCGTCAGTATTTTTTTCCTTTCCTCATAATAATGTTTAAAATTTGATGACGCATAGTGAAAAGGATCGACAACTGATGAGGATGGCCTGTCGGGAAAGTTGTAATCCATAAAGGGAGAAAGCTTTATTTCTTCTTTTTTGGTGAAGGTATAAGGGTTTACTTTTGTTGAAACATCAGTCAGATGGTAGAACGATCTGAGCCGCTGCTCTGTCATATCACCCTATTTCATATCATCTGAGGATTTTATACCCGGGGCTGTTGAATATATCACAGCAGGTAATCTGATTTGCGACATCATAATTCCTTTTAATTGACGTGCTGAATGTATATTAATCATTAAACTGAACAAATCATTCACGAAATAAATATCATCTATCTATATATATTATTTTCCAAATAGTCAGATAATTAGTGCTATCAGGGAGGGTAATATTATTCGCGTTTTTTAATCTATTGTTGATCTGAGTTGCATTAATAAGAGTTTTCATCGTGAAAATCCCCCACAAAAAAGCCCGCTTTTGGACTGCAGTCCATTTCGCGGGCTTGTATTTTTCAGTGAGATGTCAGCAAGGCTACTGATTTACGGCAACAGTCTGCGTTGTGCCGGTTTCATCCTGATCGACGGCAAAGCAGGCGACGAGCTGATCGCCGTACTGTTTCAGCTGTGGCTGGAACTGTTTGCAGGTGCCAAACGCACGGCGGCAGCGGGCATTAAACGCACAACCGGCTGGCGGATTCAGCGGACTTGGCAGTTCGCCGGTCAGTTTGATGCGTTCACGGCGATCATCAGGATTCAGGCGAGGCGTCGCAGACAGCAAGGCCTGGGTGTACGGATGGCGCGGATTGCTGAAGATGGCGTCTTTCGGCCCCTTCTCCACGCAGCGGCCCAGATACATCACCATCACTTCATCAGCGATATGTTCCACCACGGACAAATCATGCGAGATGAAAACGTAAGACAGCCCTAAATCCTGCTGCAAGTCCATCATCAGGTTCAGCACCTGCGCACGCACGGAAACATCAAGCGCGGAAACCGGTTCATCGGCGATCACCACATCCGGATCCAGCATCAGACCGCGGGCAATAGCAATACGCTGACGCTGACCGCCGGAGAACATATGCGGATAGCGGTCGTAATGCTCGGTTTTCAAACCCACTTTCGCCATCATTGCCAGCGCTTTTTCGCGACGTTCTTCGCGGCTAAGTTTGGTGTTGATCAGCAAGGGTTCTTCGAGGATCTGTCCGACTTTCTTACGCGGGTTGAGCGATCCGTACGGATTCTGAAACACAATTTGGATCTTCTGACGGCGCAGCTTTTCTGCCGTGGCGTCAGGTTTCAGTAAATCCTGCCCGCGGTAATACAGCTCACCGCCGGTCGGCACTTCAATCATAGTCAGCAGGCGGCCCAGCGTGGATTTCCCGCAGCCGGACTCTCCCACTACCGCCAGCGTTTTACCGCGTTCGAGAGTGAAAGAAACGCCGTCAAGCGCCTTCACGGTACGTTCCTGGCCGAAGATGCCTTTCTTCACCGGGTAATGTTTTTTCAGGTCAATCGCATACAGCAGCGGCTGAGGTTGGGTGTTATCAGGACTCATAAGTAGGTCTCCCGGCATCATCCAGCGGATAATGGCACTTCGACTGACGCCCGTTTGCGAGGTCACGCAGCGCAGGTTCTTCTTTACGACAACGGTCAGTTGCATACGGGCAACGCGGATTCAGCAGACAGCCGTTCGGACGGTCATACTTGCCCGGCACCACACCCGGCAAGGATTGCAGACGGGCTTTATCCGCCGCAAATTCCGGCAGGGATCGTAGCAGCGCCTGCGTATACGGATGGCGTGGCGCACGGAAAATTTCCGTGGCTTTTGCCGACTCCACCACCTGCCCGGCATACATCACGATAATATGCTGCGCGGCTTCGGCCACCAGCGCCAGATCATGGGTGATCAGCATCAGCGCCATGTTTTCGCGTTGTTGCAGGTCGAGCAGCAACTCGATGATTTGCGCCTGAATGGTCACATCGAGCGCAGTGGTCGGCTCATCGGCAATCAGTAATTTCGGCCGACAGGCAATCGCCATCGCGATCATCACACGCTGACTCATGCCGCCGGAAAGCTGGTGCGGATAGACATCAAGTCGTGAAGCCGGATCCGGAATGCCCACCAGATTCAGCAAATCAATGGTGCGCTGACGACGGGTCTTTTTATTGCCGCCCTGGTGTACTTTAATGGCCTCCATAATCTGAAAACCAACCGTGTAACACGGATTGAGGCTGGTCATCGGATCCTGGAAAATCATCGCAACTTCGGCACCGACAATCTGACGGCGCTCTTTTTCGCTCATGCCTTGCAGGTCACGACCACCGAACTCCAGTTTTTCCGCCATCACTTTACCGGGGAAGTCGATCAGCCCCATCAGCGCCAGTGAACTGACCGATTTACCGGAGCCGGATTCGCCGACAATCCCGACCACCTCGCCCTGTTTTACGCTGTAACTGATACGGTCTACGGCGCGGAACGGCGTCCCTTCGTCACCAAAGTGCACGGAGAGTTTATCTACGGTCAGCAACGTTTTACCGACCTGAATGTCATTCGTTAATGTTGTTTCCATCTCCAACCCCTTACTGCTTAAGTTTAGGGTCGAGGGCATCACGCAGGCCATCACCCATCAGGTTAAATGCCAGCACCGTCAGCAGAATGATCACGCCGGGGAAGGTCACAACCCACCAGGCACTTTGAGCAAACTGTAAGACGTCCGACAGCATGGTGCCCCACTCCGGCGTTGGCGGCTGTGCGCCCATACCGAGGAAGCCCAACGCTGCCATATCAAGGATGGCGTTGGAGAAGCCGAGCGATGCCTGAACGATCAGCGGCGCTAAGCAGTTAGGTAAAATATTGACGAACATCTGGCGCGCAGAACCGGCACCGGCCACGCGCGAAGCGGTGACGTAATCGCGGTTGACTTCCACCAGCACCGCCGCGCGGGTTAAGCGGACATAATGCGGTAAAGCGACGAACGTCAGTGCCAGCGAGGCGTTGATAATCGACGGGCCGAAAATCGCCACCAGTACCAGAGCCAGCAACAGGCTTGGCAAGGCCAGCATGATATCGACCACACGCATGATGATGGCGTCAACCACACCGCCGTAGTAGCCGGCAAACAAACCGAACACTACGCCGAGGATCAGAGAAAGCACCACCACCAGACACCCGACCAGCAGCGATAAACGCGCGCCGTACATCAGCCGCGACAGTATATCGCGGCCCACGTCGTCAGTGCCCAGCAGGAATTTCCAGCTGCCACCTTCCATCCAGACCGGCGGACGCAGCAGCGCGTCACGGAACTGTTCAGCAGGCAGATGCGGAGCGATCACGTTTGCACCAATCGCGATCACCAGCATGATAATGATGTAAACCAGGCCAACAACGGCCCCTTTGTTACGCTTGAAGTAATGCCAGAATTCGCGCATCGGCGGCATCGGCACTGGCGCAGCCGTCACTAATTCATTAGCGACCGGCTCAGTGGTTTGAGACATTGTGCGCCCCTTATTTCTTGTGGCGAATACGCGGGTTGACCACGCCGTAGAGCACATCTACCAGCAGGTTAACCACAATGATCAGAGTAGCGACCAGCAACACCCCGCCCTGCACGACCGGATAGTCGCGGCGCTGGAGTGCGTCGATCAGCCACCGGCCGAGTCCCGGCCAGGAGAAGATAGTTTCGGTCAGGATCGCGCCGCCCAGCAGCGTACCGACCTGCAAACCAATGATGGTCACCACCGGCAACAACGCATTGCGCAGAGCGTGGACGACAATCACCCGCATGCGGCTGACGCCTTTGGCGCGCGCGGTACGGATGTAATCCTCACCCAACACTTCCAGCATGGAAGAACGGGTCATACGCACAATCACGGCCAGCGGAATGGTACCCAGTACAATGGCCGGTAAAATCATGTGCATCACGGCATCAACGAAATCACCCGGTTCGCCCCAGAACAGCGTATCGATCAGCATAAAACCGGTCAGCGGCAGGCTGTCATCCAGGAAGACGGTGTCGCTTATTCGACCTGAGACGGGCGTCAGATTAAGCTGCACCGAGACCAGCATGACCAGCATGATCCCCCACCAGAATATCGGCATCGAATAGCCGGTCAGCGAGATCCCCACGGCCGTGTGGTCGAATATCGATCCCCGTTTTACCGCCGCCAGCACACCCACCGGAATACCGACAATGATCGCGAAAATCATCGCGCAAATGCCCAGTTCCAGTGTCGCTTTAAAGCGCGGTACGAATTCCTGCCAGACAGGGGTGCGGCTTTTTAAGGACGTGCCCAGGTCGCCATGCAGCACCCCGTTCACGTAGTGGAAATATTGTTGATAAAGAGGCTTATCAAGCCCCATTTCTGCCATCAGCTGGGCATGACGCTCGGGGGAAACACCGCGCTCGCCTGCCATGATGGTGACCGGGTCGCCTGGTATCATATGTAC
Source organism: Rahnella perminowiae (assembly GCF_019049695.1). NCBI lineage: Bacteria > Pseudomonadati > Pseudomonadota > Gammaproteobacteria > Enterobacterales > Yersiniaceae > Rahnella > Rahnella perminowiae. The sequence continues at coordinate 198,008 of NZ_JAFMOT010000186.1, forward strand.
GAAGGCAAAAGTCAGCAAAGTAATGCCGATAAACGTTGGGATAACTAACCCCAGACGTCGGAGTATGAACTGCAACATATCCCGTACTCTCTGTATAAAATGCCCGGCGAACCGTAGCTCGCCGGGCTTATTGTGGCTCACATTTCTTTCTTGAGAATCAAGGCTGTAATGAATGGCCCGCGAGCAAGGCGGAGGAGCACAGCAATCAAGACATACCTTCAGGTAGGCGAAGATTGCGAGCACCACACAACGCAGCTCCCGGGTTATTCAGTAAGCGATCACTCCATTGAGACGTTTTCGAAGTGGTGTTTGCCGAGCGGATCTACGACATACCCTTTAACTTCTTTACGAACAGGTTCATACACAGTGGAGTGAGCGATGATCAGCGCAGGTGCCTGGTCATGCATCACAACCTGAGCCTGTTGGTACAGCGCAGCACGTTTGGCGTGATCAGATTCAGCACGGGCTGGCTGGATCAAATCTTCAAACGGCTTGTAGCACCAGCGGGAATAGTTGGAACCGTCTTTGGCAGCAGTACAGCTGAACAGGGTAGCGAAGAAGTTATCCGGATCCCCATTGTCGCCGGTCCAGCCCATCATCACAGACTGATGCTCACCGTTTTTCGCACGCTTGAGGTATTCGCCCCACTCGTAGGTCACGATGTTGGCTTTCACGCCAATTTTCGCCCAGTCAGCCTGGATCATTTCAGCCATACGACGTGCGTTCGGGTTATACGGACGCTGTACAGGCATCGCCCACAGATCGATAGTGAAGCCATCTGGGTGACCTGCTTCTTTCAGCAATTCTTTGGCTTTAGCCGGATCATAGGGGTAATCAACGATATCTTTGTTGTAGCCCCACATTGTTGGTGGGATCAGGTTTTTAGCAGGCTGACCAGCCCCCTGATAAACCGCATCGATGATGGCTTTTTTGTTCACAGCCATGGTCAGTGCCTGACGCACTTTCACTTCATCCAGTGGTTTCTTCTCAACGTTGAAGGACAGATAACCCACGTTCAGACCCGGTTGTTGCATCAGGTTGATGGATTTATCTTTCTTCATTGCCGCGATGTCAGCCGGGTTCGGGTATGGCATCACCTGGCATTCATTTTTCTGCAGTTTCGCGTAACGCACGGAAGCATCAGGCGTGATGGAGAAGACTAAACGGTCGATCTGCGGCTTGGTGCCCCAGAAGCCCGGGAAGGCTTTGTAGAGGATGCGTGAATCTTTCTGATATTGCACAAGCTGGAACGGACCGGTACCGATCGGATCCAGGTCGACTTTTTCAGGCGTTTTCGCTTTCAGCATGTTGTCAGCGTATTCCGCAGACAGGATAGAAGCGAAGTCCATCGCCAGATCGGCCAGGAACGGAGACTCAGGGCGGTTCAGTACGAACTGCACGGTATTGTCATCCACTTTGACGATCTTGTTGATCAGATCACCCATGCCCATACCTTCGAAGTATTCATAGCTGCCGCCAGAAACGCCGTGGTATGGGTTATTTTTGTCCAGCTGACGTTCGAAGGAATAAATCACGTCGTCCGCATTGAAATCACGGGTCGGTTTGAATTCCTTGTTGTCCTGCCACTTCACGCCTTTGCGCAGATGGAAGGTGTAAGTTTTACCATCAGCAGAGATGTCCCACTTCTCAGCCAGACCCGGCTGGATTTCCGTGGTGCCGATCTTGAATTCAACCAGACGGTTGTAGATAGGTACGGAGCTTGCGTCATACGTAGTGCCTGAGGTGAACAGCTGAGGGTTGAAGCCTTCAGGTGAACCTTCGGAGCAATACACTAATGTTTTTGCCTGGACACTGGCCGCAACGGTCAGCGCAATCAGGCCCATACTGAATTTCAGTAGCCCCGACTTACCTAAAGAGATTGTCATCGCTTCTGCTCCATCGATTAATGGTGATGTGGATGTGTGTGTTGTGTATACAGCTCACGTCACCCTTTGTTTTTATTTGCGGGTGACTGTGTTTGCTCGTGCGCTGCAATAGTCCAACCAGAGCATGGTGAACTGCCATTTTTTTCCTTCGAAGTGTAAAGATTACTTTACAAAATCTTACCGGAAATAATCACTGGTCTTCCTTGGGGCTATCAATTTGGCAACTCCTTTCCTTGACGTCAATATAACCATCAGGCATTTACACAGACTGTGAGTTACAACAAACAAACATAAAAAAACATTTTGTTAACCAAATCAGGATGAATGTTCAGTCTGAGCACGGAATAACCACACATTCCCCTTTATAAAAGAATATTCACGGGGGTTTCACCCATTTTAAAACCCTAAAAATTTCTGGCTAAATGATGAATATATGAACGGTTATTTTTGAGATAGGGGTGGAAACCAGCGGAAAATGCTGAGAAGTGCAGCAAACGGCGTCGACCCGTCAGTGAAAGCCGTTGAGCCAGCACCCTTAAAAAACCCCAAAATAGCGCAATTGCACGATGATGGTGCAGATGATTTTGCGTACTGCTTTTGGTTGTTTTTCCGGCATGACGCCGGTGGCGGGCGGACAGGAATTGAAACCAATATGTTATAGGGTTTTTAAATTCTGGCTCATAAATTGCAGGCGGAAAAAGGCGAAAAAAACCTGCTTTAAAAGCAGGTTTTTCAAACTCATCCTCTTTACTACAGGCGAAAAAAAACCTGCTTTAAAAGCAGGTTTTTCAAATATGGTCGGCGAGAGAGGATTACGCGCATCTGCGATGCTTGCCCTGCGGGCCGTTGCTTAAGCAACGTGGTCTCGCTTCGCTCGGCTCAAACCTCCTTCGGAGGTTCTCATCCTCTTTACTACAGCCGAAAAAAAACCTGCTTTAAAAGCAGGTTTTTCAAATATGGTCGGCGAGAGAGGATTCGAACCTCCGACCCACTGGTCCCAAACCAGTTGCGCTACCAAGCTGCGCTACTCGCCGAATGGGGCGCATCTTACTGCGACCCCCTGGGAGCGTCAATGGCTTTTTGAAACATCCGAACTGACTGGCCAGAAATTATCCGATACGCCGCCAAAATGACCTACAACTTCTGTTCTGCCTGAGGTTTGGCACACCAGTTATTCGCCGGATTGATACCACCGTCTGGCGAGGTGTAGCCCAGGCAGCCCAAAATTGAATCGAATAACTCCACATGGCGTTTCTTTGCGCCCACACGTTGCTGCGCCTGTAACTGCTCAAATGCCAGTTTATGGTCCGGTTGTTCAAGGAAACTATCCGAAGCCCATACCATCATCGGCACGCGGAACTGCTCCGGCGGTGCCATCTCGCGTGGTGTACCGTGCAGATGCGAATTCTCATCGATAGATTCACCGTGGTCCGAGGCGTAAAACACCAGCGCTTTCTTATCACGCAACTGATCAATCACGTTGTCGATAAAGGTATCGGTATACAACACGCTATTGTCGAAGGCATTAATCAGTTCCGCTTTGGTGCAGGTATTGCTCTTACACTCCGGCGTGTACCGGGCGTAACTGCGCGGATAGCGCTGGGAATACAGATAGTGCGAGCCTTTGGTATGCAGGATCACCAGATGCTTGCCTTTAGGATGCGTTGCCAGTGATTGCTGTAACTCATTGACCAGCAACATGTCATCCACCGGTTTGCCATCGTTGCGCTTTTCCGAGGCGATGATTTCGCGGAAGGAGAAATTATTGGTGTCAGCATTATTATAGAACCACAGCTCGCTTTGCATCGCGAACAGCTCAGAGGTGAAGCCCAGCGACTTCATCACTGCAAATATGTTCTGCTCTTTCAGTGTACGCTGCGGGTTATCCGCCGTACCGCCTTCACGCACGAACATACAGCGCAGTGACAACTTAGTGGCCGTATCGCAGGATGTCCCGCGAAACGCGACCAGATTCTTCTCTTTGGACAGGCGCGGCGTGGTATCGCGCTCATACCCTAAAATCCCCATGTGATCCCAGCGGGTGGTTTCACCGATGATAAACACCACATAGGTGTCATCAATACCGGCGGGTGGCACATAAGTAAATTCTTTTGCAGGATCAAAATAATGGCTGGCATCCTGACTTTCATCCACCTGCGTATAGGCGTACAAACCCAGTGCAGCCAGCCAGTTAGAGGGCAGATAGGAGTGCGCGACCACGCCGCCATAACTCGGCAGATCCACGTTAGTTTTCTTCTCATTGACGCTCTGGGCGTGATCCAGAGAACGCAGCGGCAACCAGACCAGCAATGCCGCCGCCAGCAGCACAGTTAAAGGCAACGCCCGCTGTCCCGGCGTTTTCATCTGCTCAATCAGTGTAAAGCGCAGATTGTTTTTCCAGATGAGGAACAGGGGGATTGCGCTGACCAGCGCCATCCAGATAAACAGGTGATAACCGATGATCTCTTTGCTCAGATCGATATCAGTGGTCATCACCGACACCACGATGCCGTAACCGATCACCACATTGAACATCACCATGTAATAACTGGCAGCAACGGAAATCAGCACCAGCAAGCTGGCGATAACGCGGAAGAACAGCCGCCCGCCCAGTGAGAGGAGACGCAGAACAAAGAAGGTGAATAAGACGATGGCGCAGACTTCAGTGACGGCCTGCACCAGTTCAGCTGATGTGAAATGATTGACCAATGCAGCAAAGCGGCGCTGGAACACAGAGACATTCAAAAAAATGCCAATGTAAATCGCTAACAATAAAGAGATATTTTGCTGCGATAGAGTCTTCACTCTATTCATGAAAAGTAACTTTCCTAACGTATTTTGAAAGATTTGGAATCATTGTGACATGTTTATAGCGGACTGGTTCACAGATTATGCTGAGAATGAGGTGTATATGGCGTTCAGAAGGGTTATGCCTGTACGGCGACATCAATTTTTTTTGAATGTTTTCTGTTTGTCAGGGAATACACACGGAAAAAGCAAAAAGGAGGCCGGAGCCTCCTGAGATTTTTGTTTTGATACATCACAACATTCCCCTGGTGAAGGCGTTGTGGATCAGAACACTATTTAACGTTCAGCGTGACGTCGATATTGCCACGGGTCGCGTTGGAGTACGGGCACACCTGATGCGCTTTAGCCACCAGCGCTTCGGCTTCGCTGCGCTCAAAGCCCGGCAGGGTAATATCAAGCTGCACTTCAATACCATAGCCGCCAGGGATGGCTCCAATCCCTACCGCACCTTCAATTTTAGCGTCAGCCGGGATCTTAATTTTTTCCTGCGCGGCCACGGCTTTCAGTGCACCAAGGAAACAGGCGGAATAACCGGCAGCAAAAAGTTGCTCAGGGTTAGTACCGCCCCCCATGCCGCCCATCTCTTTTGGCACACCCAGTTTGACGTCAAGAACGCCGTCATCGGAAGTCGCACGGCCATCACGGCCACCGGTCGCGGATGCATGAGCACGATACACAACTTTTTCAATAGACATATTTCGTTCCTTATCGGTGATAAACACTTATTAGTTTTAAACGATTTAATCGCGCGCTATTTTATTAATACTATCCGACACTCCGAAGAAGCACTTGCGGAATCGTCTGTTTCATACGGCACTCAGACTTACGCTTTATCCTGAAGCTTAGCCCGTAATACTTCGAGCTGCTGTTTCAGCGCCACGATTTCGCCGACATCGCATTCTGTCGCACACAGAATGGCTTCGGGGATACCCTGCGCTTTTTCGCGCAACATCTTACCCGCAGCGGTGAGAGAAATAATCACCTGACGTTCGTCGGCTTTGGCGCGCTGACGCACCAGCAGATCTGCCGCCTCGAGGCGCTTTAACAGCGGCGTTAAGGTCGCTGAATCCAGAAACAGTTTTTCGCCAATTTCCGACACCGTGACTTCATCACGTTGCCACAGCACCAGCATCACCAGATACTGCGGATAAGTGAGCCCGAGCTGCCCGAGCAACTTACGGTAAACCTTATGCAGTGCCAGATTCGCAGAGTAAAGCGCGAAACACATCTGTTGATCCAGATGCAGCATGCGGTTTTGTGTCGGGTCGGTATCTGTTTTCATGTTCATGTCGCCAATATATATAGCGCACGATATTATCGCAAGCATATTTTATTGTTCATCTGCTTTGCCTGCATCAAAAACCTTCAATACGCTGCAACATGTACGGATAAAACGGGTTAGATGAAACCCGCATCAGTTGATCCATACTCACCACCAGTGCGCCATTTTCCCCGCGGGCCGCCAGTGTTCCCAGCCTGATGCCAAATTGCGCCGGGCCTTGAGGACTGCGCCCGTACAACGAATCGTCAGTCGGGAAAGGCAGCGAGACATGCGATAACGAATAGAACTCTGAAGGATAATTCAACCCCAGCGGGCTGACCGTCGCAGTACCTTGCCCCGCCGCGGTAGTTTTTGCGACAGCGGCGGCATCATCCGGTGAGGCATTGGTGACAACCGTTGTCTGATACGTGCGCGGTGGCGCAGGTAACAGGCGCTCTGCTGCAGCTTCAGAGGAAGGACGCAACAGCGGGCCGACATAAGCACTGCGGTTGATATCAAACAGCACCAGCTGGCTGCCGTTGGCGGGAAGCTGATTAAACAACGCTGTCACCACCGCACGGGAACTGACGGTGGAATCGACAACTGACTGAAACGCCAGCAACGGCGGTAACTGCGCCAGCTTGCCAGTTTGCGCATCCTTGCTGATCTGCTGCTGCAAAACATGAGTAAGCAGATAGGACTGACGGGCGGCTTTTACAGGGAAGGAATTGTATTTAAAAGGATTAAATTCCGGCATCAGGTTCAGCCAGGCCGTTTTGGCAAAGGCCGGGAAAATAGCCGGCCAGCCCGCATAGCCTGCAAAGCGCGCAAAACTCGTCACACCAATCATCGGGGAAATCAGCACCACGCGAGTAGGCCTCGCCAGTGCAGGGTCATCAAGGGCATCCAGCGTGTATTTCATCGCCAGCGCTCCCCCGTTTGAAAAACCCACCAGTTGCAGTGGCACATCTGTGCCAGCTGCGCGACGCGCCTCACGCACCGCCAGCCGGGTGGCCGCCAGCCACTGCTCCCAGTCCACCCGCGTCAGCCCGCCGGGCACGGTGCCGTGGCCGGGCAGACGGATACCGACAGCCACAAATCCACGGCGGCGATAATCCTGCGCAATATGCCTCAGGCTGTAAGGGGAATCCGTCAGGCCGTGTAACAACACCACAGCGCTGACCGGCTTACCGTCGGGCATCAGTTCATAAGAACGGTTCCAGTCCTGTGCAAAACGTTCCGGATAAATCGGGCTGCGGTCATAATAGCGGTTGAGCGGGATACGGTCCCCGCTGTCCAGCTTATCCGTCACCTGCTGCTTCACTTCAACAAAAGCCTGTTGCTCGGCACGTAAATAGGCAGGCCAGTCGCTTTTATCAAGCTGTTCGGTGCTCAGCTCGTCCGGCACCAGTTTATGCCATGGCTCAAGCGGCGGCCCCTGTAAGGCGTCATAAGTACGCACCCCGAAAAGCGTAATAACCACCAGAATCAGTGCCAGTAACAGTTTTTTCAGGCGTTCAGAGAGACGACGAAGTTGCATTAAGCAGGGGTTTCCTAAAAAAGTTTTGCAGAAAGACAGCCTCTTAAAGATATGTCCTTCAGGAGCATTATTGGGAAAATAATAATGCAATTACCTGGAACGGTGGCTGCACAAAGCGCAAATTTTCGCCCCATTTTTGTTCAGTTGCATTCCGTCCATGGTGCAACAAATATACAGCCCGGTTATATAACGAACCCTAAACCCATTAATATCAATAGCTAATGATTTGGCACAGGCTTTGCTTAGATGAATTCAATCTTGTATACCAGATGGGATTCAGAAAATGGCCTCAGTTTCAGACACCGTTGCGTCACCCTTTCGCGGCTTTACCTTACGGGAATGGCAGCAACATTATCGCAGCGCGCCGGACAGCCTGCGCACCACGCTTTCCCTGGTTTTGGCAAGCCTGAGTGAAACAGACACCGCCTGGATTTATCTCGCCACGGCAGAGCAGCTTGAAGCACAAATCACCCGTCTTGAAACCCTGCGCGAACAGGCTGAAGGTTCCCTGAGCGCCCTGCCGTTGTTTGGCGTGCCGTTCGCCGTCAAAGACAATATGGATATCGCTGGCTGGCCGACCACGGCAGCCTGTCCGGCGTTTGCTTATACCGCAGATGCGGATGCCACCGTTATCGCCAACCTGAAAGCCAAAGGCGCGGTGGTGATCGGTAAAACCAATCTGGATCAGTTTGCCACCGGTCTGGTGGGCACCCGCTCACCGTATGGCGCCGTACGTAATACATTCAATCCGGAGTACGTCAGTGGTGGTTCCAGTTCCGGTTCTGCGTCGGTGCTGGCCCGCGGTCTGGTGGCATTTTCGCTGGGTACCGACACCGCCGGCTCCGGACGCGTTCCGGCTGGCTTTAATAATATTGTCGGGCTGAAACCGACCAAAGGCTGGCTGTCGAATACCGGTGTGGTGCCGGCCTGTCGCCTGAATGATACCGTCTCGATTTTCGCCCTGACCGTCGCCGATGCCCAAATCATTGCCCACGCCGCTGGCGGATATGATGCCGCCGATGCCTATTCCCGTAAAAATCCACATACCGCGCCGGTGGCCTTACCGGCACAGCCGCGCATTGCCGTGCCCGATCGTCTGGAATTCTTTGGCGATACACAGGCAGAAGCGGCGTTTAACCAGGCCCTCGATCACCTGCGCCACCATGGGGTGACACTGGAACCCATTGATTTCACGCCGTTCCGCGAACTGGCTGAACAGTTGTATTACGGTGCGTGGGTGGCAGAACGTACCGTGGCGGTTGGCGAAATATTTGAGGAAAGTCCGGAAGCGATGGATCCGGTCGTGCGCGGGATAGTGGCTAATGGCGTGAACTATACCGCCTGTGACGCCTGGCGCGCCGAGTATTTACGGGCGGAACTGGCGCGCAAAATTCATCTGGCGCTGGAAGGATTTGACGCGCTGGTCGTGCCGACATCGCCAACCATCCGCACACAGGAAGAGTTGGTACAGGAGCCGGTGCTCTACAACTCGCAGTTCGGCATTTACACCAACTTCACCAATCTGGCGGATTTGTCAGCGCTGGCGCTACCTGCCGGTCTGCGTGCGGACGGCCTGCCCGCCGGTATCACCCTTATCGCTCCCGCCTGGCACGATGATGCGCTGGCGAATTTTGGCCGTCAGTGGCAGCGCAGCCTGAGCCTGCCGCTCGGTGCGACCGGGCTTACGATGAAACCTGAAGAATTCATGACTGCCACGCCGGTGAATGCTGCCTGCGTGCGCGTCGCCGTAGTCGGCGCTCACCTGACCGGTATGCCACTCAATTTCCAGCTCACCAGCCGCCATGCGGTGCGCGTCGAACAAACCACTACCGCGGCTACCTACAAGCTCTACGCCCTCGCCAACACCACACCGCCCAAACCGGGGCTGGTGCGGGCGGAAGGCGGCAGCACCATCATCGTCGAACTCTGGGATATCCCGCTGGCGCGCTTTGGTGAATTTGTCGCTGAAATCCCGGCACCGCTGGGTATCGGCTCTCTCGAACTGGCAGATGGCCGCATCGTAAAAGGGTTTATTTGTGAACCGTGGGCGATCAGCGGAGCCACGGATATCACGGCGTTTGGCGGCTGGAGAAGTTACCTCCACAGCCTCAATTCATCACCGGTAAAAAGCTGAGGAACGCACATGTTCAATATCGTATTGATTGCTAACCGTGGCGAAATCGCCTGCCGTGCGATCCGCACGCTGAAACGTCTGGGCATTACCAGCGTGGCCGTTTATTCCGATGCCGACCGCAATGCACCGCATGTCACACAGGCGGATATCGCCATCGCGCTGGGCGGCGAAAAGGCCAGTGATAGCTACCTGATGATCGACAAAATTCTGGCCGCCGCCAAAGAAACCGGCGCGCAGGCAATTTATCCGGGATACGGCTTTTTATCCGAAAGCGCAGAATTCGCCGATGCCTGCGAAGCCACCGGGATTGCCTTTATCGGCCCGACCGCCGGACAAATCCGCGAGTTTGGCCTCAAGCATCGCGCCCGCGAATTAGCCGGAGCCGCAAATGTGCCGATGACGCCGGGCACCGGTTTGCTCGACAGCATTGATGACGCGGTGAAAGCTGCCGCTGAAATCGGCTATCCGGTGATGCTGAAAAGTACCGCGGGCGGCGGGGGGATTGGCCTGACGCGCTGCGACGATGAAGAGGCATTACGCGCCGCGTGGGACAGCGTGAAACGTCTCGGCGAGCAGTTTTTCCGTGATGCCGGTGTGTTTCTGGAACGCTTTGTCGATCGCGCCCGCCATGTCGAAGTGCAAATTTTTGGCGACGGCAAAGGCCGCGTGGTGGCCCTCGGCGAACGGGACTGTTCATTGCAGCGCCGCAATCAGAAAGTCGTGGAGGAAACGCCTGCGCCGAATCTGCCGCAGGCCAGCCGCGAAGCGTTACATCTCGCCGCCGTGCAGCTGGGTGAATCGGTCAGTTACCGCAGCGCCGGTACCGTTGAATTTATCTATGACGCCGCGCGTGACGAATTTTATTTTCTCGAAGTGAATACCCGTTTACAGGTTGAACATCCGGTCACCGAAATGGTCACCGGTCTGGATTTGATCGAATGCATGCTGAATGTTGCCGCCGGTATCCCGCTGAACTGGTCTGCCATGGAAAAAGCCTCGCAGGGCGCGTCCATGGAAGTGCGTATTTACGCTGAAGATCCGCTGAAGAATTTCCAGCCAAGTCCCGGCGTGCTGACTGAAGTATTTTTCCCCGGCGATGTGCGTGTCGACGGCTGGGTCTCTACCGGCAGCGAAGTGTCAGCATTTTATGACCCGATGATCGCCAAGCTGATTGTTCACGGCACCGATCGTCAGGATGCACTGGTGAAAATGTCCGCCGCGCTGACCGCCACCCGCCTGCACGGTATCGCCACCAATATCGATTATTTGCGACAGGTGGTTGCCACGCCGGTATTCCGCGAAGGTCAGATGTGGACACGCATGCTCGACAGTTTTGCTTACGCGCCAAACGCCATCGAAGTGATTGCCCCCGGCACCTACAGCAGCGTGCAGGATTATCCGGGACGTCTCGGTTACTGGGATATCGGCGTGCCGCCTTCCGGCCCGATGGATGATTTCGCCTTCCGTCTCGCCAACCGCATTGTAGGTAATCATCCGGATGCCGCTGGCCTGGAATTCACGTTGCAGGGGCCGGTGCTGCGTTTTCATTGCGACACCGTTATCGCACTGACCGGTGCACGTTGCCCGGCAACGCTTGACGGCGAACCCGTGTCTTACTGGCAGCCGGTGGAGGTGAAAGCCGGTCAGACGCTGACGCTTGGCCGCGCCACGCAGGGTTGCCGCACTTATCTTGCCGTGCGTAATGGTTTCGACGTGCCGGTGTATCTCGGCAGCCGCTCAACCTTTGCGCTCGGGCAGTTTGGCGGTCACGCCGGCCGCACGCTGCGCGTCGCCGATATGCTGACCGTCTCGCAGCCGGCACTCGCGGCCTGCACTACGCCTGCGCCGGTCAGTTTACCGCAGGCAGCAGCGGAAAATATCGTGCCGCCTTACGGTGAACTCTGGAATATCGGGGTGCTTTACGGGCCACACGGCGCACCGGATTTCTTCACGAAAGAATCCATCGATGCCTTTTTTGCTGCCGAATGGCAGGTGCATTACAACTCCAACCGCCTCGGTGTGCGGCTGGTCGGTCCGAAACCGCAATGGGCGCGACAGGACGGCGGCGAAGCCGGTCTGCATCCCTCGAATGTTCATGACTGTGAATACGCCATTGGCGCGATCAACTTTACCGGCGACTTTCCGGTGATTCTGACCCGCGACGGGCCAAGCCTCGGCGGTTTCGTTTGCCCGGTGACCATCGCCAAAGCCGAACTGTGGAAAGTCGGACAGGTAAAACCGGGCGATAAAATCCGTTTCCATCCGATCAGTTTTGAGCAGGCGCAGGCGCTGGAACAGGCACAACAAGCCACGCTCGATTCACTGATGCCGGTCAACGCGGTAGCGCTGCCCGTGCCATCCCTGCTGCCGGACAACACCGCTTCCGCCACGGTTCTTGCGGCTTTACCGGCGACGGCGGAACGCCCGTCGGTGGAATACCGTCAGGCAGGTGACAGCTACGTGCTGATTGAGTACGGCGATAACGTGCTGGATCTGGCGGTGCGCATGCGCATTTATCTGCTGATGAACGCCATCAGGGCCGCCGGTCAGCAAGGTATAGAAGAACTGTCGCCGGGCGTGCGCTCGCTGCAAATCCGTTATGACAGCCGTGTGCTGCATCAGACCGCGCTGCTGCAACATTTACTGACGCTGGAACACAATCTGGCCGATGTCAGCCAGCTGAAAATCCCGACCCGCATCGTGCATATGCCGATGGCGTTTGAAGATTCAGCGACGCTCGGTGCGGTCGAACGCTACCAGCAAACCGTGCGGGCCGATGCGCCGTGGCTGCCCAATAACGTTGATTTCATCCAGCGCACCAACGGGCTGGCAAACCGTGAAGAGGTGAAAAACATCATTTTCGACGCCAGCTATCTGATCCTCGGCCTGGGTGATGTCTATCTCGGCGCACCCTGCGCGGTGCCGGTCGATCCGCGCCATCGCCTGCTCAGTTCCAAATACAACCCGGCGCGGACCTTCACCGCCGAAGGCACGGTCGGCATCGGCGGCATGTACATGTGCATTTATGGCATGGATTCGCCGGGCGGCTATCAGCTGGTCGGCCGCACGCTGCCGATCTGGAATAAGTTCCTGAAAAATGAGCAGTTCAGGAATGGTGAGCCGTGGCTGCTGCACTTCTTCGACCAGGTGCGGTTCTACGAAGTTACTGAAGCCGAACTGGAGGTTCAGCGCGAAGCTTTCCGTGAAGGGCGCGCACAAATCCGTATCGAAGAGACGGAGTTCGATTTTGCGCGATATACGCAATTCCTTGCGGATAACGCCGCCGATATTGCTGATTTTCGCACCCGGCAAACTGAAGCTTTTACCCGCGAAGTGGCGCACTGGCACGAAGCGGAAAGCGCCGCCGTGGAAGCGGCTGCCAACGCCGTGCAGTTAGTGGAAGACGATGCGGATCAGGACGGGCATTTGGTCAGCGCCGACCTCAACGGCAATGTCTGGAAAATTCTGGTGCAGCCGGGGCAGCAGGTCGAAGAAGGCCAGCCGCTGATCGTGGTGGAGGCCATGAAAATGGAGCTGTCAGTGAACGCCCCCTGCGCTGGCACTGTCCTGAAAATCAGTTGCCAGCAAGGCCGTCCGGTCGGGCCAGGTGATGCATTGTTGTGGCTGGACACCGCCGTCTGAAGCCGTTCAACACTGTTTTAAAAACCTAAGGGAATATTTTATGCAACTGACTGGCCCGAAATCTTCACGCAGTAAAAGCCGTCCGGAAGGGCTGGCGGAACGCATTTATCAGCAACTGAAAGACGACATTTTCAGTTTTCGCCTGCTGCCGGGTGACCGGTTCAGTGAAAACGACATTGCCGACCGGATGGACGTCAGCCGCACACCGGTACGTCAGGCGCTGTTCTGGCTGGAGCACGAAGGCTACGTCGAAGTGTTTTTCCGCAGCGGCTGGCAGGTGCGCCCGTTCGATTTCGACTTTTTCGAGCAATTGTACGACCTGCGCATCGTGCTGGAACTGGAAGCGGTAAAACGGCTGTGCGCATTGCCGCCTGCCGCCCAGCCCTTGCAGCTGGCCGAACTGAAAGCGTTCTGGGTTGATCAGCCTCAGCTGGCAGATGGCCAGGTGGTATCGCGTTATGACGAAGCGTTTCACATGACGCTGGTGGCTGCAGCCGGTAACGCCGAAATGGCGCGTATCCACCGCGAGCTGACGGAGAAAATCCGCATCATCCGGCGTCTGGATTTCACCAAAGGTGAGCGGGTTAACGCCACCTATAAAGAGCATGCGGGCATTTTGCTCGCCATCATTCAACAAAAAACCGGGGAGGCACAACGCCAGTTACACGACCACATTGCCGTCAGTAAAGCCGAGGTGCGAAAAATTACTTTGCATATGTTGCACCGGGCGCGGGCGGAGAGTGACGAGGGCAACCCGTCATGACTTTTTTAAATGTTGTTTCGACTTTCATCATACCCGCGTTCTCTTAACGTATTTAAATCACAGCATTTTACAGAGGATTCATCTATGCAACGTCGACGTTTTATTAAAGCCTTTGCTCTTTCCGCCACCGTAGTCAGCATGGGCCTGGCCTGGAGCGCGCAGGCTGCCGACACCATCAAAGTCGGTATCATGCACTCGCTTTCCGGCACCATGGCGATTTCAGAAACCCCGCTGAAAGACGTGGCGCTGATGACCATTGACGACATCAACGCCAAAGGCGGCGTGCTGGGCAAAAAACTGGAACCGGTGGTCGTCGATCCGGCTTCCAACTGGCCATTGTTCGCCGAAAAAGCCCGCCAGTTGCTGACGCAGGATAAAGTCGCGGTAGTGTTTGGCTGCTGGACCTCGGTGTCGCGTAAATCCGTGCTGCCGGTGTTTGAAGAACTGAACGGCCTGCTGTTCTATCCGGTGCAATACGAAGGCGAAGAAATGTCGCCAAACGTGTTCTACACCGGTGCAGCGCCTAACCAGCAGGCGATCCCGGCGGTGGAATATCTGATGAGTGAAGACGGCGGTGCGGCCAAACGCTTCTTCCTGCTCGGCACCGATTATGTGTATCCGCGAACTACTAACAAAATTCTGCGCGCCTTCCTGCATTCCAAAGGCGTGAAAGACAGCGATATCGAAGAAGTCTATACGCCGTTCGGTTACAGCGATTATCAGACTATCGTCTCCAACATTAAGAAATTCTCCGCAGGCGGAAAAACTGCCGTGATTTCCACTATCAACGGTGATTCCAACGTGCCGTTCTACAAAGAGCTGGCAAATCAGGGTGTGAAAGCGACCGATGTGCCGGTAGTGGCGTTCTCTGTGGGTGAAGAAGAACTGCGTGGGATCGACACCAAACCGCTGGTGGGCGATCTCGCGGCGTGGAACTACTTCGAGTCCGTCGATAACCCGACCAACAAGAAATTCGTGGCCGAATGGAAGGCCTACGCTAAAGCCCACAAACTGCCAAACGCCGATAATGCGGTCACCAACGACCCGATGGAAGCGACTTATGTCGGTATCCATATGTGGGCACAGGCGGTGGAAAAAGCCGGTACGACGGACGTGGATAAAGTCCGCGCCGCCATGGCCGGGCAGACCTTCGCCGCACCATCCGGCTTCACGCTGACCATGGATAAAACCAACCATCACCTGCACAAACCGGTAATGATCGGCGAAATCGAATCCAACGGTCAGTTCAACGTGGTCTGGCAGACCGACAAACCTATCCGCGCCCAGCCGTGGAGCCCGTACATCGCGGGTAACGATAAAAAGCCAGATACTCCGGTAAAAACGACTCACTGATCATTCATGAGTCGCCATTAATACCCCATCCCAGCCCTCCCCTTCACAGGGGAGGGAGCAGATCGGCGCTTTTCACTCCTCCCCCTGCGAAGGGGGAGACTGGGGAGAGGGTTTAGCAACGAACTCCGGGCAACAGGAAAACATCATGACGCATTTTTTATCTCACTTCAGGCCACTGATTTTCCTGCTTGGTTGCCTTCCGCTTCTGGCCGTGGCGGGGGCGGCGAATGACTTTGCTGCCGCCAGCCGCAGCCAGCAGGCCACGTTATTACAGCAATGGGCGGCCGATCCGCAGCCGGAAAGACTGCCCCTGCTCGAAGCACTGAAGCAGGAAAACGTCGTCACCGACGAAGCGAAACATGCGTTTGTGCAAAAGGGTGATCAGCTGGCACCGCTGGAAGGTGACGTGAAGCCGCAGGGCGAAGTCAAAAAAGTCTGGCTGAATAACCGTCTGCGTATCCTGATTGCCAATGCGCTTTCCGCACACCGTCTGGTGAGCACAGACAGCGCCGTCCGGTTGCAGGCCGCCAAATCTCTGCAACGCGAAGCGCAGGCCGATCAGTTGTCGCTGCTGACCCGTCGTCTTGAGCTGGAAAAGGACAGCACGGTGCACGACGCCCTTTCCATCGCGCTGGCGAATTTACAGCTGGCCGATACCCGTCCGCAGGTGCGCCTGAAGGCCGTTGAACTGCTCGGCACGTCGGGCGATCCGGACACGCAAGGCCGTCTGCAAAGCCTGACGGATCCGAAAACCGAGCCTGACGCTACGGTGCGCAACGCCGCGCTCGCCAGCCTGAAAGCGGTGCAGCATCGCCTGATGATTGGCGATTTGCTCGGGCAGGCGTTTACCGGTTTGTCGCTCGGCTCGATTCTGCTGCTGGCTGCGCTCGGTCTGGCGATCACTTACGGTTTGCTGGGCGTGATTAACATGGCGCACGGCGAAATGTTAATGATCGGCTCCTATTCGACCTATATGGTGCAGTCGCTGTTTCAGCACTACGCGCCGGGTCTGCTGGCGCTGTATCCGCTGGTCGCGCTGCCGGTGGCCTTTTTCATTACCGCCGGGATTGGCATGGCGCTGGAGCGCACCGTCATCCGCCATTTATACGGACGCCCTCTGGAAACCTTGCTGGCAACCTGGGGCATCAGCCTGATCCTCATCCAGGGCGTGCGCATGCTGTTTGGCGCGCAAAACGTCGAAGTGGCGAACCCCGGCTGGCTCTCCGGCGGCATTCAGTTGCTGCCAAATCTGGTGCTGCCGTACAACCGCATCGCGGTAATCATCTTCGTATTGCTGGTGCTCGGCCTGACCTGGTTGCTGCTCAATAAAACCCGGCTGGGCATGAACGTACGCGCCGTGACGCAAAACCGCGCCATGGCAGCCTGCTGCGGCGTACCGACCGGACGCGTCGATATGCTGGCGTTCGGCCTTGGTTCCGGCATTGCCGGTTTAGGCGGCGTGGCATTATCGCAGCTCAGCAATGTCGGCCCGGAACTCGGCCAGGGCTATATCATCGACTCCTTCTTAGTCGTGGTGCTTGGCGGTGTCGGACAACTGGCCGGTACCGTGGTGGCGGCTTTTGGGCTGGGCATCGTGAACAAAATTCTTGAGCCGGAGATCGGCGCGGTATTGGGGAAAATCCTGATCCTCGCGCTGATTATCCTGTTTATTCAGAAACGTCCTCAGGGACTCTTCGCCTTCAAAGGCAGGGTGATTGACTGATGAGCCAGCCTCTGACGATTACCGGCGTACAAAAAGCGCCAAAGATTGCGATTTCGGTGGGCACGCTGGTGCTTATCGGTCTGATTGTGATGCCGTTTCTGGCGCTGTTGCCCGCCAGTAATCCGCTGGCGATCTCCACCTATACGCTGACATTGATCGGCAAGATCCTCTGCTACGCGATCGTGGCGATCGCGCTCGATCTGGTCTGGGGTTACGCCGGTTTGCTGTCGCTCGGCCACGGGTTATTTTTCGCCCTTGGCGGTTATGCGATGGGCATGTATTTAATGCGGCAGGCCGCAGGCAGCGGACTGCCGGATTTTATGTCGTTTCTGTCGTGGACGGAGCTGCCGTGGTTCTGGGCGGGTACCCAGCATTTTGCGTGGGCGTTGTGTCTGATCGTACTGGTGCCCGGCGCGCTGGCGTTTGTTTTCGGTTATTTCGCCTTCCGCTCAAAAATCAAAGGTGTCTATTTTTCGATCATGACGCAGGCGCTGACTTACGCCGGTATGTTGCTGTTTTTCCGCAATGAAACCGGCTTCGGCGGCAATAACGGTTTCACCGGTTTCACCACCCTGCTCGGCTTTCCGGTTACCGCTACCGGTACCCGCGTGGGATTATTTTTAGCCACGGTTATGGTGCTGGTCGCCAGTCTGGCGCTCGGCTTTGCGCTGGCGCGCAGTAAATATGGCCGCGTGCTGACGGCGGTGCGCGACGCAGAAAACCGGTTGATTTTCTGCGGCTACGATCCGAAAGGCTTCAAGCTGTTCGTCTGGACAATTTCCGCCATGCTATGCGGCCTGGCGGGTGCGCTGTATGTGCCGCAGGTCGGAATTATCAACCCGGGTGAAATGTCGCCGACCAACTCCATCGAAGCGGCTATCTGGGTGGCCCTCGGCGGACGCGGCACGCTGATCGGCCCGATTATTGGCGCAGGCATCGTCAACGGCGCGAAAAGCTGGTTCACCGTCGCCATTCCCGAATACTGGCAATTTGTGCTCGGTGGCATGTTTATTCTGGTGACGCTGTTCCTGCCGCAAGGTGTGATTGGCCTGCTGCGCAAGAGGAAATCCTGATGGATCCGCTCAACATGACCGAAGACCTGTTTACCCGGCCGCAGCTGGCGGACCGGCATCGCGAACAAACTGACCCGATTTTGCAACTGGAAAACATCAACGTCAGTTTTGACGGATTTAAGGCGCTGACCAATTTGTCGCTGAACATCGGCGTCGGTGAATTACGCTGTGTAATCGGCCCGAACGGCGCGGGAAAAACCACGCTGATGGATGTCATCACCGGCAAAACCAAACCGCAAAGCGGCCGCGTTTTTTACGATCAGCGTACCGATCTGACGAAGCTGGATCCGGTGCAGATTGCGCAGTCCGGCATCGGGCGGAAATTCCAGAAACCGACCGTATTTGAAGCACTGACCGTATTCGAAAATCTGGAAATCGCGCAGAAAACCCATAAATCGGTATGGGCCTGTCTGCGTGCCAAAATGAACAGCGAACAGCGTGACCGCATTGATGAAATGCTTGGTACGCTGCGCCTGGCAGCGGAACGCCACCGGCCAGCAGGCCTGCTTTCGCATGGCCAGAAACAGTTTCTGGAAATCGGCATGCTGCTGGTACAGGAGCCGCATCTGTTGCTGCTCGACGAGCCGGCGGCAGGCATGACTGATGCCGAAACCGAATACACCGCCGAGTTGTTCAAACAACTGGCGGGCAGACATTCGCTGATGGTAGTCGAGCACGATATGGGGTTTGTGGAAACCATCGCTGACCACGTCACCGTGCTGCATCAGGGCCAGGTACTGGCTGAAGGCTCGCTGCGTGAAGTGCAGGCCAACGAGCAGGTCATCGACGTGTATTTAGGACGCTGAGGAATCGCATTATGTTGCAGGTAAATGAACTGAATCAGTTTTACGGCGGCAGCCACATTTTGCGCGGCCTGTCTTTCGAGGCAAAAATCGGTGAGGTCACCTGCCTGCTCGGGCGTAATGGTGTCGGGAAAACTACGCTGCTCAAGTGCCTGATGGGACTGATTCCGGCGAAGTCCGGCACCATCAGCTGGCAGGATCAGGTGATCAATAACCGCAAACCGCACCAGCGCGTGCAGGCGGGGATCGCTTACGTCCCGCAGGGACGCGAAATTTTTCCGCGCCTGACGGTGGAAGAAAATCTGCTGATGGGATTATCGCGTTTCTCCGGCAGTGCGGCAAAGCAGGTGCCGGATGAAATCTATCACCTGTTCCCGATCCTGCTGGAAATGAAACATCGCCGTGGCGGGGATTTGTCCGGCGGCCAGCAGCAGCAACTGGCAATCGGCCGCGCGCTGGCCTGTAAGCCGGGCCTGCTGATCCTCGACGAACCGACAGAAGGCATTCAGCCATCGGTGATCAAGGAAATCGGCGCAGTGATCAAACAGCTCGCAGCCCGGGGTGACATGGCGATCCTGCTGGTTGAACAATTCTATGATTTCGCTGCCGCTCTGGCCGACAGCTATCTTGTGATGTCGCGCGGCAGCATTGTGAAACGCGGTCGCGGGGCAGAAATGGAGGCGGAAGGAGTTCGGGGGCTGGTGGCGATTTAATTTTGTATTTCTGGATATCATGGCAATTATGCCGAAACTATAGATAACAGTCGCCGCTGTGATGACAAGCACCTCTCTGAGCCAGGAGAGACTTTATTGTGCTGTCTCTGGCACCTCCGGTAATAATAGGCCCAGTGAATTCCTTTACTCATAATGAGTGTGGTTCGACTGATGCTCGATATGTATTGCATCAATTGAATAAACGTAAAGACGCTATCGGTGTCTGAAGATCATCATTTAGGAGAGTGAATTCAATGAAACTACGGCTAACTCAGCAAGAGTATTGCAACTTTTCCGGCATCATTACAGAAGTAAATTTCCTAAATGGGGTTTCGGAGAAAGACGTGTCACTACAGCAAGTCTCGGCTGTTCGATCAATAACTGAAGCAATCCTTATACCTAAAAACAATGATGAAACAGAGATGCTGGGTTACACCGCGAAGAACATCGACGCAGCTCTAACAGCAGAAATAAATCCTGTAGAATTTAATCTTGGGCTTGATGAAAGTGTTTTAAGCACACTTAATCAGTCGAATGTTGGGACACTTTCAGTTATGGCTTTTGGAGCTGTTGGCGATGGTGTTACGGACGATTCTTTAGCATTTCAAAGTGCACTTACAGCAGCACATCTGATGGGGGGAGGAAGAGTATTTGTACCTACCCCTGGTGTTGAATATCGGCTTACTTACCCTATTTTTTTATTCAGTAATACAGAGCTCTTTGGTACAGGAGCGAGTTGTCGCATCATCATGGAGAACCCCACCTTAGCGATAAAAGGTCGCGGATGTATCGTTATTGGTTCTAGTAATGAAATCAACCGTGATAAAGCTATAACTGCATACAACGCGGGTACATTCCCATTTGCATCCGTTACAGATAGATCTTTTGTTAACCCGAACCTAGGTGCCTTCTTAAGGGATAATCAACAATTCGTCCAATCGTCGAAATGTTCCGTACATGATTTATATCTTGTTGCACGATATACCGGTTCCAATCTTGATGGCGGCTATGGTGTAAATATGGTAAATAGTCAGTTTTGTTCTGTTTATAATATCTGGGGGGAGGGATGGACTCAGCTTATCGGAATTGGTTCAGACGTCACTCCAGAAACGCCTTCGAACTATGAATGCCATGCTTATAATTTACATGTCATTACTCCTAACCAAAACAAAACTTATTACTCCATTGGATTCATAGCTAATTCTACAGATTGCTCCATTAAATGTGCTAAGCAAATTCAGCCAATGGCGCCTGGTTCTGCTAATGGTTCAGGGGTTGCTACAAATGTAGTTGAAAATATAGAAATTGCAGACATATTCATACCTGATTTAGGTCGAACAATGTCATCTGAAGGTATTCTACTTAATAACGCTAAGAATTGCAGCGTTAAGAACATCCATATTGGCAATGCTATCACTGCGGTTTCCACATATTACACATTATCCGAATTTAATGATAAATCCAAACCAAACTTTATTAATGGTATAATTGCAGTTGATTGTGATCAAGCAATCAGCATTTATTCAAAAAACACAACCATTGACAACGTAATGACAAAAAACTGTCTATACGAATTATATTTCGGCAACCTCAACGCAACAGAAAACACTATTAAATATGACATTAACAATTTCAGGTTTAATACAGACAAACCTCCTTATTTTTATTTGCAAAATAACACAGTTAAAGGTTGGAAATATCAATACAAATACCTTAGACCAGGTGATATTATGTTTAGTGATAAATCCAATGCAAATACTATAAACTTAAATAAAACAGTTGCGACAAAAGCAGGAACAGAAATATCCTTTCTTTATAATATACCAGACAGCATGAAAGCTATTGCAGATGTGCGGTGCTATTTAACTTTTGGAGCGAACGCTCTCACAGGAAACTCGGCTGGTGCATCAAGAGTCGATCTTTCTCTGAGAAGAATGGTCGCATTTGATGGAAATAGTAATGCGACGCCCTTTATAGAAATGGCCAATAGCAGAAGCGCTACCTCTGATGCACTGACTGATACGAACCTTGTCACACAGGCTACAAGTACAGCCCCTGGTTTTATTCCAGGCAAAGGATCGATTCACGGGTTGGACAACAGTCTCGACGTATTAATTATGATGACAAACAACGTCGTAAATAATGTGATGAAGGAGATCCGCATCGCATACTATGGAGATTAAAGAGTTCACCGTCGCTCAGGTCAAAACCATCTAGCATTTATCACACTCTTTCAACAAAAATCTCCTCATCAGCGGCGTGTCAGCATCAAATTATTTGCTGCTCGACGCCCGTTCCAACGTTGTAGGTAAAGTCTGCCAGTGGTGCCTCGATTACCTTCTGGATCCGGAGATTAAGGCGCAGCGGTTCAGGAAGTGAAAACTCGGATATTACTGCTGTCTAACGAAAACAGTCGCTATTTGCAGCTACCTGGTTCACCATAAACCTAACTGCTAGGTTTATGGATAAACTCATGCCCACAATTCTCCGCTTTTCAGCATGGTTGATGATGGTTTACAGCCATGATCACCTGCCGCGCCATGTTCATTTAAGGCGCACCGTTCAACCAATAAAGATGGCTTTCGACCGTCATTCACTTAACTACGACACAATGGAAATTTATGGTGTCGCCACGTTCGCGGAGATCAAAGCTTTGTTTCGTTACTTAGAAGCCAATATCGTCACGCTCAAGGCTTAATGGGAGAAGATCCATGGCACCAATGACACGATTTGATGCGGCGTTAAAACGCGGGCAGCAAACGGCTAATGGCCCTTCCCGCCCTGTTTCGGTGGAATATCGTCCTGAACAACATGCCTTTACGGTCATGCACGGCGACGGCGTCGGGTATCTTATTAACATTGATTTGATTGAGGAACTTCAGCACGCAACGCAGGAACAACTGATCACCGCAGAAGTCGATGGTTTCAGCAAAGCACTGCGTATTCCGGCCTGTAATGTGGATATCTATCTGCCAGGTTTACTTGCAAAAATTCTTTTTGATGCCAGCGATTTACAGAAAATTGTTGCCTCAATTAATGGTGCCATGCGCAGCGCCGTTAAAGCCAGTGCCAGCCGGGAAAATGGCAAAAAAGGCGGACGTCCGCGTAAAATTACAGAGTTAAGTTAATGCCAAAAATCAAAAGTCAGGAAGCCCTGATGCGTCAGCGTAAGCGCTGGATCATGCTGGCGGTGCTGGTGGCGGTTATCGCCGGGTGCCATCAGTGGTGGAAACAGGGGAAGCTGGTTTCGGAGCAGTGGAGCCCGAATAAACAGTACGTGGTGCGCGAGTATAAAACCTTTGAATTTATCCCGCGTATGACCATGCCGGGCGATGGCGGTCATTACTCCGGCTACATGCGCGTATATAACCGTGACGGTAAGCAGTTTTACGAAGAGTATTCCGATCTTCTCGACTTTATCGAAGGCCCGTTCTGGGCGAAAGAAGGCGTCTACTGGATGGGCAATGAAAATCAGGACATCGTGCGGCTGCCGACGTCGCCGGTGGAGTGAAACTTCACTGATGAAACCTTAGGCAGTTTAGGATTAACAGCCGTACAATATTTCGAATGAATCGAATGAATCATTCGAAGGAAGTCACTAAGCGCTAATGAAGTCAAAACTCAATTTGGTGATGTTCTTTTGAGAGTCCAGCGGAAACCTGTGTAAATCAATCGGAACGGCAAACCCGTAGATCTCTTCCGGTTTCTCCATCAGCACCATGTGGCGTACTTTTTAACCACTCCTGCCGGGCTCGTATTTATGGTAATCATGCATAAGAGCCGATCTCCTGCCGATACTCTTTCCATGAGATTGCATGAGCCTGAAGCCAGTTATCAGGTTATGCTTCAGGATTAACAGACACAAAAAAGCCGCGACTTGCGCGGCTTTTAACATTTCAGCATCAGAGTAAATCTTTAACTTCTGACTTTACGGTAGATAAACAGCACAACGATTGCACCAATCACCGCGACAACGAAGCTGCCGAAGTTGAATCCGTCCACGCGACCAAAGCCGAAGAAGGTACTGATATAACCCCCTACAACAGCACCGACAACACCCAGAACGACAGTCAGAATGAATCCGCCGCCATCTCTGCCTGGCATGATCCACTTCGCCAGAATACCTGCGATCAGACCAAAGATAATCCAGGATAAAATTCCCATTTTTCGACTCCTCCGAATAAATTTCCGTTACCGTGAATATTGTTCAGCCAAGTTAGCCAAACAAGAGCAGAACGATTCAGGCCCTGCGAGCAGAACGCGTGTTTTACACGCATGCCCTCCTTCTTGAACTACAGATAAAGTCTAGCACCATTCTACAAAACCGCCCAAAATCAGCAGGAAGGGAAGAAATGCAGAGAAATCTAAGGCACTTTCAGACAGTGTCAGCACGAATGCGGTTTCGTCAGTTGCCTGCACGGGGACGTAAAATTGCGTAAAAAGTAGACCAAATTTTTTGAACGAGATACTCAAATCAATCCGTTTTTCATCCCTGAAGATCACGCCTATTATACATTCATCGAAAGGCAACCACCTTTCACTCTCATAACCTGAATGGATAAATCATCATGAAAAACGTCAAAATTTTTGCTGTAGCTGCCACCCTTTCCCTGATCTCTTTCGGCAGCTTCGCGGCTCAGCAGATTAATCAGCCAACAAATGACATGCAGAAAATCGGTGTAATTTCCGCCGCCAACTCCACCTCTATCAGTGGCCTGGAAGCGAAACTTTCTCAACAAGCACAGGAAGCCGGTGCCTCTTCTTACCGCATCATCTCCGTGACCGGTAACAACAAACTGCACGCTGACGCTGAAATCTATAAATAATCTCCTGCATAAAACCCGCTGAAAAGCCTGTGGAAGCCCGACTTCCACAGGCTTTTTTATTTGCCCGTATTTTTATGCCGAATTTCATTTAAATTCGTGATTGCATCTGTGCCGCACGTTTCACTATTCTGGGTTTTTCGCTCATCAGGAAAAGCCATGACCCTCACCGAATCCCTGCTTTCTTACGCGCTTGCCGCCGGTATTTTAACGCTTACGCCCGGTCTCGATACCGCACTGGTGTTGCGCACTGCTGCCAGTCAGGGCAGTAAAAAGGCGCTGTTTACCGCTTTTGGCATCAGCACAGGATGTCTGGTCTGGGGCGCAATGGTGGCACTCGGTCTCGGTGCCGTGCTGGCTGCCTCTGAAATCGCCTTCAATGTTTTGAAATGGATCGGTGCCGCGTATCTGGCTTGGCTGGGCCTGCAGATGTTGTTCAAACCCCGCAGCGAAATGAACATGGATGCGCCGGAAAGCCGCCACAAAGCCTTGCGTATCGGAAACTCGCCGTTCGTTAAAGGTCTTTTTGGCAATGTGCTTAACCCGAAAGTCGGCGTGTTTTATGTCTCCTTCCTGCCGCAGTTCGTCGCCACCGGCTATCCTGTCGGGCCATATATTTTCGGCCTCGCCGCCATGCATGCGGTGATCGGGACGTTATGGTCAGTCACGATGATTTCGGCCACCCGCCCGCTGTCGCGCTGGTTGCGCCGTCCGGCAGTGGTCAGAACGCTGGATCGCCTTACCGGCACCGTATTTATCGCTTTTGCAGTTCGCCTCGCTACGACAAAACGTTAACAATAAAAGGAAAAATGTCATGAAGACCCGTCTCAGCCATGCCCCGACCGAAAGCGATCTCGAGGAGATCAAAACGGCACTGCGGGATTTCAACAGAAACTTTATCCCGAAACCGACATTCCGCGAGTTGGGTATTTTTGTGGAAGATGAAAATGGAAAGAAGCTGGCGGGTATCGTAGCGGAAACCGTCGGTTACTGGATGTACATAAAAATGCTATGGGTCGATGAATCGCTGCGCGGCAAAGATGTCGGCACGCAGCTGATTACAGAAGCAGAAGAAGAAGCCAAAGCACGGGGTTGCCGTTACTCGCTGGTTGATACGTTCAGTTTTCAGGCGCGGCCTTTCTATGAACGTATGGGCTATAGCATGCAAATGGCGCTGGAGGATTATATCCCTGACTCCCGTGCGCCGGACGATGCGCCCTCAACGCATACGCGGTTCTTTCTGACAAAAACGTTAAGCTGAAAGCGCCAGCCATTCCTTAACCGATGGCCGCTGCCATTGCGCATCTGCGTACGCGGCCAGTTTTTCCGGTACCGGATCACCGTTCAGATGCAGACGGTTAATCATCAGCGCCAGATCCACGTCCGCAATACACCATTCGCCAAATAAATGTTCTTTGTCGCCCAACAAAAACGCGGCGGCGGCATACAGTTTTTCAGCCGCCTGCTGTCCGTTTGTACTGAGCGCCGGACGTTTCGCACCGGCAAACACCACTTCAGTTGAGCGCTCTTCGCGAATGGGCATCAGATCACTGCGCAGCCATGCCTGTACTTCACGGGCCTTGGCGCGGTTTTCAGGGTCAGCCGGGTAAATCGCCGGGAACGTCGGCGCCGGGAATAACTCTTCGACATATTCATCAATCGCAGAAGATTCGGATAAGACAAAAGCGCCGTTGGTTAATGTCGGTACGCGGCGGGTGATGGAAATCGCCGAATAATTTTCTTTCAGGTTTTCTGCATTAGCCAGATCCACCTTTTCCAGTTCAAAGGGAATGCCTTTTTCGGTTAACGCGACAAAAGCCGACATCACGTAAGGACTGAAAAAATTGGCGTCGGAATACAAAATTAGCGAAGGCTGGCTCATAGCAAACTCCTGAAAGAAAGAGAACAAAGGAGAAAAACATAGCGCAGAAAGAGGGAGGTGTCGTTAAAAACTCATTCAGATGATAAACCCGAGTGGAGTTGTTGGGATACGGGCAATTTTCCTCATTCTAAAGAATGCGTACATCATCTTATACATTCAGCTAATTTTCAGAAACTGATTAAAGAAGATATTTTCCGCACCAAACTTTCGCACGTTTTTTAGCCATTGCCATTTGGCTTAAGTCAATATACCCTCTAAAAAAACGCCAAACAAACGGACTTCAAAGGGCGCCTTATGGATAATTCAGAAGAGATAGCACAGCGCATTACCGACATAATTATTTCACCTGATTCAGCTATTGGTTTGGTACATGGAATACTTTCCGTGCCAGTTGATCTGGGATATCTTGCGTATGGTTTTTTCGATACAGATTCATACCACGCACATGAAACAGAAACAATAAGAATAATAGAATCGATTAAACGTGGAATACTGGAACATGATCGGATTACGGACGCGATACAGATTATACTTAACGATTTCAATAAATATGTTTCAGAAAGCGAAAAAAACAAAACATACAGCCGATCTTTTTTCTCAGTTGTCGGCAGAACTGCAACTAATACAGTTATTGCCGGGAAAGTTGCTATCGCGATAGCTCAAGGAACAAGCTTTTTTGTGAAAGTAAGAGGCGGGGTCATTGGAAACATATTATTAGTCGGAGGAATGAAAGAACGCTGCATTCGGGCATCAGAAAAGCTGAGCGTGGAAGTGCCTGAACTCTACGCTACTTTGCGGTTAAAAGATTATGATCTGCTTTATTTCCTGTTCGAGCCTGCCCTGTCACCTTTTATTGACGCCCTGTCTGTTCGACACCAACAAGGCTCTCCCGCGTTTGATAGGATCCTAAAAATTATAGATTCAAAAGTTGGAGCCCGTGGATAGGTGGATAAGAAACCCAGTTTTATGAAGAAAGCTGCAAACGCTGCAGTAGGTCAAATAGGCGCAATCCTTGGTGGTGCATCAGTCTGGTTTTCGTTATTCTTTGTATTTTATTTTGATACCTGGCTGGAGAGATTGCTCGCCATTTCAGCTATGGTATTTGTCATATGGATTATTGGTAAACTAATCGATAAATATTACCCGCAAGATAACTAAACATTAAAAATAAGGATATTTCATGTCAAATCCAGCATATTTATTTCTAACCGGAGTAGATGGTTCGCCCATTGTTGGTGGTTCGTTGAAGCCGAATACTTCAATATCATTTTGGAAAATGTAAAAGTTACATCCATTGCACCAAATTTATACCCAGGCAACCAGACTGGAACACATTTTGAAACTATCCCACTACGCTATGAAAGCATTACATGGAAGTATGTAAACGGGAATATCATTTATAAAGATACCTGGAATGAACGCATAACCGCCTAATAGATCGGCGACAACCCACTACAGCCTCCCTCTCTGCTTCTGAAATCCAAAAACGACATATAAAGTCGGCATTTTTACGCCTCCAACCCGGCTCATCCTTATTCATTGTAACAATGAATAAGGATGAGGTCCGCCAAAGATAAACATTCGCATCCTGCGCCGGTCTCCCTATACTGCTGTTATGTCGGCTGATTCAGCACCTGTTCAGGAAACTCCTATGAAGTCATGGCTCTTACCTCTTCTGCTGCTTGCGCCGCTCTGCTCGCAGGCGGCATCCACGCCGAAAGAAATCAAAGCACGGTTCAGCCAGTTCAAGGTCGGGGATAAAACCATTTGCCTCGATGACGTGACTTACGCCAACAACAGCAAAATGAAAGTGATCGAGAACGGTTTTGTCGTCTCGAAGCGCAAGAATGTGCTGGTTTACCAGAGCAACACGTTATTTCTGCTCGGTAATGACGTCACGGTGAACATTAAGGCCGTGATTGAAAGCCGGGCGGGGAAAACAGGATTCAGTAACCAGTTTAAACAGGCGATGATCCGGGTCGACGGAATGGATGATCCGACACGCGCCAGTGAGAAGGCCAAAATCATTCAGTCTTTTGAAGACGTGATTGCAGATAAAAATAATGAAACCCCCTACAGCTCGGTGGCGCTGACGGATAAAGGCTACATCATCACGCAGATGGAAAGTCATTCCACCACCATCAGCGAATGCTACGTTACGCCGTATAAAAAATCGCCGAAGGAGTGATTCTGATGACTTTTTTATCCGCTATGCGTGATACTTTTTACCCGCAATTTTTTGATCGGCTGGTCAGCGATTACGCCAGAGAAAATGTCAGTTCAGGCCGCTGGCAGCAGGAAAATGCGCTGACACGATCACAAGGTGAAATAACGCGTTTGCTGCCGCAGGGCCTGGCCACACCGGATAATTATTTGTTTGAAATAAGAACAGAGGCCGACGGGGAAACTGCGGGGTATATTTGGTTTGCGGTCAGTGAGCGTCAGGGCGAGCGTAGCGCTTTTATTTATGAAGTGTCAGTGTTTCCGCAATTTCGCCGTCAGGGCCATGCCCGCGCAGCCTTTTTACAGCTGGAAGAAAAAGTGCGCGGACTGGGTTTGACATCTGTCGGCCTGAATGTGTTTTATAAAAACAGTGCTGCGCAGGCGTTATACAGCAGTCTGGGCTATGCGCCGACCAATCTGACGATGGTAAAAGCGTTAAGCGCAGAATGACAGCGCCGGTCAGCGCTGGTATTTAATAAAATCAGTCAGCCGCCCCACACGATCGTACAGTTTGCGGGCAGTATGATTCGAGGTTTGGGTCGTCCAGTAGACGTTAGCTTTATTGTTTTCATCGGCGTAGGCGTAAACCGCTTCAATCAGTTTTTGCCCGATCCCCAGTTTACGCGCGCCGTCATCGACATATAAATCCTGCAAATACACCACCTGCTGCATATGCCAGCCATGATCGTGATTGATACAGTTCACCAGACCGACCAGTTTCCCCTCATACTCCGCCACATAGCCAAACATACTGGCATACTCGGGCTGCGATAACCGCCGGAAGGTGTGATCAAACTGCGCCGGATCGAGCGTCGACTGATAAAAATCCAGGTAATCGCGCCATAACATTTCCCACTCCTGACGGTCTGCGGGCGTTAACGGACGGATCACCACATCTTGCGGCTGGCTCATCGGGACATTCTCCTGAGGAAATGAAAACGTTACGGACGTGACTGCGGATAATGTATCAGGTCGTGGAAACGTACGGAATGACCGCTTTCATTGCGGTAAGCGTGCGGGCAATCGGCGGCAAAACGCAAAGCTTCACCGGCACTGAGCAGGCGCGTCATACCGTCCACCGTCAGTGTCAGTTCTCCTTCGATAACAATGACATGCTCAATCACACCGGCTTCGTGTGGCGTGGATTCGCTGCATCCACCCGGTTCAAGATCGATAACAAACATGTCCATACGCAATGTGGTGTCAAACGGAAACAAAGGCACCACGCGCATTCCTGAGCTGTCGCTGTTAAACGTGGTCAGCAAACCGTGCCGGTGCAATGCCGCCGACTGCGCAGGCGGGGTTTCAAGAAACTCCGAGAACGAAACATTCAGGCCACTGGCGATTTTCCATAGCGTCGCAACGGTCGGGCTGGATTCGCCGCGTTCAATTTGCCCCAGCATTGCCTTGCTGACACCGGTGTGTTCTGCCGTCTGGCTGAGGCTCCAGCCACGTTCGCTGCGAACGGCTTTCAGCTGGCTGCCAATATGGCGGGTGAGCTCCTGCATCCTGACTCCTCTGGCAATCATTTTTAGCGATCATGGTTGTGCGCTATAACGCACAATGATATTTTGAGCGCATCCGATGTACGCTATAACGCACAACAGCATACCGCCAGCAAGCGGTAACCAGAAGGAATTTCACCTATGGCCTCGCGTTTCAGTCCGCAGGATTTGACATTTTCGGCGGTAATCGCCGGATTTGTTGCGGTTTTAGTCGGTTATACCAGCTCCGCAGCGATTATCTTTCAGGCAGCGGAAGCGGCAGGGGCCAGCGCGGGACAAATTGGCGGCTGGCTGAGTATGCTGGGTCTGGGCATGGGGGTCACCAGCATCGGGCTATCACTGTATTACCGCACACCGGTGGTGACGGCCTGGTCGACACCCGGCGCGGCGCTGCTGGTCACCAGCCTGCCCGGCACCTCACTTAACGAAGCCATTGGCGTATTTGTCTTTGCCACCGGGCTGATCCTGCTGTGCGGCGTGACCGGCTTATTCGCCCGACTGATGCATTACATCCCGCAGGCGCTGTCAGCGGCGATGCTCGGCGGCATTCTGCTGCGCTTCGGGCTGGACGCCTTTACCTCACTGCAAAGCAATTTCGCCCTTGCAGGCACCATGTGTCTGGTGTATCTGCTGGCAAAGCGCGCCCTGCCGCGCTATGCGGTGGTGCTCGCACTGGCCGCCGGGCTGATCGTCGCCGGATTACAGGGTGATATTGCGCTGCACGGCCAGACGCTGACCTTCGCCGCACCGGCGTTTGTGATGCCGCATTTCACGCTTTCCTCAATTATCGGCATCGGCATTCCGTTTTTTGTGGTGACCATGGCCTCACAGAATGCGCCGGGCATCGCCACACTGAAAGCGCACGGCTATCATCTGCCTGTTTCGCCCCTGATTTCCTGGACGGCGCTGACTGCGTTAGTTTTAGCGCCGTTTGGCGGTTTTACCATCTGTATCGCCGCCATTACCGCCGCGATTTGTATGGGCGAGGATATTCATCCCGATCCTAAAAAACGCTATATGGCGGCCGTCTCGGCTGGCGTTTTCTATCTGATTGCGGGCGTGTTTGGCGGCTCCATCGGCATGGTCTTTACCGCCCTGCCACAGGCGCTGATCCACACCATCGCCGGGCTGGCGTTGCTCGGCACCATTGCAGGCAGCCTGTACCGCGCGCTGGAAAACGAGCGTCAGCGCGACGCGGCAATCATTACGTTTCTGATCACGGCTTCCGGTGTCACGCTGCTGGGTGTCGGTTCGGCATTCTGGGGTCTGGCGGGCGGTGTGATAACTCATCTGATCCTCAGCATGCCGGCGCGAAATCGTGATAAATCCGCCGGGAAAAGTTGAGTCCGTTCAAGTTATGGGTAACAGGTTTTCGTAACACGGCACAAGGTGACGACGATCACATTTTCTGACCGGTAAACCCTCTTTACTGGGTGCAATCAGGCCCTTTAAAGAGCGAGAATCCCATGACTATTGCCACACAATCCTGCGTCGTGACCGGGAAAAAAGACGTCTCGGTGATCCACCAGACCCTCAGCTATACCGGCCAGGGCACGCTGGTGAAAATCACCCGCGGCGGCATCTGCGGTTCGGATCTGCATTATTACGAACACGGCGCTGTCGGTGATTTCAGAGTGCGCGAGGCGATGGTACTTGGCCATGAAGTGGTCGGTGTGGTGGAGAAATCGGATAACCCGCGTTTGCAGCCCGGTCAGAAAGTGGCGCTGAACCCGAGTAAGCCGTGCAAAGCCTGCAAGTACTGTCTGTCCGGTGACGAAAACCAGTGCACCACCATGAAATTTTTCGGCAGCGCGATGTATTTCCCGCACATCAACGGCGCGTTCACGCAGTATAAAATCGTCGACAGCGACCAGTGCATTCCTTACGACAATCAGGTCAGTGACCGCCTGATGGTGTTCGCAGAACCGCTGGCCGTCGCCATTCATGCCGTAAACCAGGCGGGCGATATTCATGGTAAAACCGTGTTTGTTTCCGGCGTAGGTCCGATTGGCTGCTTAATCGTGCTGGCAGCAAAAGCCAAAGGCGCGGCGCAAATCATAGTGACCGACCCTAGCGAACGTTGCCGTACGCTGGCACTGGCAGTTGGCGCAAATAAAGCACTGGACGCTGCACAAGGTGATTTCAGCGAATATCAGGCAGAGAAAGGCTTTTTCGATGTCTCCTTCGATGCCTCCGGCCATCCGTCTTCCATCCGCCGTTGTCTGGAAGTGACCCGCGCACGCGGCACCCTGGTGCAGGTTGGCATGGGGCCGGTAGTGAATGAATTCCCGCTGATGTCGCTGATTGCCAAAGAAATAAACTGGGTCGGCAGTTTCCGTTTCACAGAAGAATTCAATACCGCCGTCGAATGGCTGGCGAATAGAACCGTCGATCCGATGCCATTGCTGTCAGCAGAATTCCCGCAGGAAAGTCTGGTGGAAGCGCTGGAATACGCCCTGGATAAATCCAAAGCGTCAAAAGTGCAGCTGGTCTTCTAGCCCGGTCTGCAATACCAGTCACAATATCAAAACACCGTTTCATTTTATGATGTCCTCTGATTTTTATCCTCAGAGGACATTTGCATTATGGTAAAGGACAAGGCGAAAAAGCAGGTCGCGCTGCTGCTGGCTAACGGATTTGAAGAAGGCGAAGCGGTGATTGTGCTCGATATTCTTGAGCGGCTGGAGATTCAGGTCACCACGCTGGCCTGCCAGGAAAGCCTGGCGCTACGCACGTATCACGGCATTCAGATGCAGGCCAACGAACTGCTGTCCGCGCAGGGCGACCGCTTATTTGATGCTGTGGTAATGCCCGGCGGACCGGAAGGCTCAGTGGCGCTGGCGGCCAGTAAAGAGGTGGTGGAATTTGTCCGACGTCACGACGACGCCGGTAAACTGATCTGCCCGCTGTGCTCCGCTGCCGCGCGTGTGCTGGGCGGGAACGGTCTGCTGAAAGGCCGTCGTTACGTCTGTTCCGGCGATTTATACCAGGACGTGAAAGACGGCGTTTACGTCAATCAGTCCTTTGTGGAAGACGGTAACTTGCTCAGCGGAAAAGGATTAGGGCTGGCGTTTGACTTCGCCTTCCAGCTGGCGTACCGCCTGACCGGCGATGCTGAAACCACCAATTTCCAGGCTGATCACATCGATTATCACCACTGGCGCGCCGGCCAGAAGCGTTGATCAAAAAGTTGAACCGGGGCAGATGGCGCAGGTCGTCCGCCCCGGTCAGTATCCTGTCCGTTTTTGGCATTCTTCCCTTTCCAATTCAGGCGCACACTGATTTCACACTCACCAGATGGAGTCCGTAAATGACCCAAAGCGCCCTGTTAAATATCGACGTTCAGCGTTCATTTGAACAAAAAGACTTCTGGCAACAGGATGATTTACCGGCTTTCAGCGAAGCCCTCAACGGCCTGATCGATGGCTGTCAGACCCGCAATGTACCGGTTATCGATGTATTTCACGTCAACCCTGATGGCGACTTTTCGCTGACCTCCGGTCTGGTCACACCAATGACTTTTCTCACACACCGGCCGCAGCATGTTGTGCATAAACATGTCCACAATGCCCTGACCGAATCCGGCCTCGATGGCTGGTTGCGCGAAAAAGGCATCACGCATCTGATTATCGCCGGTATGCGCACCGAGCAGTGCTGTGAAACCACGGCCCGGGTGGCGTCAGACCTTGGCTATTCAGTGACCTTTGTCACCGATGCGACACTGACGTTTCCGATGACGCACGCCAGTGGTATCACGCTGAGCGCACAGGAGATCAAATTGCGGACCGAACTGGTACTCGCCGACCGCTTTGCCGCTGTCACTGACGTGACCGGTGCGCTGGCGCAACTCGACCGCACTGTGTGAAGATAGCGTTTTTCCCCACAGACGGATGAAGCACTATGCAGCGCAATGTCTACTTTGTGACGCTCCCCGGCGTGATGTCGTTAGATCTTACCGGCCCGGCGGAAGCGTTGCGCCTGAGCGGGCAATTTTCGCTTCATTATATCGGGCCGCAGCCGGAAGTGATGATGTCAACCGGCCTGATGGTCAGCCATTTGCAGCCACTGCCGCAAAGCCTGCCCCCGGGCAGTATTGTGATCATACCGGGTGTGGCAGAATCCGACGAAAACTTCTCCTCACCGGTCGCACAGACCGCCTGTGAGTGGCTGCATCAGCAAAAAAGCGCCATTGAAGCAGGAAATTTAAGACTGGTATGCATCTGTTCCGGCAGCCTGCTGGCCGGGCAAGCCGGTCTGCTCGACGGCTATCAGTGCACCACGCATCACGATGTAATCGGACGGTTGCGCGAGCAGGTACCTGCTGCCCAGGTGAAAGATAACCGGATATTTGTCGAAGACCGTTCGGTACTGACCAGCGCAGGCATCAGCGCCGGTATCGATCTGGCACTACATCTGATCGCCACACATCTTGGGCCGCAGGCCGCGCTGGATGTTGCCCGCGAAATGGTGGTCTATTTCCGCCGTGGCGGTGATGATCCGCAACTCTCTCCGTGGCTGCGTTACCGTAATCATCTGCACCCCGCGGTGCACCGTGCGCAAAACCTGATTGCTGCCGAGCCGGAATCGGCCTGGCAGGTGGAAGATGTTGCCGCCAGAGCGCACATCAGCGCACGCCACCTCACCCGTTTGTTCCGACAACATCTGGGCATCAGCGTGCGTGACTACCACGAGCAATTGCGTATCGCCGTGGCGCAACAACGCCTTCAGCAGGGATCCGGCATCGAAAAAGCCGCACTCGCTGCGGGCTTCTCATCCGCACGGCAATTACGCCGGGCGCAGGAACGGTGGCGTTAAAAGTATTCAGCTCACCCAGTTCCGGCGGTCTATTTTCCCCAGCCCCATCGCCAGAAATAATCCGCCGCCGAGTCCGCAGATAAACAAAAAGACCAGGTTCAGCAGCGGGTATTGCGGAAAGTCGAGATGCCGGCCGCGCAGGCCGGTGATGATCAGCGCATGAAAGCCGTAGATAGCCAGAGAGTGGCGGGAGATTAACGAAAATCCTGGCAGGAGACGTTGTGCCAGTGTGTTCTTGAAAACCACAAATAAAGACATCGCAGAGATAAATACCAGCGGACCACTGTAGATATAAAAGGTATCGGCGAAACTCTGATTAATCTGCATTTGCCGGTATGTGCCGGTGGCAATCGCCAGCGTGCTGAGAATGAACATGGCGCTGGCGACGAGCGTGATCGCCGCTTTTTCAGTCCTGAGCTGGCTGATGGCGCGGCCCAACAGGGCATATAGCACGTAATAGAAAGTGTCACCGCTAATGTATAAATCCAGCGGCAAAAGATGGATTTTGTGCCACGTCACGGCAGGAAGCTGCGGATTTGCCAGTACGCCGAACAGCATTGCGACAATCAGCAGGTATCTGCCGGATACGGCTTTAACATTAATCAGCGGGGAAAGCAGGTAAATCAGGATAATCGCGTAGAAGAACCAAAGATGGTAAAACACCGGTTTTTCCATGATAAGACGCAGAGACGGCCAAAACCCGATTTTTGTCATCGTGAGGATATAAATCAGCGAGACGGCGCTGTAGAACAGCAAACATAATGTGACTCGCAGAAAATGGCGTTTTTGCGCGCTCCTTTCCCCCAAGAACAGCGCACCGGAAATCATAAAAAACAGGGGTACGCAGACGCGCGAAGCGGAATTGAGCACGTTTGCCGCCGTCCATTCAGGGGTATTTACCGCAGCGAAATTGACGACCAGCGACGTGCTGGCGTGGATCATCACCACCATCATGCAGGCGAGTGCGCGCAGATTATCTATCCAGCTGATTTTTTGGCTCATTCCCGGTAATTTCCTTCTTATCGATGGGCTGTTTGCAGCCTAGCCAGCTTTTGGACGGCTAACAAGGCAAAAGTGCCGATCTCAGATTGTGCTGAACGTGAATCTGAACATTGCGTTGCGCTCAAATAATCGGCAAAATAGTCCCTATTACTGCCTCGCTTGCGAAACCCGCCCGGACAGTCTCTTATTTTCTGCTAATTTTCAAAGAATTAGCCTTACGTCTGTGAAATAACTACAATGCATAATTCTCCAAATACTGCTTCCCTTCTGGGCCGGCAGGCGCTTTTGTTCCCTCTGTGCCTGGTGCTGTTCGAGTTCGCGACTTATATCGGCAACGATATGATCCAACCGGGCATGCTGGCCGTCGTGGCTAATTTTAATGCCGGCGAAGAGTGGGTGCCGACATCCATGACCGCTTATCTCGCTGGCGGCATGTTCCTGCAATGGCTGCTCGGTCCGCTGTCCGACAGGCGCGGCCGT
This sequence comes from Rahnella perminowiae, assembly GCF_019049695.1. Classification (NCBI taxonomy): domain Bacteria; kingdom Pseudomonadati; phylum Pseudomonadota; class Gammaproteobacteria; order Enterobacterales; family Yersiniaceae; genus Rahnella; species Rahnella perminowiae. The sequence continues at coordinate 234,437 of NZ_JAFMOT010000186.1, forward strand.
CGTCCGGTCATGCTCGCGGGCGTGAGTTTTTTCATCATCACCTGTCTGGCGATTCTGTTTGCGCAAAATATAGAACAATTTATGGTGATGCGATTCCTGCAGGGCATCAGCCTGTGCTTTATCGGCGCGGTCGGCTATGCCGCTATACAGGAATCTTTCGAAGAATCGGTGTGTATTAAAATCACCGCCATGATGGCTAACGTCGCGCTGATTGCGCCGCTGCTCGGGCCTCTGGCTGGTGCGGCGCTAATCCACGTTGCGCCATGGCAGTCAATGTTTGTGATCTTCGCCCTGCTCGCCGCCATTGCGCTGTGGGGATTGTGGAAATCGATGCCGGAGACCGCTTCCCGCCTGGGCGAACCGTTCTCCATGCCAAGCCTGCTGCGTGATTACAAGCATGTGCTGAAGAACCGCCAGTTCCTGTGTGGTGCGCTGGCGATAGGTTTTGCCAGCCTGCCATTGCTGACGTGGATTGCACAGTCGCCGGTGATTTTAATCAGCGGTGAAGGGTTAGCGGCCTATGATTATGGCTTGTTGCAGGTACCGATTTTCGGCGCACTGATTATCGGTAACATCACACTGGCGCGCCTGTCCGGCAAACGTACCGTCGAATATCTGATTAAACTGGGCGCAGGCCCGATGGTGGTTGGTTTGCTGATCGCAGCCGCGGCCACGCTGTTTTCCGCGCATGCGTATCTGTGGATGACTGCCGGTCTGAGCCTGTACGCCTTCGGGATTGGTGTGGCGAATGCCGGTCTGTACCGTCTGACGCTGTTCTCCAGTGACATGAGCAAAGGTACGGTTTCCGCCGCCATGGGCGTCATCAGTATGTTGATTTTCACACTGGGCATTGAACTGGCAAAAGTGGCTTATGTCGAAGGCGGTGCGGGGATGTTTAATACATTCAATCTGTTAAGCGGTCTCGCCTGGCTGGCGCTGGTGGTGGTATTTCTGCGCAGCCGACAGGTGGTTCTGCCGCCAAACAGCGTGGTGTAATTTCGTTCGTTTCACCGCTCTGTTTCAGAACAAGACATGGAAGATCGCTCTCCCATGTCTTTCGTTTACGTCTTTCTATTCTTGTTTATTTCTTGGATGGATCGCAGTAATAGGTGGTGCCAGCTTCAGTCACGGAAGTCGTCGTTCCATGTTTATCAGTACATCGGCTAACGAGTTCACAACGGTTGCCATTCCAGCGGGTAGAGAGGGTGCAGTCACTGCCGCCGATGATTTTTTTCGCGACTTCTGATGTAATTTTTTTCATTGATTAACTTCCTTATTAAAATTTAAATAGATTTAAATAACACTCACTTCAGTACAACAAAACGACTTACCGCATTTAAATTCACCAGATCAATGAATATTAAAGGCAGTTGACGTTTGGAACTTCTTTGGCTGGATCCCAGTCCCTCGTCGTCCCATGTTTATCAGAACACGTGGTGGTAGGCACACAGATCCAAATTTTATCTTTGGAGCCTGTGACAGATTTAAGCTGAAACTCATTACGGGTGCTGCAACCGCCACCCATGATATTTTCTACTGATTTTTTATCAAGTTTATCCATGGAAAATTCCTTTTATATAAATAAATTATATATCTATTAACGCTAATCTGAATCTCCTTACAGATAGAAGTCATAATAAGCAAATGAACTTCCGATATCAACTTATACCTAAAAATGATTCCAAATTCTCTATTGATATATTACAAACCCGGCGCATAACTCACTTAAAAAATCATAATATAAAAACCGCGCTAAGAAATTATTTCATTCATGCGCTCAAGCCTCCGTCGACAATAATGCTTTGTCCGGTAATATAACTGCTGGCATCACTTAACAAAAAATCAGCAACCTGGGCAATTTCGTCCGGTTTCCCTAATCGCCGGACCGGAATAACGGAACGTATCTTCTTATATTCTTCCGTACTGAGAGCTGACGACATTTCCGTTTCAATGACACCGGGTAAAAGGCTGTTTACTCTGATGCCAAAACGGGCAACCTCCAGTGCCAGAGAACGTGTCACACCCGTCATTGCCGCCTTTGTGGCACTGTAGGCTACCTGCCCGATGTTTCCTTTCACTGCGGAAACTGATGACATCAGGATCAGGCTTCCTTCACCACGCGCAAGCATTCCCGGTAACAGATGCTGGTTCCAGTGAAACAGAGCATTAAGATTGGTATTTATTATCTCATGCCAGTCGGCAGAAGCCTGCTTAATATGTAAAGCGTCACATGTGATCCCCGCATTATGGATAATACCGAAAGGCGCACCCCGTACCGATACTAATAATTCAGCAAGCTGCGCGACCTGCTCTTCATCGCCTCCGTCGCAACGATAACCTTTGACATTACCATAAGCCTGAGCACAGGATGATTCAACGAAAGCGGCCTGGCTGGCATGATTCTTCCAGGTAAATATTACGTCATAGGTTTTCGCCAGATGAATAACCAGGGCTTTGCCGATCCCCCGACTCCCGCCGGTAACCAGTACCCATTTGCGGGTATTCATCATTTGCGTAACTCTTCCAAAGCCTGGCACATTTCACCCAATGTAATATCAGGGTGTTGAATAAACATATCGGCACTCAGCGAAATATCAAACTCGCGTTTTACCAGCACCATCAGTTCTACATAATCCAGACTGTCAAGTTTCAGGCTTTTAACCGGCAGGTCTTCATTTAAGGAATCTGGTTCGAGATCTTTTGCATCACATAACATTTCGCAGACAATGGCATAGATTTCATTTTTCGTCATTTCACTCATTTTTATATTCCCTTAATCTCAATGTGTTTGAACTGGCCAGGTTTTTAGCGTTATGGCAGTCATAATGGAAGGATGCGCGTCATACCCTCCCTGAATGGTCATACGGATAACAAAACCCTGCTCTGAATCTCCGATAACCATCGCAGGCAACAGGCCGTAATAGAAAGGTTTGTTAAAAGCTTCCTGATGCCGGGAAACCATATGCTGGCGGCTGAAATGCACATCATGGTGTGTTTGTACTACAGGGATCTGCTTAAAAACGTCTGCCAGCGACAAAGCAGAAAGATGCGGTATCGATTCCCGGACGCACTCAAGCGTTTCCGGCATATTCACGATCTGCGCAAACAGCACCGCATCCAGCAATTCCCACGACATGACATCCGGTTTGTCTGACGGATAGGCTTCACTTAATGCCGCCAGCTGCGCCCCCGTCAGCATGTGATCCAACGTGGCACATGCCGCCGGGAAAGCAGATTTTCCGGTCAGCTTACTGCTGAAACAGCACGTCCCCGAGACCGGTTCGGTAAGGAGACTGCTGACGCCGGAGCCGGCCAGAATTAAGGTGGATACCAGCTGATAGGGGGTCTGGCATTTCACCGCCTGCCGCAAACGGGCATTAAACTGATAGAACTCAGACTTCGCGGCCATAACGTTATGGCTCAGATGATTTTTCATATCCAGCAGTGCGCGCATGCCATGCACTGTCAGCGTCTCCAGCCCCATAGCTCTGGCCTGCTGTAAGTCAAAATGAATCGGATTGTAGTCCCCTGAAAATTTTGCCCATGCCTCGGCATCCCGGACATCGTAGGAAAACATCATAATGCCCCCTTGCTGATGACTAATGCAGCATTGGCCCCGCCGAAACCAAAACTCAGGTTAAGGGTATGCTTAAGGGATGCAGGGCGATGCCCCTCGCTGATGAAATCCAGATCACAGGCGGGATCAGGTTGTTTTAAATGGTGTGTTGCGGGCATGATTTGATGATGCAGAGCCTGCAAGCAGATGATGCTTTCAAAGCTGCCGGCAGCGGCAATAAGGTGCCCGCTGTATCCCTTGGTGCTGGAAACCGGAACGCTATACGCCTTTTCGCCCAGCGCAAGCTTGATGGACTCCGTTTCATTGCGGTCATTAAGCTGTGTGGAGGTACCATGCGCGTTGATATAATCAATTTCACCCGCGCTCAGACCTGCCTGGCTCAGCGCAGTACGGATCGTTTTAACCCGCGCAAGTTTGTCCCCGGCAGGCACGGTAAAATCCACCGCATCAGAAAAATTGCCGTAGCCGGTGATTTCACCCAACAGGGTTGCACCACGCGCCAGCGCAATCTCGCGGTCCTCCAGACATAAAACAGCAGCACCTTCAGACAGCACAAATCCGTTTCGCTCAAGGCTGAAAGGGCAACTGGCTTTAGTAATATCCTGTTCTTCACGGGTTAATGCGCTCAGCACATCAATATTCCAGACTGCAGTATCAGTACGCAGTGATTCTGCACCACCCGCCAGCATCATGGTTGCCCGGCCGTGACGGATAGCATCGAACGCATCGCCGATCGCGATGGTCCCCGTAGCGCAGGCAGCAGCGGGCGTATTCTGATAGCCGCGCAACGCCCAAAGCTGGCTGCAGGCTGCCGTCGCAATACTGGGCATTGAGTAAAAACACCCGAAGGTTGAGCCCAGGCCGCTTGACCGATATTTATCGTGGTTACAGACCGTTTCATCCAGCCCGCCCCAGCCGGTGCCAATAATGGCGCCGCGATCAAGTTCGGCATGGTATTGCGCCGGCGATGTATTGCCGAAAGCCATTTCCATGGCTTCCCGTGCCGCAATCAACGCTAAGTGGGCAAATCGCGGTAACCGGCGTCGGATCCCTGCAGGCAGGAACTTAAGATAAAGTTCATCGTCTATCAGGCCAAAAAATCGGGATTTAATGCCACCGGCGCGTCGGTCCATATACCGGTATCCTGTCTGATACGCCATGATGGCGTCCCAGCTTTGATGCGCATTACCTCCCAATGGCGTGATGGCCCCGTATCCGGTCACGACGACCCTTTTTAAAGAATGTGAGTTATCCATTACTGTTCTTCCCTGGAACGTTGTTAACGTCTGTCATGACCATGAGTGTCTCGGGGATCACTTCTCCGCCGAGCGCCAGCCATAACTGCAATGTCGCATTGAGATAGTAAGACTGGGCATCTGCCAGCTGATTTTCAGCACCCAGCAGGCTGCTTTGTGCATCAAGCCAGGTTTGTACAGAGACCGCTCCGGCCAGATACTGACTTTTGGCCAGCCCGAGTCGTTGCTGACTCAATGCCAGAGACCTCAGAAGATCTTCACGCTGAGCCAGATACGTCGCCCTCTGCGACAATGCTTTTTCGACATCGGCTAAAGCGCTGTAGACCTTATTTCTGAAATTTGCGGCGGCTTGTTTTACATCCAGCCCGGAGCGTTCCACCGTCAGCTGAACCGTATTCCATTGCACAAAGGGCAATGTCAGGCTGCTGCTGAGTGTCCGCACAGGATTAGAAAACCACTCGCTGAATACCGCATTTCCCGCTCCCAGCGTCGCCCCTAATGACAAAGAAGGATAAAAATTCAGCTTTGCTACCTCGTTCGCCGCAAGCGATGCGCGCAGTTGCCATTCGGCAGATTGCACATCTGGCCGGCGGCTAATCACTGAGAGAGGGAGATCAGGCTCCAGAGCAATATTCTGGCGGGGATCGAGAGAGGCTTTCTCCGGTGCACGCACTGACGGGGATCGACCGAAAAGGATAGCCAGTGCGTTACGCGCGTCTTCTCTTTGCTGTTCCAGATCCCGCAAGCTATTGTTCTGATCAAGCACAGACTGGCGGGCCTGAAGGACATCCAGCTGACTGATGGCACCCGCGTCATAACCCGAGCGTGTAATCCGTTCGGTTTCCGTCGCGAGGCGGATGCTTTGGCCGGTATTGTCGATTTTTTGATTGAGTGCGGCGATTTGCCAGTAAAGCTCCCCGGTCGTCCCGATAAGCATCAGTGCCGTATTCTGCCGGTCAAGAGCGGTGGCGTTTATCTGCCATTGAGCCTGTTCACGCGTTCGTGCCAGTTTGCCCCAGAGATCCAGCTCATAACTCATCGAGACAGAGGCATTGTAATTTTCGGCGGAGGCAGTGTTGCGCCGGGTGTTTTTGCTGTTGCTGGCCTCACCGCCAACACTGACATCCGGTGTCAGGTTGGTATCAGTCAATCCGGCATCCAGCACCGCCTGACGGAGCCGGTAACCTGCAATGGCCAGATCGTCGTTATGGCTCAGTACATCGGTGATCATTTGCGAAAACTGCGGGTCGTTGAAAATACGCCACCACTGCGGCGTATTCCTGAGCCAGGCAGAACCCGTTTGCTTGTTTTGCCAATCCTGCGGCAGATTGAGGCCGGGCTGCTGATAAGGCGTTTTTACTAAAGAACCGCATCCGGCCAGACACAGAGCCAATGTCACGGTAAGGATAATTTTCATTCTCTGGCCAGTGCCTCCGTCGGTTTCATCCGGGCGGCGAAACGTGCCGGGAAATACCCAAACCCCAGGCCGATGAGGGCAGAGAAACCACACGAATAAAGTATCGGCAGCGGCGTAAAGACCATCTCAAACTGTGTGGTCAGCAGGGAGAAGAACGTCCCCGCAACAAAAGTCACCACGACCCCAATTGCGCAGCCAAAAAGGCAGACCACCATCGACTCAATCAAAAACTGACGCATGATGTCTGCGGCGCGTGCTCCAACAGCCAGCCGGATGCCAATTTCGTGGGTACGTTCAGCGACCGAAACCAGCATGATATTCATGACGCCCACACCGCCAACTATCAGGGAAATACCCGCAATCGCGGCAATCAGTAACGTCAAAGAGTCGGAGGTTTTTTGGATGGTTTCCAACATCATACTGTCGGTTTCAATGAAGAAATCACGCCGTCCGTGGGCTTTATCCAGGACATACTCAATATGCCGCTGCGCTTCTTTCAGTGACATCCCTTTGGCGACCTGTACCTCAATGGCCGCGACAGGCATGCTGCCGGTTAAGCGTTCCTGCAAGGCGGTATAAGCCATCCACGCATTCAGCCCACCCCCCGCTATCTTTAAGCCTTTAGATGCCGTAATACCGACAAGACGGAAGGGTACATTGTTGAAATAGAGGCTCTTCCCGGTTGGATTTTTATCATTGTGAAATAGGGTGTTCGCCGTGGCTGCATCCACCAGCAATACGGGCTCGCGGGTCTCCACATCGTGTTCATTGAATTTTCGCCCGGCTTCAAGAGACAGATCGCGCACCGCAAAGTATCGGGCGTTAACCCCGGTGATATTGATAAACATCTGCCGTCCTTCAACCTGAGCTTCCATGATACGGTTGAAGACAGGAGAAATATTGGCCACATAAGGCAGTTCAGACAGCAGGCGAACATCTTCATCAGAGAGGGCATTGCCAAAGTCAGGACGGGGGTTATCCCAGCCCAGCCCGGGATGAATCGAGAGCGTACTGGTACCCAGCGCGCTGATATCGCGGATTATTTTTTGTTTCGCGCCTTCGCCAACCGCCATTGAGGTAATCACCGAGGCCACGCCAATGATGATCCCCAGCATGGAGAGCAATGCCCTGATACGATGCCCGTTCAGCGCCCGCCAGGCCATTTTTACCGCATCATGGAAGCTTTCCCGCCACGAAGATCGCCCGGTATTCGCTGCCGGAAGCAACACCACCGGACCGCTGGCCGGCTGAACATGACGATTAGGCAAGTCAGCGGTGATCTTACCGTCACTGATTTCAATGATCCGCTCAGCCTGCGAAGCCACATCACGATCGTGTGTCACCAGAATAATGGTATGCCCAGACTGATGAAGGCCGTGAAGGATCGCCATCATTTCCTGACCACTCTGCGCATCCAGAGCCCCGGTCGGTTCATCTGCCAGAATAACCGAGGCACCGTTCATCAGGGCGCGGGCAATACTGACCCGCTGCTGCTGTCCTCCTGAGAGCTGGGATGGCTTATGGCTCATCCTGTCTTCCAATCCCAGATGTGCCAACAGATAGGCGGCACGCTGACGCTGAACGTTTTCCCGCATGGCGGTGTACTGCGCCGGTACAGCAACATTTTCCGCAGCGGTCAGATAAGGCATCAGGTGATAGCGTTGGAAAATAAAGCCAATATGGCTGCTTCGCAGCGCGGCAAGGTGTTCATGAGAAGCCCGGGTGGTATCAATGCCTGCGATGCAGATCTCGCCACTGTCAGGGATATCCAGTCCGCCTAACAGGTTCATCAGGGTGGATTTTCCTGAACCAGAAGGACCAACGATAGCAATCATTTCCCCTTGCCGGACCGACAGCGTTACACCGTCCAGAACCCTGACTTGCTCTTCCCCAGAACGGAAAATACGGGAGACATTCTGTAATGAAATCAGGGGATCATTGGCTGGCATCGGCGTCTCCCTGATAGGGCAGCGCACTGAGCACCTGATCCCCCTGCGCAAGACCCGATTTCACCTCAGCGTAATGGTTATCTCTGATCCCAAGCTCAAGCAGGCGATCGGTAATTTTTCCGTTCTCCCATACCTGTACCTGATAACGCCCTTGTGCATCGCGGTCGCCCACAACAGATAACGGGATGCGTAAGACGTTTTTGGCCTGGTCAACAATGATGAAAACCTCTGCGGTCATTGACGTTTTCAGCCGGCGCTGATCATTAGCAATATTAAATTCACCATTGTAATAAACCGCAGCAGATTGCTTGGGGATGCCGGAATTGTCGTTGGACTCGCGGAGAGCTTCGTCAGGGGCATCCTGGATAATTCCCATGATGCTTTCATAGCGGCGGTGAGGATCTGCCATGACGTAAAACCACAAAGGTTGCCCGGGATGCGTTTTTAGAATATCGGTTTCAGAAATGCGGGTCTGAACGCGCATGACGCTCATATCGGCAAGCACCATAAGGGTCGGTGCCGTTTGGGAGGACACAATGGTTTGGCCTTCCTGGATAATAATGCCCAACACCTCGCCATCAATAGGGGCAAGAATGCGGGTATATCCCAGATTAGCTCGGGCGGTTTCAACGGAAATCTCCGCCTGCACTAAACGCGATTTATCCATCTGTAGCTGTTCAGACTGCATGTCATAGTCTGCTTGGGCAGATTCAAGATCGCTTGGTATGCCAGCGCCATCCAGAGCCATTTTCTTCTGGCGCTTTAACGTTAATGCATATTGACGGAGCAGAACCTTTGAGGCTTGCACCTGGGCCCGGTTGCTGTTCAGTTCAGCTTCCGCGTTACGTAATTCATTCTTTTGGATAACCGGATCAATTTCCGCCAGAAGCTGCCCTTTATCAACTTTATCACCTTGTTTTACATATAATTTCTTCAACTGCCCATTAACCTGAGCACCAACACTGATTTTTTTCAGCGGCTGAAGTACGCCTGTAGTCATGACCGTGGTTTGTATATCCCCGCGTCCGATCACCTCAAAATTATCCCGGGCTTCTGCCTGGTTTGCCTGATAACTCATCACCGCGACGGCCACCATAATCAGCATCCCCAGCATCAGACTCACGCAAATAATCAGCAAACGGCGACGGGAAGATTTCATGCCACACACTCCTGCATCACCATGCCGTCATGAGGCTGTAATTGTCCCTGCACGATCATGTAAACATCATCGAACTGGCTGAGAATAGGTTTGCTGTGCGTGACGACAATCAGGGTTTTGCCCTGCTCATGGCAATGCGCAACGACTGACATCATGACCTGCAATGCCGTCTCGTCGTCCAGATTGGCCGTCGGTTCATCAAGCACTAATACCGGCCGGTCGCAATACATCGCTCTGGCAAGTAAGAGTCGCTGACGTTGTCCCAGAGAAAGGCCGGTATGGCTTTCACGGATCCGGGCATGAACGCCTCCCGGAAGTTGCGCCACAACCTCCGCAAGGTTTAATCCGGTGAGTAATGCATGGATACGCGGTTCCTGACTATCATCATAACGAGGGTCAAATAAGGTTATATTTTCAAGCACACTGGCATTAAAAAGAATATCGTCCTGACTTTGCAGAAAACATAAGCTGCTGATCTGATGCGACGTCATGAGGTTCTCATCGAGGAAAATCTGGCCTTCATCCGGTAAAAGCAATCCGGCAATAATTTTGATGAGCGTACTTTTTCCTGCCCCTGATTCCCCGACAATCGCCAGCTTCGCACCATATTTCACCGACAGAGACATTTTATGCAGGGTAGGTTTCGCACTGTCATAACGGAAGGCGATATCCTCGAATCGCAGATTGCGGCTGAAGGAAAGCGGTTCAGAAACGCCTGCTGTTAATCCAGACTCTTTCTGCGCGGCCGCGGGAAAGAGATCCGCTGCCCGCTGATCAATAACGTGCAGTTGGTTTTTCTGCAAAATCGCAAAGAAAATCCGGGTGATATACGAGGAGAAGATCTGCCGGATAAAGCTGTAGGCGAAAAAGCTCCCCAATGACAGCGCCCCCGCTTTCAGTAATGGCAGCGCCAGAAACATGAAGAGCACCATTTCAAGACTGCCGACTAACTGGTAAATGCTGTTTTTTATCTGCTCATAGATTTGTTTTCTTTGCATGCAGGTAAATAGCGCCAGTGTATAACGCGCAAACATCCCCTTGCGTTGTTCACTTAAACCGGCGGATTTTATGGTGGTAAACCCGTTAATGGATTCAAGGATGTATTCGTTTTGTTCGGCAATACGTTCCTGCATTTGCTGGGCGTAGAAACGATCGCGATAGATAGCCCAGACACTCACCATCCCCAGCAGGGTGACACCCGCCAGAGAAACCAGCGCCAGAGAAAAACTCATGTATGCCATGACGATGAAAGCCAGCAGGCCAATGATCCAGTCGGTACGCAGACCATTATCCAGCTCGATTTTTTGCATCGCCGCGGTTTCCCAGGCAGAAAAACGGCTGAAGATTTCGCCTGGTGCACGACGTTCAAAAAAGCGCAGTGAATTGCTCAAAAGTCGCGAAAAGCCCGCCGTGCTGTTGAGCACCACAAATCGTTTTATGCACCTTTCCGTCACCGCGCGCACCCAGAGGGCCAGCGCAGTCGAAATCACAAACGCCAGTAAAAAAAGAAAATAAGGAAAATCAACTTTTCCGGCAGCCGATAATACCTCGTTAATTGCCTGCCCAACCATTGCTGGCATAATGAATAAGGTCAGGGAGACAAGAAAGGCCAGACTCATGAGAAAGTAGATGCCTGACACTTGCGCAGTTTGTTTCAGGCTCAGACAGGAAAGAAAAGATTGTTTTTCCCCTGATGATTTTACCGTTTTTTTTTCTTCCGGCCCGATATCAGGATCGACGACAAGCGCATATCCGCTTATTTCTTTTTTAAGCGCATCGAAAGTCAGAAATTGCTGACCAATGGCGGGGTTCATTATACAAACCCGCCTTCCTTTCCGGTAAGCCAGCAAAACATAATGGCCGGCACCATAATGAAGAATGGCAGGCAACGGTAAATCCTGAATTTCGTCGGATGAAAATAAAACCGGATAAACCGAAATACCCTGTTCTGACAGAATATCTCCCAGTGTACTGAGCGAGGTTCCGTGAACCGAAATAGGATAGGCATCACGCAATTGAGCAAGCGTAATATTTATACCTTGCGTTTCGGCCAACATAGCAACACAAGCTAGCCCGCACTCGTTAATTTCGCTTTGTGCAACCATCCCTGGAATAATACAACTCATGATTATATCTTCTGATTCTTATTCATTGATAAAGTAAAGTGAGTGAAGATGCCATAACAGCCAGTCCTGCGGCTTTGACCTGATTGATCGTTCAATAATCTCGGGCATCATCTCTTCAACACTTTCCGCACCAACAGCAGGGTATATATGAATTTTTACCCCATGGTCATAATAAAGATAATAAAACACCACTTCTGCCGAGAGCATCTTTGCTAACCGGACTATCCCATTATGTAATCTGGCCGGGCGGCCAAATAACCGGCAGGTCAACTTTGATGAGGTTGCACTATGAGTGCCCAAAGTATAATCAGGGGTGATATCAGGAAATATAATGATGTTACTTTTATTCTCAGCGGCATCCATACAGGCAGAAATCATATTTTTTGCCACGCCCTGACGTTGTTCGTGGATGGAACAATACGTCAGATTTACACCGCCTCTCATTCTGTCCTGCTCTTTATATTGCTCTGCATTGGCAGAAACAATCACGGTGCCTTTGCCTGGATAGGTTTTACTGGCAACAATACCTGCCAGGATATCCGAAACCATATGCAGCGGCGCAAGGATGACGGGTTTCCTGCTCTGATGCAGCGGTTTAACGAATTGATCTAACTGATATGCACAATTTTCCAGCTGGCTGACGACACGCTGATTTTTGCCATAAGTTGCCGCGTAATCCAGGGCTTTCCGGCGTTGCGCAATCCAGGTGAAATCGACGATGCCGGTGTCGTTTAACAAACACCGTTTATTTTCATTGGCGACCAGCGTCAGTGCTTTTTGATGTTTCCCTATACATCGCAGAAAACGCATCACATGCAACATTCCAAAAATAATTTCTAATGGCAATAACTTATAAAGAGACAGTCCAACTTTTATTATCCGGCTATAAAATAAGAAAATTTTATAGTTTATAGCCGCCCCCAAAGACATGCTGTGCAAATAGATCCATACCGGAACAAAGCGCATTATATCTCCAGTGGTTTATGCCTGGTAAGCAGGGAGATAAGTTGATCACCAAAAGCTTTAAAGTCGCGATCCTGATAGGCAAGCCATTGCTTGTTTACAATAAATGCCGGCGTTGCAGAGACGTCATAATAGTTACTGACAGCTGACATATATTGAAGTAACGCTTTGACCGCCGGAGATGCGTTGATTTCGTGATATTTCCCGACGTCAATACCGTTATGTTCCAGCCAGTTATTTAAAACAGTGTCGTCAGCTAAATCAATGTTATCTTTGATCACAGCTGTATAGATTTTTTCCCGATATTGAGATTCCAGCCCCATAACCTCAAGTGTTGCAAATAACGGTGCGTAACGGGCTAAACCACTCTGACCGGCATTATTGATATGCAGTCGCACAACGCGAACTCCCTCAGGAAGACGCTTTTCTAATTCATCAACGGCTTTATCATTGATGGCACAGAAATGACAACCATAGGACATGATCTCAACGAAAACATCACTGTTCTTTAACGGACTCCGTGCCACCTTCTTATCTTCCACTCTGACCAAAGGCGCCGCATCGGAATTGAGAACAATATATTGATAATAGGCAACGGTGCAACCTATTGAAACAGCACAAATGAAAATCGTATATATCACAATATATAAAAACCGTTTAAACATGACTCTCTATCCTTAGATATGAACATCCGTCCACGGTCACGTTAAGAACACAATAAAACATTACAATTAACGCATTCATAATGTTTTATTATTTAATTAACATATAAAATATTTATATAGGCACTTTAAGTTAACCGCTAAATGAGCGCAATGCACAATAGATTAATGATGTATTAAGTAAACTCACTGACGATGGCGTTTTTATATGCCATCGTCAGCCGGAAAAATCAATTACGGTCAGAATGCGCGATCATTCCTCAGAAAAGCCCCATCGGTTTACTCGAATAAGAAACGAGTAAACATTTCGTTTGCTGATAGTGATCCAACATCATTTTATGAGTCTCGCGCCCGATACCGGACTGTTTGTAACCTCCAAATGCGGCATGCGCCGGATAAGCGTGATAACAGTTGGTCCATACGCGTCCGGCCTGAATATTGCGGCCCATGTGATAGGCCACATTGCCGTCACGACTCCAGACACCTGCGCCTAATCCGTAAGCGGTATCATTGGCAATTCGCAGCGCATCGTCCATATCTTTAAACGTGGTGACGGCCAGCACCGGTCCGAAGATTTCTTCCTGGAAAACACGCATGTTGTTTTTACCCAGCAAAATAGTGGGTTGCAGGTAATATCCCTCGTTCAGCGAACCTTCGAGTTTTTTCTTCGCGCCGCCGGTCAGTACCTCTGCGCCCTCTTTTTTACCGATTTCGATATAATCCAGAATGGTTTTCATCTGTCCGGCAGAAACCTGCGCGCCCATCTGGGTTTCAATATCCAACGGGTTACCGGTTTTAATAGCCTCAACACGTTTGATCGCACGTTCCATAAAACGTTCGTAGATAGATTCCTGAACCAGCGCACGGCTCGGACAGGTACAGACTTCACCCTGATTGAAGGCAAACAGCGCAAACCCTTCCAGCGCTTTGTCGAAGAATTCATCCTCTTTATCCATCACATCGGCAAAGAAAATATTGGGTGATTTACCGCCCAGTTCCAGCGTGGCCGGGATCAGGTTTTGTGCGGCATAGCCGGCGATTTGCTGGCCGACCTCCGTCGAGCCGGTAAACGCCACTTTCGCGATACGTTTAGACGTCGCCAGATATTCGCCGATCTCACCACCCGCGCCGTTAACCACATTAATGACGCCCGCAGGCAAAATGTCCTGCACCAGCTCCATCAACAACAGAACGGACAGCGGCGTCAGTTTGGCGGGTTTGAGCACAATGCAGTTACCTGCCGCCAGCGCCGGTGCCATTTTCCAGCACGCCATCAACAGCGGGAAGTTCCACGGGATAATCTGCGCCACCACGCCGAGCGGTTCGTGGAAATGATACGCAACGGTTTCACTGTCGATTTCGCTGATCCCGCCTTCCTGCGCACGCACGCAAGAGGCGAAATAGCGGAAATGGTCGATGGCTAACGGCACGTCGGCGCCGCTGGTTTCGCGGATCGGTTTACCGTTATCCCAGGTTTCGGCGTTTGCCAGCAGTTCAATGTTTTGTTCCATGCGATCGGCGACTTTCAGCAGTAAATTTGCACGCTGCTGCACCGGCATTTTTCCCCATGCGTCTTTGGCCTTATGGGCGGCGTCCAGCGCCAGATCGACGTCATCGGTGCCGGAGCTGGCCACTTGACACAGTACCTCACCGGTCACCGGTGTCAGATTGTCGTAATACTGTTTTTTCACCGGCGCGACCCATTCACCGCCAATGAAGTTGTCGTATTGTTTTTTGAGTTTAAGCGGGAAACCGTATTCTTCCGGTTTGACGGCATGAGGATTTTTATCATAAGCCATGATGGAACTCCTTTATGCAGCAGGGATTAGCAGAGCGCTGCATAAAGTCTAGGCAGTGAAAATCGAACCGGTGGGATGTAAAGAGAACTCTTCGAGCGGCTTCACACCTTTTTAGCTGCAAAGCTGGCGTTACCACTCCCGGGTGGGGTGGTGCGCGCGAAACTCTCGCGCTGGAACAGGCGTTCTGCCAGTTTTACCAGTTCAGGACGCTCAACACACCAGCCCGGCGCGATACGCCGGAAATTGAGATAGCCCAGACAACAGGCGACGGCAATGTCGGCCACATTGAGGCTTTCAGAATTGAGCAATGTACGGCTTGCCGCATGCTTTTCCAGCGCATCCAGCCCGCGCAACAGTTTTTCCCTCTGGCGCAAAATCCAGGCTTCGTTACGTTTATCAGCATCGCGGCGACCTTCCAGCACCAGCGCCACGGCGGCATCAGTGACACCGTCGGCCAGCGATTCAATTTGCCTCACACGTAACGCGTCCAGCGGTTGCCACGGCAACAGCGTGGGTGCGACATTCATCAGTTCGATGAACTGCACAATAATCGGCGAATCATAAAAAACTTCGCCATCATCGGCCACCAGCGCGGGGACTTTTCCGAGAGGATTGTACTGTGTGATTTTGCAGCCCGGTTCGTGGGGCGTGTCGTTAATGAAATCAAACGGGATGCCTTTTTCCAGCAACATCACCGAAATTTTGCGCACATACGGGCTGGTATAACTGCCGATCAATTTCATCAGACCCTCCTCGTTTTCGCCGGAACCTCTATTAAAACTAGCAGCCATGCAGGGGTTTACCAGTCACGGCTGCCGGTTTTACCGGTTATTCAGCGGGAAACAGGAACGGATTGATGCCGCTGCCGGAAAAACCTTTGTCCTCCAGACGGTCATCAAGTAACAGCGTCGCAAGGTCGTCCGCTACCGCGTCTGCCTGCGGGTCTTTATCCTGATAAATCACTTTCAGGTAAGCATTGCAATCGTCGCAGGCTTCGGCTTTCACCGTGGCCTGTTCATCGCCGATGGACCAGAGGTTTACATGTTCCATTGCATCGCAGTTGCTGCATTTTGCGCGCACGACATGCCATTCACTTTCGCAAAGATTACAGTGCAGATAGCGCAGGCCGCTGTGGGCACCAAACGCGATCACCGCAGAAACGGGAACGCTGCCGCACACCGGACAGAACAGACGATTTTCGCCATAATCTGCCCGCCCGACACCGCGCAGTTGCGCCGCCATCTGTGCCCAGTACAGCGACAACGCAGCCCAGATAAACGGGGCTTTGTCAGCCGGAACGTGTTTGAAATCCTGGCAAAGCAGCTCTGTCGCCATCATTTCGCGCTGAAGATTCGGGGAGTGTTCAAGGCGCTCAAGCACACCGAGCACCGGCTCTGACGCGCCGTGTTTGAGCACCCTGATCAGCGCATCCAGCAATGTAAGCCAGTGCGGCGTTCGTGGAAACAACCGGCAATCGAGCGGCGGTTTACCCGCCGCTTTCGCTAATTCATCACGCAGGTCGACAGTGAGCGGGAAATCTTTCAGCACGCGCTGCTGGGCATCGCAAATCGCCGCAGCAAAATTCAGATATCCGTCGAGCGGGCTGTCTTCGGCCAGTTTACGCAGGCGATCGGCACGGCGCTGATACAGCGTTTTCAGATTGGCGAACAGTACCGGCGGGATATTCCCCGCCGTGGTTTTACCGTCTGCCAGCGCGTCCCGGGGGACAATCTGGATGCTCATCCGGCTTTCCTCTCATCTTTATCTTGTTCTTTTTTCAACGCTTCAGCACGCACCTGACGGTACCAGCGTGGGTGGTGATACTTCGCCCATGACGCAGGCACTTTACCGCCGGTCATCGCCGGGATAGAGCCTTTCGCCCAGGTCGCAGCGTAGACATGCATGATAATCACCAGAATCAGGCCGATGCCGGCCAGCGAATGCACCAGCAGCGCCAGACGGATCAGCGGGATCGGGAAATAACCGGCAAACCACGGACGCCAGATAATGACGCCACTGGCCATCAGAAGCACAAGACAACTGATCGCCGCCCAGAACACGCATTTCTGACCGAAGTTGTAGCGCCCGGTATCGCCGACCTCATGGTTGGTCAGCACTTTACCGATATTTTTCACCCACACAATGTCGTCTTTTTCCGGCAGGTTGTGCTTCCAGTAGCGCAAGAACATGCCGAGGAAAGAGATGAACATCACCACGCCGAAAAACGGATGCAGGATACGCGCCATCTGGGGTGTGCCGTAAATGTTCATCAGCCAGTTAAACGACGGGAAAAAGAAGCCGATGCCGCTGAGGGCGAGCGTCACAAAACAAAAGGCAACAATCCAGTGATTGAGACGTTCCGCCAGATTATAGCGCTGGATTAACTTCTCTTTTTTCATGGTCGTTTCTCCTCATCATCATGTTTTTCTTCCTCTTCTCTGTGCTCATCCTCTTTCACGTAGTTCGGCCCCACGCCCAGGAAATGGAATGCTGCGGCGGCGAAAGTTACTGCGAAGCCGACAGCAGCCAGTGGTTTCCAAACCCCTTTCCACAAGGTGACCGCCGCGCTGATGGCCGGATCTTTTGGCAGGCCGTGATACAACTCAGGATTGTCGGCGTGATGCAGCACGTACATCACGTGCGTACCGCCAACACCCTGCGGATCGTATAAACCGGCATGATCAAACCCGCGACCTTTCAGCTCGCTGACCCGTTCTGCGGCTAAATCCTGCATGGCGGTTTTCGTACCGAAATGAATCGCGCCGGTCGGGCAGGTTTTCACACACGCCGGTTCCTGGCCCACACTCACACGGTCAACGCACAGCGTGCATTTATAGGCACGGTTATCCTGTTGGTTGATGCGCGGAATGTTGAACGGGCAACCGGCGATGCAGTAACCGCAGCCGATGCAATGTTCCGACTGGAAATCGACGATGCCGTTGGCGTACTGCAAAATCGCCCCTTCCGCCGGACAAGCCTTCAGGCAGCCCGGATCGGCGCAGTGCATACAGCCGTCTTTGCGGATCAGCCATTCCAGCTTGCCGTTTTGTTCCACTTCAGAGAAACGCATCACCGTCCAGGATTTCGCACTGAGATCCATCGGGTTATCGTAAACGCCGGTGTTGATACCGACCTCATCGCGCAGGTCGTTCCATTCGGAACAGGCGACCTGACAGCCTTTACAGCCAATGCAGGTGGTGACGTCGATAAGTTTCGCCACTTCCTGCTGATGGTCACGGGCGCGCGGCGCTGGCGTCAACCCGTTGGTTGCGGACTTACGCAGTATGTCCTGAGATTGCATTGCCATAATTCGCCTCCGTTAGACCTTTTCCACGTTAACCAGGAACGCCTTGAATTCCGGCGTTTGCGAGTTAGCGTCACCGACTGACGGCGTCAGCGTATTGGCTAAATAACCTTTACGCGTCGCACCTTCAAATCCCCAGTGGCATGGGATGCCAATGGTATCGACGTGCTTACCGTCGATGGTCAGCGGCCGGATGCGCCTGGTCACCACGGCTTTGGCCACGATGAATCCGCGCTTCGAAGACACTTTCACTTCATCACCCTGCGCAATGCCCTTCGAGGCGGCCAGACTTTCGCCGATCTCGATAAACTGCTCAGGCTGCGCAATGGCGTTGAGCAACGCGTGTTTGGTCCAGTGGCGGAACAATTCGGTAATTGAATAGGTGGTCGCCACATACGGGAAGTCTCGGGCGGTGCCCATATTCGGCAAATCACTGGCAAAAATACGCGTAACCGGGTTCGAGATAACGTCCGGATGCAGCGGGTTGGTGCCAATCGGTGATTCGATAGGTTCGTAATGCTCGGGGAACGGACCGTCGGCCATTTTGTCGGTCGCAAATAAACGCCCGACGCCTTCCTGTTGCATGATGAACGGCCCGACACCCGAACCCGGCGCAGCGGCGCTGTAATCCGGGACGTCAAAACCGGTCCACTTCGCACCATCCCAGCGGATGATTTCGCGTTTCGGATCCCACGGCTGTCCCTGCGGGTCGGCGGAGGCGCGGTTATACAGAATGCGGCGGTTGAGCGGCCAGCACCATGCCCAGCCGGACGTGCAGCCCAGACCGGACGGATCGGCGTTATCGCGGCGCGCCATCTGATTACCGGCTTCCGTCCAGCTTCCCGTATAAATCCAGCAGAAACTGGCCGTGCTGCCGTCATTTTTCAGATGGGCAAATGTTGAAAGTTGCTGGCCTTTTTTCGCCAACAGATTGCCCTGATCGTCATGAATATCGGCCAGCGCTTTGCCGTTGGCTTCGCGGGCGATCTCTTCCGGCAACGGGTCGAGTGGATCCTGATAATCCCACGCCATATTCAGCACCGGCAGCGGGTTCGCACCGCCTTCTTTCTGATACAGTTCGCGCAGTTTCATAAACAGACGGGCGATAATTTTGCCGTCATGCAGCGCTTCACCCGGTGGCTCAGAGGCCTGAAAGTGCCATTGCAGCCAGCGACCGGAGTTGACTATTGATCCGTTTTCTTCGGCGAAACAGGAAGACGGCAGGCGGAACACTTCGGTCTGAATATCGGCGGTTTGTACGTCGTTCATCGCGCCGTGATTCTGCCAGAAATTCGAGGATTCGGTGACCAGCGGGTCGATCACCACCATGTATTTGAGTTTCGAGAGCGCGCGCGAAGATTTGTTTTTATCCGGGAATGCCGCCAGCGGATTGAAGCCCTGCACGATATAGCCGTTGAGTTTGCCTTCGGTCATCAGCTCGGCCTGTTGCAACACATCGTAGCTTTTGTCCCATTTCGGCAACCAGTCAAAGCCCCAGTCATTTTCCGCCGTGGCATGTTCGCCCCAGAAGCTTTTCATCATGCTGACGAAAAAATTCGGCGTGTTTTTCCAGAAATTGACCTGTCCGTCCACCAGCGGCACGGGGGTGATTTGTTGCAGATAATCAGTAAAACGGGTCTGTTTTTCAGACGGCAAAGGCATGTAGCCGGGCAGGTTCAGAGACAACAAACCGAGGTCGGTATAGCCCTGAATATTAGAGTGACCGCGCAGGGCATTCACGCCACCGCCGGGCATACCGATATTGCCGAGCAGCAACTGGATCATCGCCGCACAGCGGATGATTTGTGCGCCGCCGGTATGGTGCGTCCAGCCCAGTGCATACAAAATGGTCGACGTTTTGTCGCGCGCACAGGTTTCCGCCAGAATGGAACTGATCAGCAGGAAATCTTCTTTCGGGGTGCCGCACAGGCGCTCCACCAGTTCCGGCGTGTAACGGGATACGTGCGCTTTCAGCAGATTCCACACACAGCGCGGGTCCTGCAACGTTTTATCCTGTTTCGCGAAGCCTTTTTCATCAAGCTGATAGTGCCAGCTTTCCTTGTTATAGGCTTTTTTCGCTGCGTCAAAACCGCTGAACAGCCCGTCGTTAAATTCATAGTCTTCACGCACCAGCAGGCTGGCGTTGGTATATTCCCGGACGTATTCGGTCTGGATTTTATTGTGGGTGATCAGGTAGTTGATCATGCCCAGCAGGAAAACCGTGTCGGAACCGGCGCGGATAGGCGCGTAAATATCGGCCACGGCAGCACTGCGGTTAAAGCGCGGGTCGACCACGATGACTTTAGCGTTGTTTTTGGTTTTGGCCTCAATCACCCATTTGAATCCGACCGGATGCGCTTCTGCCGCATTTCCGCCCATAATCAAAATCACGTTGGCATTTTTGATGTCGACCCAGTTGTTGGTCATCGCGCCACGACCGAACGTAGGCGCTAATGCTGCAACGGTCGGGCCGTGACACAGCCGTGCCTGGCAGTCGATCGCCACCATACCCAGTGCGCGGGTGAATTTCTGATCAAGCAGACCGGTTTCGTTACTGGCCGCTGAAGAACACAGCATACCGGTGGTCAGCCAGCGGTTGACCGTGACGTTATTGTCATTTTTCTCGACAAAGTTGGCGTCGCGGTCATCTTTCATCAGGCGGGCGATACGGGAAATCGCCTCATCCCAGGAGATGCGCTGCCACTTATCGGAGCCGGGTGCACGGTACTGCGGATGTGTCAGGCGGCCTTCACTGTGGATGTAATCCAGCACACCTGCACCTTTCGGGCACAACGAGCCACGACTGACCGGATGATCGGCGTCACCCTCTACATGAAAGATATTTTCAGTGACATTTTTTGCGCCGTCGCCCTGGCTGTAAATCAGCATGCCGCAACCTACGGAACAGTAAGTGCAGTTGTTGCGGGTTTCACGTGAGCGAAGCAGTTTGTATTGGCGGGTTTCCGCCAGCGCCAGAGTCGGCGTGAATCCTAATAATGCTGCTGTGGTGCCGGCCATACCACCCGCACATATTTTGAATAATTGTCTTCTGCTGACTTGCATGAAAGACTCCTTCCCATCATTTAGGCACACATTGCTTTTCAAATTGGCGCTTTCATGAACAACGTCGAAAGCGGTAAAATTAAGGTATAAAGTCCTGATTTTTTGTACGGCTTATGTAGCCGGAATGTTTATAAGGTTATTGCTAATGGATGTCCATCACGTAAACGAACTGGGCGAAAAAGATGACAAAAAAGTGACTCAGATCATCGGAGCGAGCCAAAAACCGGTGATGCAACGCACACATCTCAATGAACCTGAAGATGACTGGATTGCTCAGGAAGTGCCCGTCGCTCTGGTCTATAACGGCATTTCACATGTGGTGATGATGGCGTCGCCAAAAGATTTACAAGCCTTTGCGCTGGGCTTTTCATTGTCAGAAGGGATTATTGAATCCACCGGTGAGATTTACGGGATGGAGGTGACGCCAAACTGCCACGGTATAGAAGTTAATATCGAACTGTCGAGCCGCCGTTTTGCCGGGCTGAAAGAACGCCGCCGGGCTATGGCGGGCCGCACCGGTTGCGGAGTCTGCGGCATCGAACAGTTAGACGATCTGTTCCGCCCGCTCGCGCCACTGCCGTTTACCCAAACGTTTGAGCTGGCGAATCTGGATAATGCGCTGCATCAGCTGAAATCCGTACAGGAAATCGGCCAGCTTACCGGTTGCACCCACGCCGCTGCCTGGATCACGCCGGAAGGTCAGCTACTGGGTGGATGCGAAGATGTGGGCCGTCACGTGGCGCTGGATAAAATGCTGGGTATCCGTGCCAGACAGAGCGACTGGAAATCCGGTGCCGCGCTGGTATCAAGCCGCGCCAGTTATGAAATGGTGCAAAAAGCCGCCATGTGCGGCATCGAAATTCTGTTCGCCGTCTCCGCCGCCACCACGCTCGCGGTCGACGTCGCCGAAAAATGCAATCTGACGCTGGTCGGTTTCAGCAAACCGGGACGGGCAACGGTGTATACGCATCCGCAGCGGCTGAGGTAAACTCAGAGCAGAATTTGAACAGTTATCCATCAATGTGGGCGTATTCGAGAATACGCATTTTGATTTCCCACCGATTAAAAGTGCAGAAGCTGATGCTGAAAAGGCAGAGATCCATATCTTCACCGGCCCGAACGGCTGCGGGAAAAGTACTCTGCTGTATGCGCTGGCGGCGGTGTTTGATGAAGCAACGGGGGACATGTCTTTAATTAATTCGCGGCTGGCGACAAAAGACAACCGTGTTCATTACATGTTTGACCATCAAAACGGGTCATATAGCGGGTATAAGTTTCTGGCTCAAGGCGGTGACAGCCTTGGTTATTCTGATTCAAGCTATTCAGAAATTATTTATGAATACCATCAATCTGCAAAAGCATTCCTTGATTCTGGAAGAGATTTTTGAAGTGAAGGAACAGTTTGATGTCGAAAACGTTTCCGCTGGTATTCACCCAAATGCTATGAAAATGTCCGCCAAAAGTTATTCGACGCAAGCCTTCAACATTGTGCATTTTGCGACGGACTGACCGGTGCTGAAAGCCGCCAGACCATCGAACATTTTAAGCCCAAGAAACGCCACGCCTTTCCGGAACTGGCTTTCCACTGGCAAAATCTTTATCCCTGCTGTGACCGCTGTCAGAGTGAAAAAGGTAACCGATATGATCCCGCACTGCTCAACCCTGATGATCTCGAATATCATTTTGATGATTACTTCGTGGCAAATTACCTGACAGGTGAAATTGAAGTATCTCCGCTCGCCAGCACGGAAAACTGTCACAGAGCATGTGTTACTCTTGAGCTATATGGATTAAATCTGGATATCCGTACTGCGCGTCGTAAACGGGAAGCGCAAATATTTCAGCGCAGAAATCCGGAAACAGAACTCTTAGATGACTTCAGTTATCGCTATTTCATCAAGAACAGCTAAAGGCCCCTTTAAGCACCGCGTGCCTTTAGACAATTTAGGATTGTTTGCGGTTATCTGGTTCTAAGCCCCGAATAACAGGCGCTTACGCGTATCTATCCGCTGGCGGGGACAGAGATAATCATTTTCAATATCATTTAATTAACTATAATGATCCGACTGATTACGCGGTGCTCACAATGACGGTGCCGCCCTACACTACGGAGACGATGAACATGAGTTATTCACTGCCATCACTGCCTTACGCATACGACGCACTCGAACCGCATTTCGACAAAGAAACGATGGAAATCCATCACACTAAACATCACCAGACTTACGTTAACAACGCTAACGCTGCGCTGGAAAGCCTGCCGGAACTGGCTGCACTGCCGGTTGAAGAACTGATCACCAAGCTGGATCAGGTTCCTGCAGACAAGAAAGTCGTTCTGCGTAACAACGCAGGTGGCCACGCTAACCACAGCCTGTTCTGGAAAGGCCTGAAAACCGGCACCACACTGCAAGGCGAACTGAAATCTGCCATCGAACGCGATTTCGGCAGCGTTGACGCTTTCAAAGAAACTTTCGAGAAAGCAGCGGCAACCCGTTTCGGTTCAGGTTGGGCATGGCTGGTACTGAAAGATGGCAAACTGGCCGTCGTTTCTACAGCTAACCAGGACAGCCCGCTGATGGGCGAAGCCATTTCCGGCGCTTCCGGTTACCCGCTGCTGGGTCTGGATGTGTGGGAACACGCTTACTACTTGAAATATCAGAACAAACGCCCTGATTACATCAAAGCCTTCTGGGCTGTTGTAAACTGGGACGAAGCTGCAAAACGTCTGGCTGAAGCGAAGTAATTTCGCACTGCCGCCCAGCACGGGCAAGATGTCTTAGCCAATGGCGGGTCTGTGACCCGCTTTTTTATGTCCTGAATTTGTACGCATGCTCACTGTTTCACAGCGAATTATTCTTCTGTTTCCCACCATTATTAGACCCCGCTCGCATTAATCAAAAATACGCCACACATCCTATAAAGTTTATGAAAAAGCCTACCGATAGATTGTTCACAAAGGCGTCACAAAACCGCATGTCTATTTAAAAGGGATGTTTGACGGAGAATGATTATGAGTAACGGATCGGGTCTTTCGCAGTGGATGAACAATCTTAAGGTCGGCACCAAACTGGGTCTGGGTTTCGGCCTGGTGCTTTTGATCGCGGCCGTCATTACCACTGCGGGAATGATTAAATTTAACGACATCAGTCAGCGTGCGGAAAAAGTCGATTTCAGTAATCAGATGAATGCATTACTCAATGATGCCCGCCTCAGCCGTACGCTTTATCAGCTCAATTACAATCCGGTGTATCTCAAACAAAACCAGGACAACATTGACGCACTGTCGCAACTGATAACCCAGTCGAAAGACAAGCTGGACTGGGATACCGCCAGTCAAACAAATCTCGATCAGGTGCCGGTGAAAATCCATGAGTACCAGCAGGCGCAGGCCGCATTCAAAGAAGCCGTCGATCGCAAAGATGCGGTGCGGGCCAGCTGGAATCTTTCCGAGACGGAAGCCGTGGTGACGCGTTTGCAGGATCAGTTACGCGTAGAAGATGCCGATCCTTCCATTCGGCTTTCACTGGCTGAAGTGATTCAGAAATTGATCAGTGTGCGTTATAACGTGCGCGGCCTGTTGCTGAACATTAATAAAGAAACTGAAGCCAAGCTGTTGAAGTCAATTGATGATACGCAAGCGAATGCTAAAAAACTCAACGCATTATTGTTGCCGGATCAGCAGGCCACACTTGCCCCGCTGATGAGTGCACTGGCAACCTATAAAAATCACGTTCAGGCGTTCATGCCGGCTTATGAAGATGAACAAAGAAATTCACAATTGCTGTCAGTAAAAGCCGCAGAGATGAACGCTCTGGTAGCGAAAATCTTTAAAAATGAACTGATTAACACGCATAAAGACATACGTGATGCGCAGAACATCATGATGGTGATTACGCTGATCGTACTGCTGGTCGGGATTATCATTGCATGGCGAATCACCCGCCAGATTGCCCAGCCGCTGCGTGATACGCTGAAAACAGCAGAGGCGATTGCGCAGGGTGACCTGACTGTGGCGCATCCGACCACACGTCGCGATGAACTGGGCATGCTGATGAACGCGGTATCCGCAATGAGCCAGAACCTCAGCACCATGATTTATGAAATCCGCTCCGGTGTTTCACAGGTATCTCACGCGGCGGCGGAAATCGCTGCCGGGAATACCGATCTTTCCTCACGCACCGAACAGCAGGCTGCGGCCGTCGAAGAAACCGCCGCCAGCATGGAAGAACTGAGCGCAACGGTGAAACAGAACGCTGATAATGCCCATCACGCCAGCAAACTGGCCAGCGAAGCTTCAGGTACCGCGACGCTCGGTGGCAAACAGGTCGGCCAGGTGGTCGACACCATGCAGCAGATTTCCGGCAGCTCAAAACGTATTGCTGAAATTACCTCCGTCATCAACGGCATCGCGTTCCAGACCAATATTCTGGCGCTGAACGCCGCCGTTGAAGCCGCCCGGGCCGGTGAACAGGGGCGCGGATTCTCCGTCGTCGCCTCGGAAGTCCGCACATTGGCACAGCGCAGTGCGCAGGCAGCGAAAGAAATTGAAGGACTGATTGCCGAATCCGTTGAGCGGGTGAATACCGGTGCGAAGCTGGTGGAAAACACCGGACGAACCATGCAGGACATCGTAAAATCGGTCTCGCATGTGCGCGATATTATGGGTGAAATCGCCTCTGCTTCTGACGAACAAAGCCGTGGCATCAGTCAGATTTCGCAGGCGATTGTCGAAATGGACAGCACGACACAGCAGAATGCCGCGCTGGTTGAGCAGTCTTCCGCCGCCGCTGATTCACTCGAAGATCAGGCCGCGACGCTGACCCAGGCAGTCTCGGTATTCCGTCTGGCTGATAATGGCGACAGACTGGATGCGCCAGCATCCGCCGCGCTGCGCCGTCCGACTCTGGCACTGCCGGCACAAAGCAAAACCAGTCAGGATAACTGGGAAACGTTCTGATTAACGATTTAACCTGCGCACCCGTTTGTGTGCAGGTATTCCTTCTACTCCCGCTGTCGAATGCAGGTTATGCTTGAGCAAGTGACCTTTCAGCAGCGGAGAGCTTATGCATTATCCCGACGTATATATCGGTACCATCGAACATTATCCCGATTTTTCATCCAGTGCGATTGCCAAACGTCAGGTTGATGGCAGCATCGCTTTAACGCCGCTCGGGCTGGAAAATGATCAGCAAGCCGAAAAGTCTTATCACGGTGGCGCTGACCGCGCGCTGTGCCATTTCCCCCGCGAACATTACGCCTGGCTGCGCCAGCAATTTCCCGAAGAAGAAGACCGCTTTCATCCCCCTGCGTTTGGCGAAAATCTTTCAACGCTGGGCATGACCGAAGATAACGTGTTTATCGGCGATATTTTCCGCTGGGGCGACGCGCTGATTCAGGTCACCCAGCCGCGCGCGCCCTGCTACAAGCTGAATCATTTTCTCGACTGCAAAAACCTGTCGCCGTTGTTACAACAAAGCGGACGTTGTGGCTGGTTATATCGGGTCGTCAGTACCGGAAATGTCAGCGGCGACCGGCCGCTGGAATTACTGACGCGCAACAGCGAGGTGTCTGTTGCAGAAGCGATTTCTATCGCCTTCAACATGCCATTTGATGAGGAACAGTATCGCCGTCTGATGTCTGCCGCAGGGATCTCCGCCAGCTGGAGTAAAACCATGCAAATGCGGCTGGTAAACCGCAAGATCGAAGATTTTGGACGACGATTGTTTGGGAAGTAATGTTAACGCCCTCCCCTTCGCAGGGGGAGGAGCAGGGCAAAACTTCACCCCCGGAGTATTAGTTTAGAATTCTTTCTTAGAAAAACCGGTCACCGCTTTCAGGCCCATTTCGCGGCCCAGCGCCGTCATCGGGTGAACCACCACGATACCGCGTACGGTTTTCTTCAGCGTGCCCATATCAGCCTGTTCTTTCTTGGTGATTTCACGGCTGAACAGCTTTTCCAGCTTCTGCGCTTCGGTGCTGAGTTTTTTCTCACGCACGGCTTTCAGACGCGCGATTTCTGCCGCGAGCTTTTCTTTTTCTTCTTCGTGCTTAGCGATTAACTCGGCGTTACCCGCCTGAATCACGGTCGCATCTTTGTGATTCAGTGCATCCAGCATATCGCTGAGACGTTTGATCTCGGCTTTTTCAACTTCTTTCATGATTTCAGATCCGTTCATGCCGCAGCGGGCACGATTGTAAATGGGGAATAATAACCGTCAGTGTATCAGGAAGTGCGGGATTCTTCAGCTTGCTCCTGCGTTTCTGCCAGCCCCGGAGGCAAACCGCACATCTCACAGGCCCGCTCACCAATGCGGATCATTGCTGAAATATAGCGTGTATCAAAAACATAGCAGCACGACAAACGCAGGCCATTGGTGTAGCGGCCGCTGGGTGAATACAGTTTTCCCGGCGTCATACAAATTTTATCTTTCAGCAACTGGCGGAACAGCGTGACGCAGTCGACACCCGGCGGGAAATCCACCCAAATCACAAATCCGCCTGCCGGCTGTGTGGCACGGGTGCCTTGTGGAAAGTGGCGGGCGATTAGCGCGCGTGCCTGCTCAACCTGCGACGCGTAGCGCTTGCGTAAAGCCCGCAGATGATGATCGTAACCGCCTGACTCCAGAAACAGCGTCAGCGTTTGGGAAAGCAAAGCGGACTCTGCCATTGACGATACAGCTTTCAGTTTATGCAGCTTATCGGCAAAGCGTCCGCCTTCCACCCAGCCGATGCGAAAATCGGGGGCCAGCGTTTTGGTAAAGCTGGTGCAAAACAGGATCCAGCCGTCGCGGTCAAAGGCTTTTACCGCCGGAGACAATGTCGCGCCAAATTGAATTTCCGCGTACAACCCGTCTTCAATCAGCGGGACATGGTGATCGTTCATCAGCCGCGCCAGCCGTTTTTTTGCCGCCAGCGGCATAGTAAAGCCCAGCGGATTTTGCGCCGTCGGCATGGCGATCACCGCATTCAGACGTTTCTCGGTCAGCAGCATTTCCAGCACATCCAGCGACAGGCCAGTTTGCGGATCCGTGGGGATTTCCACCGCTTTCAGCCCGAGACTTGCCAGCATCGGCAGCAGGTAAAAATAGGTCGGCGTTTCCAGCCCGACGCTGTCACCGGGTTTGGTGGTGACGCGCAACGCCAGCTGTAACGCTTCCATGCAACCGTGCGTAATCGTGATATCTGCGGGTTCTAAAATCATACCGAGCGCCAGTGCACGGCGGGCAATTTGCTGGCGTAACGCCGGGCTGCCCGGCGGCAGCGCGTATTGCCCGATCAGATTGGGCTGACGACGCAGCAATGATGCCATAATTCGCCCCAGCTTGCCGGTCGGGTAAAAATCGTTCGACTGCGGGCAGGCCAGCGATAAGTTGGTATAGGTGGGGTCAATTTGTGAGGCGAATACTGTGTCGATCAGATCCAGCACTTCATCTGCGGGTTTTGCGGCTGGCGTTTGTGGTTGTTCCTGTGGCTGATGGTTCAGCGCAGGCAACGCGGCACGGACATAAAAACCCGACTGCGGGCGTGCCTCGATAAAGCCGCGATCTTCCAGCCGCCGGTAAGCCGCTACCACAGTGTTGATGCTGACTGACCAGGTTTGTGCGCTGCGCCGCACGGACGGCAAACGGCTGCCCGGCGCGAGTGTGCCACGGCGGATAGCGTCCGCCAGTTGTTCTGCCAGCTGGTTATATCGGGTGTCGCTGAAATCCGCGGTGTCAGTCATGGTGTCAGTTCCGTAAAAAGTGATGGGTACAGTTTTGGGTTACGCAATCTGTAACCATAACAATAGCGTATTTCTGGTTCTGTTACCTTCTCTGTTCAGCGTTTACTCTGGCTATCTGGAAAACAGGGGATGCAGGAAAACAACATGATCGATACCGCTTTTGTCAGTTACGTCACTGTGATGTCAATTACGCCCGGCCCGAATAATCTGTTGCTGGCGGCTTCCGGGGTGAATTTCGGGCTGCGCCGCAGCGTGCCGATGATGCTGGGCATTACACTTGGCTGCGTGGTGCAATGCGCGCTGATGACTTCCATGCTGGCGATTCTGCTTAGCTGGATGACGGTGGTGCGTCTGCCGATGGCGGCAGTGGGCTGCGCCTATCTGTTCTGGTTGTCGTGGAAAATTTACCGTTCCGGTTCGCCAAAAGAAGGGACCAAACAGCAACCGATGAACATGGTTAATGGTGCATTATTTCAGGCTGTGAACCCAAAAGCCTGGCTGATGGCGACTAATGTGGCGATCTTATTCACCCCGCCTGATGGCAACATGCTGCATCATACACTGCTGATTTGTATCGGCTTCGCGCTGATCAATCTGCCCTGCATTCTGGTGTGGGTAGTGATGGGTGACAGGTTACGTCAGGCATTACGGGTAGAATGGAAGCTGAAAATGTTCAACACGATCATGGGCGGCATGATGGCGTTAACCGCGCTTTGGCTACTGGTGGGCGAAGTGCGTCATGCGATTCACTAAAACGAATCCCCAAAATAGTTCGGGTTGCAGAAAGGCGGCAAGTGATGGAATCCTGATGAGCTTACTCAAGTAAGTGATTCGGGTGACTGAACGCAGCTAACGCATCTGCGGCCCGAAGTATGACGGGGATTCACTTTTGCACCGGAGAAAGCCTGGAAGGCTGCTGATTACTGATATGGGCAATCAGCCCGGTCACGGAAAGCACCATGGTGGAGCGGACGATTTGCTGATAACGCTGGCGTTGCATGGCGATCAGCGATTCGTCGGCTTCCCCGGGTTTCAGGAAGGTCGGTGCCGGCGGCAGTTCTGTCACACAATGCAATTCACCGAACGGGCCGAGAATTTCATCATCGGTAAAACGATACTCTTCGCCGTCGTAATTCAGCTCTTCACGCAACGCCATCAGTAATTCCGCATCTTCATACTCGTGACGGCTGATTACACCCAGCGCATAAATCAGTTTTAAGCGAACAGACAAATCACCAAGCGGGCCGGTGCCGGTCAGTAAAGGTTCGACTGCATATTTCACCGCGTAATCGTCTTTGCGGAAAACCTGCACGACCAGAATATCCAGCGCTTCCGCCAGTAACTCCACAGCGGTCATTAAAAAGCTGCGCACGGTTTTACCCGCATTGAGCTTTTCAAGGACACGGTTTTCAAACGCCTGAGCTTTTTCCATAGGGCTTACTTGCATTAAAGAGCCGGTGCCGACAGCGCCCCTGGCGTCATCCATGATGCGCGCATGTCGGACAGAGACATCCTGCCCGACAGGGCTTTCTTTGCCTGGTGTTGGCGAAATCAAAATAAACGCAGTATCAGCGCATCGATTCGTAGAGAGCGACGGCTTTCGCCACGACTTCGCCATCTTCTGGCAGACCTGAAATCTGGGCGAGGGCTGCTTTTGGCCCCACTTTCTCCAGCAATTCTACCAGTTCTTTCGCTTGCGGATCCTGCTCGCTGCGATAATGCATCGCGGCCGCAATTCCTCTCACCAGGTTGTCGTTCGGCAGGCGATATTCCTGCGTACCCAGCAAAGGTTTGATCAAACGATCGCCTGCGCTCAGTTTACGCAGTGGCTGACGGCCAACGCGTTCAACATCGTCATGCAGGTACGGATTTTCGAAACGGGTCAGAATTTTTTCGATGTACGCGAAATGTTTTTCCGGGTCAAAACCGTAACGGCGGATCAGCACTTCACCGCTCTCCTCCATCGCACCACGAACCACCAGACGCACTTTCTCATCAAGAATTGCATCACGAATTGTCGCATGGCCTGCCTGCTGACCCAGATAGGCGGTGATGGCATGGCCGGTATTGAGGGTGAACAGTTTACGTTCGACAAACGCCATCAGGTTATCGGTCAGTTCCATGCCGGCGATTTCCGGCAATTCGCCTTTGAACTGGGTTTTGTCGACGATCCATTCACTGAAGGTTTCAACGGTAACCTCCAGCGGATCGGTGGTGCCAGCAGCGGCAGGCGGAACGATACGGTCAACCGCAGAATCGACAAAGCCGATATGCGCTTCAACCCAGGCTTTTTCATCTTCCGGCAGCGCATTGAATACGTGCTGTTTAAACTGGCTGGTGCCGCGCACCATGTTTTCACAGGCAATAATGTTCAGTGGCTTTTCATTGCCCTGCTGATGACGCAGCACCAGACCTTTGGCGACGTTTGGCGCGATTTTTTCCAGCACGGTCGGGCCGACGGCGGTGGTCACCAGATCGACTTCAGCGATCAGGTTGATGGCCTCCTGACCGGCGCTGTTCACGGCATTCACATTCGTGACAGGCTCAATGGTGGCCTGCTCACCGACAACGTGCACGTCATAACCTTTACGGCTGTTCAGCGCGTCCAGCAACGCAGGGCTGACATCCGCAAACGTCAGTTCAGCCCCGGCATCAGCAAGTAATTTGCCAATAAAACCGCGACCGATGTTACCTGCACCAAAATGTAATGCTTTCATAATATTTCCTTCAAATCGGGGGCCATACTTTATGGTAAAAAGCTTTGGGTAAAGCCGGGAGCCGCCCGGCTCCGAATCAACAAGCGGGTCTTTTATCAAGACCCGCTTAGTGACGCTCTACTGATTAACCGCTCAACGTTAGCCGCGAAGGATGGTCAGAACTTCTTCAACGCTGGTGGTGTTCGCCAGACGGTCAATCACCCCGTCTTCATCCAGCGCCGTGGTCAGTTTGGTGATCACGTTGATGTGCTCATTGTTACGCGCTGCAATACCGACGACCAGGCGTGCACGGTCATCTTCATCATCGCCCCAGCGGATACCCGCCGGATACTGGCAGAACACGATACCGGTTTTCAGTACGCGATCTTTCGCTTCAATGGTACCGTGCGGCACAGCAATGGATTCCCCCAGATACGTTGAGGTCAGTTGCTCACGTGCCAGCATCGCCTCCACATATTCTGCCTGAACATAACCGCCTTTCACCAGTTGTTCACCGGCAAAACGAATCGCGTCTTCTTTGGTGCCCGCATTCAGGCCGAGGAAAATGTTGCTTTCGCTGATGCGGAACAGGTTTTCGTTTTCATTGTCAGCCACAAGGCTGTCGCCCAGCGTAGTGGTCACTTTCTCTTTGTACTGGCTGGCTTTGTTCACTTCTACCAGACGGGAAGTCAGGTCCGTGTACAAGCCGCTGTCGAGGAAGTTAGTCAGCGAAATGTGCTGTGCATGTGGCACCTGACGCATGGCACGTTCGGTCAGGTCACGGTGAGTAATCACCAGATCCACGTCATCAGGCAGATTGTTGATTGCACTGTTGGTGACGCTGATGTTGGTCAGACCTGCATCCTGCACTTTTTTGCGCAGCACACCGGCACCCATGGCGCTTGACCCCATACCGGCGTCACAGGCAACGATGATTTTACGTACGGTAGACAGGTCACCCGCTACGCCTGCAACAGCCGGTTTGCCGCCTTTAGACTGGGCTTTCATATCCTGCATGCGACGTGTTGCTTCGTCCAGATCGTCGCCATCTTTCGCTTTGGTGGTTTTCAACAGGAATGCGGAGATCACGAAGGACACCGCAAATGCTGCCACAATCGCCGCAATGTTAGCGAAGTACGTGCCTTTTGGCGTCATCGCAAGAACCGCAAGAATGGAACCTGGAGAAGCCGGGGATACCAGGCCACCGTTGAGCAGCGTCAGGGTGAACACGCCGGTCATACCACCCAGGATTACCGCCAGCAACAGACGTGGGTTCATCAGAACGTATGGGAAATAAATTTCGTGGATACCACCCAGGAAGTGGATGATTGCCGCGCCGCCCGCAGATTGCTTAGCGCTGCCACGACCGAAGAACATGTACGCCATCAGGACGCCCATACCCGGACCTGGGTTCGCTTCGATCAGGAAGAAGATAGATTTACCGGTTTCAGTCGCCTGCTGGATACCCAGCGGAGAGAAGATACCGTGGTTGATGGCGTTATTGAGGAACAGGATTTTCGCCGGTTCAACAAAGATAGAGGCGAGCGGCAACAGGTTATGGATAACCATGATGTGCACGCCTGCAGCCAGCAATTTAGACAGGGCTTCAACCAGCGGGCCGATGGCCAGGAAAGCCAGGATTGCCAGCAGCATACCAATAATACCGGCCGAGAAGTTGTTAACCAGCATCTCGAAGCCGCTTTTGATTTTACCGTCAACCCAGCGGTCAAAACGCTTGATGCACCAGCCGCCTAACGGGCCTGCAATCATTGCGCCGAGGAACATTGGCATATCCGCACCAACGATAACCCCCATTACGGTGATTGCGCCGACCACACCACCACGATCACCACCAACCAGACGACCACCGGTAAAACCGATGAGCAATGGCAGAAGATACGTGATCATCGGGCCAACCAGTTTCGCTAATGTTTCATTAGGGATCCAGCCGGTAGGAATGAACAGAGCAGTAATGATACCCCAGGCGATAAATGCGCCGATGTTGGGCATTACCATGTTACTCAGGAAGCGACCAAAGTTTTGAACTTTGATCTTAACGTCTGGTGAAAACATAAAACGCACCCCTATTGATACGCGCTGACAATAGAGCGCGTGATATCAGTTAATTATCGGTGACGGTTATTTCGGTTTTTGTGCCACTGCTTTAAAAATCCGTCCGTCGAATTGCTGTCTGCGAGGCGGACTCTACCATGTGATTATAGGCCTCGCGTAGCCACCCCACAGCTCGTGACGCAGATCACACATACGGGACCCTTACCCCCTGCATTTTGGTGACTTCGATCACAAAAACAGTCTGTAACCGAGCTACACTGGCGATTATTTAAGCGCAACACCCCTCATAATGTGACTTAAGTCACTTTTTGTTAACGAGTCTTTATCATTAAAACGTGATATTCATCACAAAGTATTTTTGGGCGGACTTGTGTATTTCGCTTAAAAAAAATTCAGACGTGTCTTAGGAAAGGAAAACTGAGTTTACAGAGGAAATGCTGAAAGAAAATTACAGGCGGGGGCGGAAAAACAAAACGGCGAACTGTCAGACAGCCCGCCGTGATGAAATCGTGTTTTACAGAGAAAATTACTTCCCGCCCTGCGCCTTCACAATGGCGGCCTGCAGTTCTTCAGCAGAAACGGCACCAGGCAGCACACTGGTGTTTTCAGCAGTTGCACCGCTGGTTGGCATCACCACGAAACCCGGGGTGCCGCTGAAGCCCAGCGTACGTGCCAGCTCATCGTTAGCGGCGATCGCTTCGTGTGTGGCTTTGCGCTGTGCATCGGTTGGCGCTGTCGCTTTGGCAGCTTTCACTGCACCGGCGATATCAGCATCTGTAAGCTTACCTTCATCATGACCCGTGCGGTAAATGCTGTTGTGATAATCGAAATACGCCTGGCTGCCTTTTTCTTTCCAGATGGCCATACCGGTTTCCGCAGCCGTGATGGAGGCTTTCCAGCGATCACCGAAGATTGGCCATTCTTTGAAGACGAAGCGCACGTTCGGGTTCGCTTTCACGGTCTGCTCAACCACCGGCGCCATGTGGCTACAATACAGGCACTGATAATCGAAGAATTCTACGAACGCGACTTTGGCATCTTTCGGACCATAGCTTGGGGTCGCCGGGTCGTTTACCAGCGTTTTGGCGTTTTCAAGCACGGCGCTCAGGGTTTGCTGTTGTTGCTGATCAGCCTGCTGTGCCTGCAATTTCTGGCTGACCTGCACCAGAATTTCCGGGTGCTGCAACATGTAATCCGCCGCAATTTTACCAATGGCTTCCTGCTGCGCCGGGGTGAAATCTGCGGTTGCGCTGTCGGCAGCAAAAGCCAGCGTCGGCGCCAGCACCAGAGAAGCCAACAGAGTCATCGTCTGACGTTTCATCAAAAATCCTTAAAGTGAAATACGGGGAAAATCGGACAGTTGCCTTCAAAAGTAGAGGAATTCAGCCGGATTTGCAGGCTAAAAATTGTCATTTTTTATAAATCTATGGGCAGGGTCCGGGGCAATAAAAAAGCCACGTACAAGATGACGTGGCTTTTTTGCAGATTTTAGTGTGGCTTAGTGGCTGAAATCGCCCTGCGCGACTTTTTGCGCCTGAAGCAATGTCTGCTGTTTGCCCACCAGATTAGACATCATGGTGTTGTACTGCGTAGCCTGTTGCTGCGTCGGGAACTGCACGCCGCCGTTAGCAAAGGCGACCTGAGTGCCTTGCTGTTGCAGGAAATCACCCACTGACACGATATCCTGCGTGAAGCTTTGCAGCGCAGGCACCAGCGGGGTCAACACGTTAGCAGGCTGGGTCACCACACTGTTGTATACCTGGCTATAAACGGCTTTCAGATCATCCGGCTGTTTCAGTGCAGCCATCGCGGTATCGGCTTTGACTTTCGAATCACGCAACTGGGCATTGAGCATGCTCAGCGTACTTTCCGCCTGTTGCAACGCGCTGCGCTGCGTCATGTAATCCTGCGGCGTACGCACCTGACCAATCGCGCTGACCACCGGTACCAGGCTACCTTCAACGGCACCTTTCATCTGGCGGGAGAATGACAGAATGATGCCGTAGTCATTCGCGTAATTACCAAAACGTTGTTTCTGATCTTCACTCAGCGACGGCAGATTTTGCCCGCTGCGCATGACGGTATTTTGCAAATAATCGATAAAGGCTTTGCGTTGTTCCGGTTCTTTATCGCCGCATGCAGTGAGCTGAAACACCACCAGCAGTGCGATAATCGGCGCCAGCCAGCGAGACAATACACCGCTTCTGATCCCTACAGCCATGAGTCCTGACTCCTGATTTCAATGTTCTTCTTCCGGCCAGTTCCCTGCCGATATGCGGCTTTCCATGCCAGGTATCAACCCAAAATACTTCCAGATGCGGGAAGGCAGCAAGCACGCGAATCCCTATGAACTTACATAAGTAAGTCATTCTGGCGCAGCCGCCACCTGCAATCTGAAGTATGACGGGTATAGGATAGAACATCTCAGGCAGATGTGATACTCACAAAACAAGTACGTTGAGTTATCGTTTCCAGGCCCCCTTCGCTTTTTTTGCGTACAACGCTTACCTGTCATTTCACTATGTGGCTTTATCTCCTGAATGAATAATAGAAATAAATCTTCATACCTATTTCTATTTATTCATATTTATTAACAAGCTGAGAATTAAAGATTTATATTTTTATAGATCACTAAAAACATCTTAATAAACAATTAAGTTAAGGCAATTTACCACCGTGATAAACTGAAGGTGGGATTATATAATCATTAACTTTAGGAGTAGGTATGTTCTCAGAAAAAGAAACGCAAGACAAAATCGCTGACATGCAAGATAAAAAACAAAAAATGCTACAGATAAAATCCAAATTAGAAAATGAAATCAAAGAGTTAGAAGAAAAATTCAGTCGTCAATGTGATTTCGCTAATATATCTCAAAACATGAGACATTATATTTTATTAGAAAAAAAAGTGGAAGAATTAGCAAATAGGTGCTTCAGTAATTCGACGAAATACTGTAACACCTTTCATGAGGGATTATATAAAGAGAAAGATGAGATAAAGAAAAACCTGAAAAGCCTGCAAGGATCTTCCACTCTCTTATATTAAACAAAAGTGAGCGATAAACATGCTGAATTCCGATGAACAGATCAAAACTT
>NZ_JAFMOT010000149.1:0-35598 GCF_019049695.1 Rahnella perminowiae
TAGTTAAACAGATAACACAAATAGCTAATTTCCATGCCATTGACCTGAACATTCATTGAATCTATTATTCACCCCATCGAAACAGCCAAAACAAATACTTACGCAAAGGGAATGAACGAAATACTTTTCCGGATAACGTTTAATTAAATATTGAGAAAATGACCATGCCCTTAACGAAATTAAAATCCCTGGTAATGATTTTAGCGGCCGCCCCATTATTTTTTCCCGCATTATCATTTGCAGGAATAAGCGTTTACCCTATTTCTGTTCCGATGGAAAAAAACGGCGCTGCACAAATTAGCGTAACAACAAACTCCGACACCACGGAGTATGTGAAAACGACCGTAAAAAAAATTAATAACCCTGGCACATCTCAGGAAAATGAAATTATCCTAAATCAGTCATCGGGTCAGGGTATTATTGCCACACCCGCGAAATTTGGACTGGCGCCTGGCACCACCCGAATTATACGTCTGATTAATATTCAGCAACCGCAAACAGAAGAAGCGTACCGCGTTTATTTTGAAGGCGTTCCGGCACCGAATAATAGCAATGACAAAAATGAACCCAAAGGCGCAGCTAAACTCGGCATCAGCATGATCTGGGGCGTACTGGTTACCGTGCCACCCGCTGCCCCGCGACTGGATTTCACACTAAACCCCGTCAGCCGCGAGGTCAGTAATACCGGCAATATTCATCTGAAGATTAACAGCATCGGTTTATGTCCTCAGCAACTCACTGATGACGGATGTCAATGGAGTAAACCGGTAAAGAACAGTATTTATCCTAATCAGCACGCCACATTAGACCCTGCCTTATTTAAAGGAAATAACTACCGCGTAGTGAAAGTGAAATATTTCAACTGGACAGATAAAAAAACCGGCGTAAAAGAATTCAGTGCAAAATAAACATCATTATTTTTCACTGAGAAATCAGCAATACCCTTGTTATAAAAATGCATATTGACATGCACCTTCTACATTAAGGAATTAAACAATGAAATCCGTTATCAAGCCACTGATAGCAACCATGATCATGGGCATGGCAATTAACGCCTATGCTGTTCAGAAAGATATTACTGTAACTGCAAATGTTGATGCTACTTTAGATATGACGACTGACACCGGCGAAATATTACCTTCCACGCTGGAAATGAATTATAAGCCTGGCGTAGGTCTGGAACCCGTTTCACAGATGACCAAAATCTTTTCCAACGATGCTGAAAAAAATGTGAATATTAATCTGGCCGGTAGTCCGCAATTAATGGATACCGTAGGGACTAATCCCAATATCCCCCTGACCGTAAAATATGGTGACCTGACCCTGACACAGGCTCAGCAGACCATGACCGCAACCACGCTGTTCCCGAATGGTGATACCGCTAATGGTTCCATCATCCAGCCTCTTAAAGTCAGTCAGACCACACAGGCACCTGTTGCTTCCGGTAACTACAGCGGCGTTGTCAGCGTTGTGCTGACTCAGGCAACCGTAACGCCATAAGTGTTCGCACGTCTGAAACACTCCCCATCGGCCTGTTAATCAGGCCGATTCTTTTCCACTTTGTCAGATTTTTGAATAAAGGAAAAATAATGAACTCAAATCTGAAAGTGTCTCTCTGCTTTCTGGCCATTCATTTTGCTTTATTCAGCAATCTTGCTTTTGCAGACTCCGGCGTTCCGCCGGGGTTCGAAGAACTGGTCTCGGGCCAGAACATCTGGCTGAACGTCAATCTGCTCGGTCAGTCGGCCGGATTATTTGAAGCCAACGTCACGCTGGAAACCGTACAGTTTAAAGATCCGCAGGCAGTCCTGACCGCACTGAACCTGCCACTAAAACCCGGCACGCCGGATTATCAAAAAATACTGGCAACCTTATCTGCACCGCTTGCACGACATGGCAACCTGGCCTGTGACAGCAATGCGGACGCCAAAGGATGCGGTTATCTGGAAACTGATTCGGTGGCCCTCATTTATGATGAAAATAACAGCGCAGCCGACCTTTTTGTCAGCAAAACACTGGTGCCTGATGCTGATAAAAAAGCCCTTTATTATACCCCGACAGCGCAGACGGAAAATGCGTTAATTCATCAGCAAACACTGAACGTGGCGGCACAGGATGAATACCAGAGTCTGTCTTTACAGGGCTCCGGCGCACTGGGCGTGCTGACTAACGGTTACGTGGGTTTTGACTGGTCACTCGACTCTTACAAAAGTGACGACAGTGACAGCCAGACAGTGTCAGTGGATGATTTCTATTTCCGTCAGAGTTTGGGCAAACGCCATTACGTGCAGGCCGGACGTATGGATTCCCGTGATCTCTCCGGCAATCTCGGCGGCAATATTACCTTCGCGCTGTTACCGCTTAATGCGATTGACGGCATCCGCGCCGGGAGTTCCCTGAGCTACCTGAACCTTGAAGAGGCCAGCAAAGGTTCGCCGCTGGTGCTGCTGCTTTCCAGTAAATCCCGCGTCGATGCCTATCGTGGTAATCAGTTGCTGGGCACTTTCTACCTTAATAACGGTTCGAATACGCTGGATACCGGTAGCTTCCCCAACGGAAGCTACGCGGTCACCCTGAGAATTTATGAAAATAACCAGCTGGTACGTACCGAGACTCAGCCTTTTACGAAAACGGGCGGGATCGGCGACGGGCATCTGCAATGGTTTTTACAGGCGGGAGAAACGGCAGACAATCACGTTGTTCGCACCACCGGTGACGATGAAAACGACAGCACACCGCGTAAACCTGTAATGCAAGCAGGGGCCCGCCTGCCGGTTGTTGCCGAAGTCACGGCCACTGCGGGTATCGCCAATACAGATAATGAAAGCTACGGCGAAGCGGGTCTGCAATGGACTCACGGCTTTAACGGAAAAGTGATCGACGGCGTGCTGGATATGCAGGCCAATATGTTTAGCGGCACCGAAGGTTCGAAAGGTAACGTTGAACAAATCAGTTATAACGACGGCTTTTCCATGAGCGTTTATCGCAATGCCGCTTACGGTAAAAGCTGCACCAGTGCGGATGTCAGCCAGTACGATTACGCTGATATTGGATGTTACGAATCCGTCAGCGGTACTCTTTCCGTGCCGGTCAAAGGTTGGTCAGCCTCGCTGGGATACACGTACAATAAAAATACCAGCCTCTCGCCGGATTCTTCATCATACGATCCTTCAAAGCCTTTTGAAGACAACATGATTAACCACACCGAATCGCAGAGTACATCTAAAACCCTGCAACTGAGTCTGAACAAAAGTTTCACCTGGAAACAGATGACCGTCACCACGCGGTTTGGCGGATATCGTCGCGAAAGCAGCAGCAACAGTGATAATGACAAGGGTATATATATCGGTTTTTCACTGTCACGGAACACGCCGAAAGATGCGCAGTTGCGCAGCAGCAACACTTCCTTCAGCACCGATTATCAGGGCAGCCAGAATGGCGATGCGCAGATGACCTACAACGCCAGCCAGAACTGGGACTGGGGGAGTAACAATGAGCGCGAACTGGGTATTGATATGGGGGGTACGGATACTGACAACGCTAACGCCTCGGTTCATGGCCGTCTCAACGGGCAATACGGCGATGGCGAACTGACCGTTTCCGACAGCTATGATAATCAGCAAAAAACCCATCAGGGAGCGGTAACCGGCAGCTACAGCTCTTCCGTTGCGGTATCTACATCCGGCTTCTTCTGGGGGCCAGGCGGTACCGGCTTACCGGGTGCTGCGGTAGCCGTGAAGGTGAAAGGCAGTAATGAAGAAGATGCCGATGCCGCAGATGACGCGCTGATCGACGTTTCAGTTCAGGGCGGCGGTGGCGCCAAAATGAAACAAAACAGTAAAGCCCTGTTCCCGGTGACCGGTTTTGAAGAAGGCAAAGTGACCGTCGATGAAAGTCGTGACGTCAGTCCCGGTAGCCAGGCCAGCATTACGCAGGGCGCGGGCAGCCAGAATTTATTCCTTCTGCCGGGGAAAATGAAAGTGCGCGAAGTGAAAATGGAATCCCGTTACACCTACGTCGGCCAACTGGTTACGGCGACAGGTGAACCGATTAATAAAGGCAGTATGCTCAATGCCAGCGCGTTCAGTTCTTCAGAAGATGGCGGATTCACGGCAGAAATGACCTCTCAGGCGAAAAGTTTGTATGTCCGTAATGGCGATAAGAATTATCAATGCGCAGTAAACGTACAGTCGAGCCGTGATGTGGTGCGTTATGTGGGTAAAACCCTGTGTAAACCGGTTCAGTTTGCGGATTTGCCAGAAAATATACAGAAGAAAAACAAATGAAACTTATCCCGTTTTTTACATCATTAGTTCTGCTATGCCTCCCGTTGATGATGGTATCAAATGCCCATGCAGATCGGGTTGAGCCAACGGGGCGTGATACCCCCGTTATCGCAACATTTGATAAATCATCGCCACCTGCGCAACTTGATATCTGGAAGGATGAAAGTGGCGGTTATGATTCCGATAACGACTCGTTATGGGGAAGAAACACATGGGTTTGCCTGTCCTCCTCAAATCCAATCTATGGTCAGTGCAAAACGACAGTAACCGGCGTAGAAGAGGGAAATACCCTCATTCCTATTCTTTTTACTGAGCAAAGAAGCCATATGACACAGGTGATAAATCTTACGGGATATCATAAAATTAGCGTATCAGTAGGAAATGCCTGTTGGGCTGCAGGGGTAATTGGAGGTCCCTATCAGGTTTATGCAGCCATGGAGAAAAACTGCGGGGGTGTGAAGCACAATGATGAATCTTTATTAACGGTTTATGTGACAAGTCAGGAATTGCAGAAACTACCCACTGGCGGGATCTGGGAAGCCAATCTAAAAATGAACTTAATGCAGTGGAGCCCGGCAGCTAAACTCGCAGACTGGAATGCCCATTTCACCCTCAACGTCACTGACAATAATAACCAGCAGATCTATTTGCCGGAATTTGGCCAGGCCGCACCGCGCGTTGACCTCAATATGCGCCCGCTGCCCGGTACGGGTGGTAAACAGGCACAAATGAATGGCGCTGCTAATATTGATATGTGCCTGTACGATGGTTATGGCTCAAACAGCACCAGTTTTACCCTGAAATTTGACGATCGGCAGCAGGGAACGACGCAGCGTAATAATGGTTATTTTTCTATTTACTCAGATCACGGCGACGTTAATCAGGATTCAGGGCGCATTGATTATTACGTGAAAATGCAAGCCCCCGACGGTAAATATGTCAGCATCATACGTGGCGAGGATCTGGTCATCCCTCATATTCAGACAGCCCGCGTCCGGCCGGTGCACCTTCCGGGGATCCCGCAGGCAGTATTATGCATACCTGCGCCACTGGAATTAAGTACCAAGACTCTGGATATCAACAGCAAACAAGCCGGGCATTATACCGGACACCTGATTGTGAATTTTACCTCGCAGCTTTAGGTAAAGGGGTATCCCGCAACGCCGGAATAAAAGCAGGCCATTACTGAGAAGATGACGAGCCCGTCAGAAAACACCTGGGAATAAAATGAAACTCACCACTTGTCTGACATCATTACTGCTCCTGCTCAGTACTTCGTTACTGACAATGCCAGACGCGTATGCGGAGCGGGTAGAACCTACAGGGCGTGATACCCCCGTTATCGCAACATTTGATAAATCATCGCCACCTGCGCAACTTGATATCTGGAAGGATGAAAGTGGCGGTTATGATTCCGATAACGATTCGTTATGGGGAAGAAACACATGGGTTTGCCTGTCCTCCTCAAATCCAATCTATGGTCAGTGCAAAACGACAGTAACCGGCGTAGAAGAGGGAAATACCCTCATTCCTATTCTTTTTACTGAGCAAAGAAGCCATATGACACAGGTGATAAATCTTACGGGATATCATAAAATTAGCGTATCAGTAGGAAATGCCTGTTGGGCTGCAGGGGTAATTGGAGGTCCCTATCAGGTTTATGCAGCCATGGAGAAAAACTGCGGGGGTGTGAAGCACAATGATGAATCTTTATTAACGGTTTATGTGACAAGTCAGGAATTGCAGAAACTACCCACTGGCGGGATCTGGGAAGCCAATCTAAAAATGAACTTAATGCAGTGGAGCCCGGCAGCTAAACTCGCAGACTGGCACGCCCGTATCACCCTCAACGTCACTGACAATAATAACCAGCAGATCTATTTGCCCGAATTTGGCCAGGCTGCACCTCTGGTGAATTTAAATATGCGTCCGCTTCCGGGCAACGGAATTAATAAAGTATCTGTTATCGGCAGCGCAAGTATTGATGTCTGTCTGTACGATGGTTACAACGCCAACAGCAGCGCGTTTATGTTAACAATAAACGATAGTTATACCGGGCAGGGAAACCGAACAATGACTGATTTTTCTTTGGTCCGTCAGGGTGGCAATGAGAGTAATGACCGAGATCGTATTGATTATTTAGTTGATATTCTCAACCCTGATACTAACACGATACAGACCGTGACGCGTGGAACTCAGATGACGTTCACCAAAATACAGCAGGCTCACATCCGTCAGGTACATTTGCCTGGTCTCCCCCAACCCGTGATCTGCGTGCCGGCTCCTCTCACATTGAGTACCCAAATGTTCGAGATTAACAGTAAAAATGCCGGCCAATACCGGGGAACGCTCACGCTTAATTTCACACCGTCGCTCTATTAACCTCACAGAAGGCATATTCGCATGCTGCAAAATCCCAGGCTCACCGCTGGCCTCAAAATACTCTCACTGGCGACCCTGGCGGTTCCGGTCTTATGTTTTGCCAATATCACCGTTTCACCGATGAAAGTCATACTTAACGATCAGCATGCCGCCGCTCTGGTGATCAGTTCTAAAAGTGAAACAACTCAGTACATTCAGGGAAAAATCAACGAGGTGCATAATCCCGGTACACCTGAAGAAA
Organism: Rahnella perminowiae; assembly: GCF_019049695.1. Lineage (NCBI taxonomy): Bacteria > Pseudomonadati > Pseudomonadota > Gammaproteobacteria > Enterobacterales > Yersiniaceae > Rahnella > Rahnella perminowiae. The sequence goes on from NZ_JAFMOT010000149.1 coordinate 6,910, forward strand.
ATGAAACGCCTGCGCCACAGGGAACATCCAACAGTCTGGTCGTATCACCGCTAAAATTTGGCTTACCCGCCGGTAACAACCAGCCGGTAAGGATCGTAGGTCTCGGCGAAAGCAATGAAGAAAAAATCTACCGCGTACATTTTCAGTCTCTGACACCAGAAGAATTTAAAAACACAGGCAGTAACAAAAACTTCACCAGCGACCTGAGTCTGACCATCGTATGGGGCGTGGTGGTCATGGTGCCACCCGCCAAACAGATTGCAAAACTGGGGTGGGATGCGTCCGCTCAGGAAATAACCAACACCGGCAATATTCACCTTCTGGTGAATCGCATCGGGTTGTGTGCCAGCGACAAACCTGAGGCGAAATGTCAGTGGAAGGTTCTGAAAAAAAACGTCTATCCAGGTAAACCTTTCCCGCCCAGCCTTTCTTTTCCCGGTTCAGTTTCTTCCGAAAATGTGAGGATTGAGTATTTCAACGATTACACTCAACGGCAGGAAACGGAAAATTACCCTCTCAGATAATAGCGATAATGAAAACGGTTACAGGCAATAATTCATTATTAATTAACAAGTTATTTTCATATGTAAAAGTTTGATACACAGTATTGATTGATATAAATCAATTTGTGAGCTATTAATCTTAGGTGCCTTCCCTTCCTGTTACGCTATCCGTTTGAAACCCTTAAAAAACAAGTCACCCGACCACCCCTATTAGTGTAAACGATTACAACACTGTGACGGGGCTCACGTTAAGCCGTGTGCAGGGTTAATAACATAACAGCCTAAGCATTATTACAAACTCAACACGATTGCATTATTTTGGAGACCGGATGAATAACTCAACATCGACGAAAGGAAAGCGCTCAAACAAAAGCGTCACTTTCTTTGTCTGTTTTCTCGCTGCCCTTGCCGGACTGCTGTTCGGCTTAGATATCGGCGTCATCGCTGGTGCCCTGCCCTTCATCAGCCATGATTTTCAGATAACCAACCACCAGCAAGAATGGGTGGTCAGCTCAATGATGTTTGGTGCCGCCGTCGGTGCTGTCGGCAGCGGCTGGCTGAACTTCCGTCTGGGCCGTAAATTCAGTCTGATGATCGGCGCGATCCTGTTCGTGGTCGGCTCCCTCTGTTCAGCCTTTGCACCTAACGCAGAAATCCTGATTGTCGCCCGCGTTCTGCTGGGTCTGGCGGTGGGGATTGCCTCTTATACCGCGCCGATTTATCTCTCCGAAATTGCACCGGAGAAAATCCGCGGCAGTATGATTTCGATGTACCAGCTGATGATCACCATCGGTATTCTGGCGGCGTATCTGTCTGATACTGCGTTCAGCTATACCGGGGCATGGCGCTGGATGCTGGGCATCATCACCATTCCGGCATTGCTGTTACTGGTCGGTGTCTTCTTCCTGCCGGACAGCCCGCGCTGGCTGGCTGCCCGTGGCGATGATGGAAAAGCGCGCCGCGTACTGGAGAAACTGCGTGATTCCAGCGAACAGGCGAAACGCGAGCTGGATGAAATCCGTGAAAGCCTGAAAGTAAAACAAAGCGGCTGGGGGTTGTTCACCAATAACAAGAACTTCCGTCGTGCGGTCTACCTCGGCATTCTGTTGCAGGTGATGCAGCAGTTCACCGGTATGAACGTGATCATGTACTACGCACCGAAAATTTTCGGGATTGCTGGTTTCGCCAGCACCTCTCAGCAGATGTGGGGCACGGTAATTGTCGGTCTGGTGAACGTGCTTGCGACCTTTATTGCCATTGGTCTGGTTGACCGCTGGGGTCGTAAACCGACGCTGAAACTGGGCTTCCTGGTGATGGCGGTAGGGATGGGCGTGCTCGGTACCATGCTGCATATTGGTGTGGAATCCGATGCGGCGAAATACTTCTCCATCGCTATGCTGCTGATGTTTATCGTCGGTTTTGCGATGAGTGCCGGCCCGCTGATCTGGGTACTGTGTTCTGAAATTCAGCCGCTGAAAGGCCGCGATTTTGGTATCACCGTCTCCACCGCAACGAACTGGATCGCCAACATGATTGTCGGCGCGACCTTCCTGACCATGCTCGACAGTCTCGGCAATGCCAACACCTTCTGGGTGTATGCAGCGCTGAATGTCGTGTTCATCTTCATTACCATTGCGCTGATCCCTGAGACCAAAAACGTCTCGCTGGAACATATCGAACGCAATCTGATGAAAGGTGAAGCACTGCGCGACATCGGTAAGTAAGCGTTTCCTTCCTCCCCTGCAAAGGGGAGGAATTCCATATTGCATCTCTTTCCCGCCAGATTTATCCTTCGCCAGATGAAAACCACACGTCTCCCCATTGCCCTGCAACAAGCCGTTATGCGCTGCCTGCGGGAAAAGCTCCTGATGGCAAATCAGTTTTTTGGCACCGATTATACGGAGCCGGAGATAAGCTATCAGCAACGCGGTACCAGCGCGGGAAGCGCGTATCTGCAACACTGGCAAATCCGGCTTAATCCGGTGCTGCTGATGGAAAATCAGCAACCCTTTATCGACGAAGTTGTTCCGCATGAACTGGCCCATTTACTGGTCTACCGCCGCTTTGGCCGCGCGCCTGCGCCGCATGGTAAAGAGTGGCGCTGGATGATGGAACATGTGCTGGGTGTGTCAGCGAGCAGAACACACAAGTTCGAAGTCGCGTCCGTACAAAGTAAAACCTATCCGTATATATGTGCCTGTCGTGATCACCGGCTTACCGTGCGGCGCCACAATAAAGTAATGCGAAAAGAGTCGGAGTATCGCTGCCGTCATTGCGGTGAACTGTTACGTTTTAACGCTAACGGCAGTACTAATTGCTGATTTATCAACCACTCATTAGCAGCAAAGTCCCATTGTCACGACGCCTTTCATCCGTTACCCTTCCGGCCTTTTAGTTTCGGGGCTTTCAGAAATATGTTTCGTAAAAAGTTCTTATCTTTTCTGTTTATCGGTGCGCTGGCACCGCTGAGCGCGTTCAGCCAGTCCGGCAATGCCATTAATAATTTCAGTCAGGCCAAGGCGGCCGCTGTTAAAATCAATCAGGGCGCGCCAACATTTTATTGCGGCTGCACTATCCACTGGCAAGGGAAAAAAGGCACACCGGATCTGCAATCCTGCGGCTACGCAGTACGTAAAAGTGAACAACGCGCCAACCGGATCGAATGGGAACATGTGGTTCCCGCCTGGCAATTCGGCCACCAGATGCAATGCTGGCAGGATGGCGGGCGCAAAAATTGCGCAAAAAGTGCCAGCTATCGCCAGATAGAAACCGACCTGCATAATCTTGAACCGGCCATTGGCGAAGTGAACGGCGACCGCAACAATTTTATGTACAGTCAGTGGAACGGGGGTGAAGGTCAGTATGGCCGCTGCGAAATGAAAATCGACTTTAAAGCCAAAGCCGCTGAGCCGCCAGCCCGCGCCCGGGGCGCTATCGCACGTATTTATTTCTACATGCGTGACCAGTATAAATTGAATTTATCCCGCCAGCAGGCGCAGTTGTTTACCGCATGGGATCGCCAGTATCCGGTGACCGCCTGGGAATGCGAACGCGACAACCGTATTGCCAATGTGCAAGGCAATCATAACCCTTACGTTCAGCAGGCTTGCGCGCAAAGAAAAAGCTAACCTACTATAGAGCACAATAGTCAGCGACAGGGCTGGCAACAGTTGCCAAAATAGCCCACATCAACATTTTAAGGACAGCAGCCATACATGCGCATACCCCGCATTTATCATCCGGAAATCCTGACCGCACGTAGCGAAATTGCGCTCAGTGAAGATGCCGCTAACCACGTCGGACGCGTTCTGCGTATGCAGCCCGGTCAGGCGATTCAGCTTTTTGATGGCAGCAACCAGGTCTTCGAAGCCAGCATCACTCAGGTTGATAAGAAGAGCGTGCGCGTCAGTCTGAACGAAGGCGTGCTGGCAGATAATGAATCCCCGCTTAATCTGCATCTTGGCCAGGTGATATCGCGTGGCGAGAAGATGGAATTCACCATCCAGAAATCCATCGAGCTGGGCGTCAATACTATTACCCCGCTGTTTTCAGAACGTTGTGGTGTAAAACTTGACGGTGAACGTCTGGAGAAAAAATTGCAGCAGTGGCAGAAAATTGCCATCGCGGCCTGCGAACAATGCGGCCGTAACCGTATCCCGGAAATTCGCCCGGCGATACAGCTTGAAGCCTGGTGTGGCGAACAGGACGATAGCCTGAAGCTGAACCTGCATCCGCGCGCCAGCCACAGTATTAATACCCTGCCGCTGCCGGTGAGCCATGTTCGCCTGCTGATTGGCCCGGAAGGCGGTTTATCCGCTGACGAAATTGCAATGACCTCCGGCTACGGATTTACTGATATCCTGCTGGGACCCCGTGTTCTGCGTACAGAAACCACAGCACTCACCGCGATAACGGCCTTACAGGTTCGTTTCGGCGATCTGGGTTAAGAGGAAACCAAATGATTAAGCTTGGCATCGTGATGGATCCGATCTCTTCCATCAACATTAAAAAAGACACCAGTTTCGCTATGTTGCTGGAAGCGCAGAGTCGTGGTTATGAACTGCATTACATGGAAATGAATTCCCTGTATCTGCGCGGCGGCGAAGGCCGTGCGACCACTAAAAAACTCAGCGTGAAGCAGGATTACGACGGCTGGTATGAGTTTGGGACAGAGCAGGATATCGTCCTGCAGGAACTTGACGTCATCCTGATGCGTAAAGACCCCCCTTTCGATACCGAATTCATCTATGCCACGTATATCCTCGAACGTGCCGAAGAAAAAGGCACGCTGATTGTCAACAAACCACAAAGTCTGCGCGACTGTAACGAGAAGCTGTTCACCGCATGGTTCCCGGAACTGACGCCGGATACGCTGGTGACCCGCAATGCAGCGCAGCTGAAAGCCTTCCATAAAGAACACACCGACGTGATCCTCAAGCCGCTCGACGGCATGGGCGGCGCTTCGATTTTCCGTCTGAAACCGGAGGATGCGAACGTCTCAGTGGTGATTGAAACCCTGACCGAACATGGCAGCCGTTTCTGCATGGCACAAAACTATCTGCCTGCAATCAAAGACGGTGATAAACGTGTTCTGGTGGTCGACGGCGAACCGGTACCTTACTGCCTGGCGCGTATTCCCGCACAAGGCGAAACCCGCGGTAATCTGGCGGCTGGCGGCCGTGGTGAAGCACGCCCGCTGAGCGAAAGTGACTGGGCAATAGCCCGCACCGTAGCCCCTGTACTCAAACAAAAGGGCCTGATTTTTGTTGGTCTGGATATTATCGGCGATCGCCTGACGGAAATTAACGTCACCAGTCCGACCTGCGCACGTGAAATCGAAGCCGCCTTCCCGATTTCCATCACAGGCATGCTGATGGACGCCATCGAGAAACGTCTGGCTGCAAAGTAAGCGCAGATTAACATCGGTAAACGGGTTGTTCAGCATTGCTGGATAACCCGCTTTTTTTGGCAAGCCTGACGTAATAAACTGGTCTGCCTGCACTGATATCTATTCTGAGGTTAAACATCCTGCATAACATGAATCTACAACACCACTTTCTTATTGCGATGCCTGGCCTGGATGAACCCCAGTTCAAACGTTCGGTCGTGTACATCTGCGAGCACAATGAAGACGGCGCCATGGGTCTGGTGATTAACAAACTGGTCGACGATTTCACGGTTGAAAACGTGCTCGACAAACTGGACATCACACCCGAACCCCGTGATCTGAGCATTCGTCTTGATCGCCCGGTTTTTTCCGGTGGCCCGCTGGCAGACGATCGCGGTTTCATTTTGCATACGCCGCGCGAAGGTTTTGGCTCCAGCATCCGTATCTCTGACAGCACCATGATCACCACCTCCAAAGATGTACTGGAAACACTGGGCACCCCCGCTCAGCCGAAAGATGTGCTGGTGGCGCTGGGCTATGCCGCCTGGGAACAGGGCCAGCTGGAAAAAGAATTGCTGGAGAATTCGTGGCTGACCATTGAAGCAAACAGCGACATTCTGTTCCGTACACCGATTGCTGACCGCTGGCGCGAAGTGGCGAAAATGATCGGCGTTGACGTCGGGCAACTGGCCACCCACGCGGGGCATGCATAATGGCAAACCGCACGGTTTTTGCTTTCGACTTTGGTACTAAAAGTATTGGTCTGGCTATTGGCCAGGAAGTGACCGGCACCGCCCGCCCGCTGACCTCGTTTAAAGCGCAGGACGGCACACCAGACTGGCAGAAAATCGAAAAGTTGCTGAAAGAATGGTTGCCGGATCTGGTGGTTGTGGGTTTACCGCTGAATATGGACGGCACAGAACAACCCCTGACGGCCCGTGCACGTAAATTTGCCAACCGTCTGCATGGCCGTTTTGGCGTCCAGGTTGAACTGCATGACGAACGTCTGAGCACCGTCGAAGCCCGTGCTGATTTGTTCGATCGCGGCGGTTTCCGTGCGCTGGATAAAGGCAGCGTGGATGCTGCTTCCGCCGTCATTATTCTGGAAAGCTGGTTCGAGAAACAATGGAATCACTCCTGATTTTCCGCCAGTAATCCTGCACATTGCCGCTGCTGACGGCTTTGTGCAAACGTCTGCATTCCGGCCTGTACACCGGTTTGCAGGATATCCGCCAGCTGATGGGTTTTTCCTTCGCGAATTAAATTGCACACAGCAGGCGTGGACGTCAGTACTTCAAACAGCGCTACCCTTCCCGTTTTTTTACCGTCTTTTTCTGCCGACACCGCCAGTTTTTGCGCAATCACGGCCCGCAGGCTGCCCGCCAGTTGCGCACGGACAAACGCTTTTTCTTCAGCCGGAAATACATCAACCAGCCGGTCAATCGCCTGCGTGGCGTTGCGCGCATGCAGTGTTGCGAGAACCAGATGTCCGGTTTCCGCCGCCGTCAGCGCCAGCCGGATACCCTCGGTGTCGCGCAACTCACCAAGCAGCAAAACATCCGGGTCTTCACGCAGCGCACCGCGTACGGCTTCGCCAAATGAACGCGTATGCAGCCCGAGTTCACGCTGCTGAATCAGACATTGCCTGCCCGTGTGAATAAGCTCGATCGGATCTTCCAGAGTAATAATATGGCGCTTCACATGGCGGTTGAGATGATCAATCAGCGCGGCAAGAGTGGTAGATTTCCCGCTGCCTGTCGCGCCGGTGACCAAAATCAGGCCGTCTTCCTGCATAATGACGCGTTGCAAGATATCTGGCGCCAGCAAAGCAGCCAGTTCAGGACAACGGGCAGGCACCGGTCTGAGTGCCGCAGAAAGCCCGTGCAGTTGCTGAAAGATATTGATCCGTACCCGTATGCCATCGCCCAGTGAAAGCGCTTTATCCACCTGCCCGGCCTGCTGTAAAGCATACTGCTCCGTCGCATCCAGCCACTCACGGGTCAGCCCCAGCATCTGCGAGGCATCGACCACCGGCAGATCTTCACAGCGGCATAATTCTCCGTCAATGCGTAACACTGGCGGATAGCCAGTACAAAGGTGCAGATCTGAGGCATTTTGCTTTACACTACGTCCCACTAATCCATCAATATCCATGTTGAAATCCTCCTGAGTCCCTATGAGCCTTAGTCAGCAAAACGCTATTGAGCAGAACTTACAGAATGTCCGTGAGAAAATCGCCACAGCTGCACATCTTTGCGGCAGACCTTCAGAAGAAATTACCCTGCTTGCAGTGAGCAAAACAAAACCTGCGAGCGCTGTCGAAGAAGCTATTGCCGCCGGACAACTCGCGTTTGGCGAAAACTACGTGCAGGAAGGCGTTGATAAGATTGCCCACTTTGCCGGACATCAGCCCGCGCTGACCTGGCACTTTATCGGGCCGCTGCAATCGAATAAGAGCCGCCTGGTGGCGGAGAATTTCGACTGGTGCCATACCATTGATCGCCTGAAAATCGCCCAGCGACTGAACGAACAGCGTCCGGCCGGGTTACCGCCTTTGCAGGTGCTGATTCAGGTAAACATCAGTGATGAAGCCAGCAAATCCGGCATCGCAATCGGTGATATTGCAGAGCTGGCCCGCCAGATTATGACGATGCCTCACCTGTCATTGCGCGGTCTGATGTCCATCCCGGCAGTGGAAACAGATTATGCGCGACAGCTTGAAGTGTTCGGCAAAATGCGTGAGGCACTGAAAGATTTGCAACGTATTTGTCCGCGGGCCGATACGCTGTCGATGGGGATGACCGATGATATGCCTGCAGCGATTGCGGCTGGCAGCACGATGGTTCGCATCGGGACCGCCATTTTCGGTGCCCGTGATTACGGCGTAAAACAGTCACCGTTATCTTTGGATTGACTGCTTTACTCTTGATAGGCTCAATTCAGCCCCCATTAAAAGCAAGGAGCATGAATGCAACATCGCAAAATCAGTTTTATCGGCGCCGGTAATATGGCGGGCGCAATTATTTCCGGCCTGGTCGAAAGCGGCTATCCGGCACATCTCATCAGCGTTTGTGCCCCGTCCACCACGCATCGCGATGCGCTGGCTGAAAAATATGGCGTACAAAGCAGCAGCGATAACAGCGGCTGTGCAAAAGAGGCAGATGTAGTGGTTTTGTCCGTAAAACCACAGATGATGGCCGATGTGTGTAAAGCACTGCAAAAAGACGTGGATTTTAGCGACAAGCTGGTACTGTCGATTGCCGCAGGCGTCAGCGTGGCGCGTTTTTGCGAGTTGCTGGGAGAAAATCTGAATATTGTGCGTATTATGCCCAACACGCCCTCCCTCGTCGGGAAAGGCATGAGCGGCCTGTACGCGCCTGTTCAGGTATCTCAGGCAGACCGTGATTACAGTGGCGAACTGATGACCGCCGTCGGCAAAATTTGCTGGGTCGATACCGAAGAAGGTATTAACCATGTGATTGCCGCCGCAGGCAGCGCACCGGCGTATTTCTTCCTGTTTATGGAAGCCATGCAGGCCGAAGCGCAGCGTCTGGGTTTCAGCGCTGAAACCGCACGGATGCTGGTTGAGCAAGCTGCCAGCGGTGCCAGCGCCTTAGTAGCCGCCAGCCCGGACACGCCATTGTCACAACTTCGTGAGAATGTGACATCCAAAGGTGGTACGACGTTTGAGGCGCTGCAGGTTTTCACCGACCGTAAATTACCGGAGATTGTTTCCGAAGCCATGCAGGCCGCCATTGCCCGTGCGCAGGAAATGGAAAAACTGTTCTGACAAGAACGAATAATAAAATATGACTGTCTAAAATCATTCGCGTTGCGGCAACGCAGAAGCAACCCGAAAGACGAAGGGCATAGGAGAATTATGTTAACGCTGACTTTTCTGGTCAAAACACTGATTGATCTCTACGTGATGGTTCTGCTGCTGCGCATCTGGATGCAATGGGCACGTACAGATTTTTATAACCCGTTCTCACAGTTCGTGGTGAAGATTACTCAGCCCGTTATCGGACCTTTGCGCCGGATTATTCCGCCGCTGGGCCCGATTGACAGTGCAAGCCTGTTGCTGGCTTTTATCCTTTGCACGATCAAATTTCCGCTGCTGTTGCTTATCCAAAGTGGCGCCATCTTCTTTGGTCTGAGCAGCTTGCTGATTGGCCTGATAGGGCTGGTCAAAGCCGCAGGTTATCTGGTGTTCTGGCTGGTGATTATCCGCTCTCTGATGAGCTGGGTGAGCCAGGGACGCGGGCCGATGGATTACCTGCTGATGCAACTGACCGAACCGCTGATGGCACCCATCCGCCGCATCCTTCCGGCCATGGGGGGAATTGATTTCTCGGCGATGGTCGTGATTCTGATCCTGTATATGCTGAATTATCTCGGTATGGATCTGCTGGGTGCACTGTGGTTCCAGCTTTAAGTCCGGCGTTCTGGCAATCCGATGCGCTGGTTTTGCGGCTGGTTATCCAGCCCAAAGCCAGCCGCGACAGCCTGGTGGGTTTGCATGGCGATGAACTGAAAGTCGCCATCACTGCCCCGCCGGTGGACGGCCAGGCCAATACGCATCTGGTGAAATTTCTTTCAAAACAGTTTAAAGTCGCCAAAAGTCAGATAAGCATCGAAAAAGGCGAGCTGGGCCGCCATAAACAAGTCCGCATTACGAATCCGCAAAATATCCCGACCGAGGTCGCGGTACTGCTCGCTGAATAACTTCAAGTCAGATTCATTTCAGGACATTATTTTTATGAAGAAAGTCGTTTTAGCTACCGGCAATGCCGGTAAAGTGCGTGAACTCGCGCATCTTCTGGCTGATTTCGGCCTGGACGTGGTGGCGCAAACCGAACTGGGCGTCGAATCCGCTGAAGAAACCGGCCTGACGTTTATCGAGAACGCCATCCTGAAAGCCCGCCATGCAGCGGCTGTCACCGGTTTGCCGGCCATTGCCGATGACTCCGGCCTGGCGGTGGATTTTCTCGGTGGCGCGCCGGGGATTTACTCCGCCCGCTACGCAGGCGCTGACGCCAGCGATCAGCAGAACCTCGATAAATTGCTGGTGGCACTGAAAGATGTGCCCCAGGGCCAGCGCAACGCGCAATTCCACTGCGTTCTGGTGTATATGCGCCACGCAGAAGACCCGACGCCGCTGGTGTGCCACGGCAGCTGGGCGGGCGAAATTACCTTTGCTGAAGCAGGCGAAGGCGGCTTTGGTTATGACCCGATTTTCTACGTACCGGAACTGGGGAAAACCGCTGCAGAACTGACCCGCGAAGAAAAAAGCGCAGTTTCCCACCGGGGTCAGGCACTGAAACTGCTGCTTGCCGCGATGAAAGAGGCTGTACAGAAGAATGCGTAAGTTGCCGCCGCTGAGTCTCTACATTCATATTCCGTGGTGCGTGCAAAAATGCCCTTACTGCGATTTCAACTCGCACGCGTTAAAGGGTGAAGTGCCGCATGACGATTATGTCGCGCATCTGCTGGCCGATTTGGATGCCGACCTGCATCTGGTTGGCGGGCGCAGTGTGGGGACAATTTTTATCGGCGGCGGAACCCCCAGCCTGCTGAGCAGCGAAGCCATGCAGACCCTGCTCGACGGCGTCCGGGCGCGTTTGCCGCTTGATGCCAATGCTGAAATCACCATGGAAGCTAACCCCGGTACCGTCGAAGCCGACCGCTTCAGCGGCTATCAGCGCGCCGGTGTGAACCGTATCTCCATTGGCGTACAAAGTTTCGATGCGCAGAAACTGGAGCGTCTGGGGCGCATTCATGGGCCTGATGAGGCAAAGCGTGCGGCACATCTGGCGACCAGCCTGAATCTGCGCAGCTTCAATCTCGATCTGATGCACGGTTTGCCGGATCAGACACTGGAAGAAGCGCTGGACGATTTGCGCCAGGCTATCGCGCTTAATCCGCCGCATTTGTCGTGGTATCAGCTGACTATCGAGCCGAATACGATGTACGCCTCGCGTCCGCCTAAACTGCCGGATGACGACGCGCTGTGGGATATTTTCGAACAAGGTGATCAGTTACTGACCGCTGCCGGTTACCAGCAATATGAAACCTCGGCCTACGCTAAACCAGGTTATCAGTGCCAGCACAACCTCAACTACTGGCGCTTCGGCGATTATCTCGGCATCGGTTGTGGTGCGCATGGCAAGCTGACGCAGCCCGACGGGCAAATCCTGCGAACCGTGAAAACCAAACACCCTCGTGGCTATATGCAAGGACGCTACATGGACAAACAGCATCCGGTCGAAACTGAAGATTTGCCATTTGAATTCTTCATGAACCGTTTTCGTTTGCTGGAAGCGGCACCCCGCGAAGAGTTTGGTTTGTATACCGGGCTGGATGAATCGGTGATTCGTGCGCAGCTTGATGACGCGATCGCCAAAGAATATCTACTGGAAACCGACACGCACTGGCAGATCACCGGCAAAGGGAAACTGTTCCTGAACTCACTGCTGGAGCTATTTCTGACTGAGTAAGCGGTAATATCGCGTAGAGCCAAAAAAGAAAAGGCCTTCCGGTTTATCACCGGAAGGCCTTTTTATGCCTGACGTTTGAAACTGACGATTATTGTTTCAAATCCGCCAGCAGGGCTTTGTGCTGAGTATCCAGATTCGTCACACGCTTACAGACGTCATCGCCAAAGGTTTTAAACTCTTTTTCCTGCTTGTTCCACTCTTCCTGAATGGCTTGCTGCAGGCCGCCAAGATTCCCCATCATTGCCTGCAGCGGATTTCCGCCGCTGGTCGCCTGTTTGAGGCCCATCTCGTTGATGCTGTCCTGCATCACACCGCCCATGGTTTGCTCCATCAGCTTCTGACCATTCTGCTTAACCTGATCCACAGCTTTATGGTGGAAGGTCAGGCCGTCAGTACGATGCTCGATGATGAGGTTCATTTGCTCTTTCAGTTTTTTATCGAGTGTCACCAGTCGGTTACGCACGTTGCTGTCGGTGCCCAGTTTCTCGACGATCACCCGGTCAACCGCCACGCGGCCTTTTTCAAGATGCGCCGTTGCTCCCTGATCAATCCACGGCAGGTCACGGCGTAAACCGGCCTGATAGTCGATTGCTTCCTGACGCTGTCTGGCGCTCAGGGTCATGTCTTTACCGTTGAGGGTCACGTTACCATTGGGGGTGATCAGCAAATCACCGCTGTTACCGACCACCTGAACGGTCTGCGGCTTGATGATCACGTCATCTTTAGGCTGTACGGCACATTGATAATCAGCCTGCGCGCTCCACGCGCTCAGCGCCAGCAATGCAGCAAGTCCGGCTTTTACCACTCCACTTTTTACTAACATGTACTCTCCCTTAAGACAGCAAACTCAAAAAATTGAACGGCCAATACGTTGCGCCAGTAATTCTAAGGCAGCAATACCTGCCAAAGAGTTCCCTGCCGCATCAAGTTCCGGCGACCAAACCGCGATACACATTTCCCCCGGCACAACGGCAATGATGCCACCGCCGACGCCGGATTTACCCGGCATTCCGACGCGATAAGCGAATTCACCCGCACCGTCGTACATTCCGCTGGTCACCATCATTGCATTAATCTGCCGCGCCTGGCGGGCATCGATGAGCGGTGTCTCGCTGCCGAGCGGATGGCCTTTATTAGCCAGATACACAAAGGTGCGCGCCAGTTCTTCACAACTCATCCGCAGTGCGCAGTAATGAAAATAGGTATGCAAAACGGTGATGACATCGTTGTCGAAATTACCAAAAGACTTCATCAGATAAGCAATAGCGGCGTTGCGGTCGGAATGCTCAAACTCGGAACGCGCAACGTGCCGATCGTAGTTGAGATCTGCCGATCCGGCCAGCTGACGTACCACTTCCAGCATTCTTTGCTTGGGTGCGGACAGACGGGTTTGCAGCATGTCGCAAACCACCAGCGCGCCCGGGTTAATAAACGGGTTACGCGGTTTTCCCTGCTCAAGCTCAAGCTGTACCAGGGAATTAAAGGGCTGCCCCGAGGGCTCTTTACCGACGCGCTGCCAGATTTCGCTTTCCTGATAGCGGGTCAGCGCCAGCGTCAGGCTGAGGACTTTAGAAATCGACTGGATCGAGAAACGCATCCCGGCATCACCGGCACGAAAGATTTCTCCTTTCGTGGTACACACGGCGATGCCTAAATGATCGGGGCTGACTTCCGCCAGCGCAGGAATATAACCGGCGACTTTACCGCGACCTATCAGCGGCCTGACCTGCGCAAGAATATCTTCCAGCAAATTGTTATCAAGTTCAGTACCCAATGCCCAGCCTCCAGATGTAACAAAGGTGCCTGTCAGAGGCACCTTTACATTCAGCGATCCTGCAGATCTGCGGGAATTAATCCCACCAGATATCAAACAACTCGCTGACTTCCACGTCTTCCATTTTATGGTCTTCTAACCATTTTTTGACCTGCGCGCGCTGTTCATCAGTGCAGTGACCGATGTCCTGACGGCAAACCAGACCTTCCCATTGCAGGTAACCACTGCCGTCAAAGGCCAGTTTGTTTGGCTCAATCACACCGTCAATGAATTTATCCAGGGATTCATCAATGGTTTCTACCGCGGTACCTTCCGGGAAACGCCATTTTACAGAGAAGCCCAGTTCCTGGAACTCGGCAATGTGTAACTTCTTACGTAAACGACGACTGCGATTCTTAGCCATTATTGCTTCCTCTCAAACATCAGATCCCATACGCCGTGGCCTAAACGCTGGCCACGCATTTCGAACTTGGTCACCGGGCGGGATTCCGGGCGCGGAACATAATTGTTTTCCTGCGACAGGTTCGCCCAGCTTTCTAAACCGGTCATGACTTCAAGCATGTGCTCTGCATACGGCTCCCAGTCGGTTGCCATATGGAACACGCCGCCTACTTTCAGTTTCCTGCGCAGCTTCTCAACGAACTCCGGCTGCACGATACGGCGCTTATTATGGCGCGCTTTGTGCCACGGGTCAGGAAAGAATAGCTGCACCATATCCAGCGAGCCATCCGGAATCATTTTTTCTAACACTTCGACTGCATCGTGGCACATCACGCGCAGGTTACTGACACCCTCTTCATGCGCGGTCGCAAGACAGGCACCGACGCCAGGCGAGTGAACTTCAATGCCGATGAAATTTTGGTCCGGGTTCTGTTTAGCCATGGTGACCAGCGACGTGCCCATTCCGAAACCGATTTCCAGCACAACCGGTGCACTGCGACCAAACAAGGCATCAATTGCCAGAGGTTCTGTCTGAAATTCCACGCCCATTACCGGCCAGAAGTTGTCCAGAGCGAATTGCTGTCCTTTCGTCAGGCGGCCCTGGCGGCGGACAAAACTACGAATACGGCGCATCGCGCGACCATTCTCGTCGAACTCCGGTGAAATGACGTCGTTTTTCATGGTGTTTCCACTCCGATTGGCAAGACGCGGTACCCGCGCGCGGATGCCTGTGCCTGGGTCACTGAATATAAGGAAAGGCGCATTATCCAAACTTACTCCCGATTAGCAAGGCTTGCGGGCAGGAAAACAGTCAATACTGAAATCAGCCACTAACTACTGTGCGTACAGTGCGGAAAGTTCCGGTTTACAGCCAGACGGGAACTGTGATGTGATCAGCCCCGTCTTTTAACCCTGCCGGACTGTAATTCACCCATGATGGAAGCCCCTTCTTTTTCGCCGCTGGTGCTCGACTGGTATCAGCGCTATGGCCGCAAGACGCTGCCGTGGCAAATTGCCAAAACACCTTATAAAGTCTGGCTTTCAGAAGTGATGTTGCAGCAAACGCAGGTAGCGACTGTCATCCCGTATTTTGAACGCTTTATGGAACGTTTCCCGACGGTGTCAGATCTCGCCGCGGCACCGCTCGACGAAGTATTGCATCTGTGGACCGGCCTTGGCTATTACGCCCGTGCACGAAACCTGCATAAAGCGGCCCAAACTATTGCCAGCCAGCACGGCGGCGTATTTCCGACGACGTTTGATGAAATTCTTGCGCTGCCGGGCATTGGCCGTTCAACGGCGGGCGCCGTGTTGTCGCTGGCACTGAATCAGCATTACCCCATTTTAGACGGCAATGTGAAACGCGTGCTGGCCCGTTGCTACGCCGTTGACGGCTGGCCGGGCGAGAAAAAAACCGAAAATAAACTGTGGGCGATCAGTGAAGACGTCACGCCTGCCGAAGGTGTCGCACAGTTTAATCAGGCAATGATGGATCTGGGTGCCATGGTCTGTACCCGCAGCAAACCGAAATGCGAGTTATGCCCGGTGAAATCAGGTTGCGAAGCTTACGCACATCACAGCTGGGCAAAATACCCGGGTAAAAAACCCAAAACCACGTTACCGGAAAAAACGGCCTTTATGCTGATGATTCAGCAGGAAGATAAAGTCTGGCTGGAGCAGCGTCCGCCCGTCGGCCTGTGGGGCGGATTGTTCTGCTTCCCGCAATACCAGACCGAAGATGAACTCGCGCTGGGGCTGCAAAAATACGGTGTTACGCAAAATGCGTTACAGCAACAGACCGCTTTCCGTCACACTTTCAGCCATTTCCATCTGGATATCGTTCCGATGTGGTTAAATCTACGTTCTACGGCGGGTTGCATGGATGAAGGTGCGGGTCTCTGGTATAACTTAGCGCAACCACAATCCGTCGGGCTGGCCGCGCCGGTAGAACGTCTGCTGATACAATTAGCAAAGCAGACCGCTGGCAAATAACCGCCCTAAAAGAACGATCGATAAGGAATTAGCATGAGCAGAACGATTTTTTGCACCTTTCTCAAGCGCGATGCCGAAGGGCAAGACTTCCAGCTGTACCCTGGCGAGATTGGCAAACGTATTTTCAATGAAATTTCCAAAGAAGCCTGGTCGCAGTGGATGGCCAAACAGACCATGCTGATCAACGAAAAGAAACTCAGCATGATGAACCCGGATGACCGTAAATTGCTGGAGCAGGAAATGGTGAATTTTCTGTTTGAAGGTCAGGATGTTCATATCGAAGGCTATACCCCGCCCTCAAAATAATCATTGGTAATAATGGTTGAAACATTAAGGCAGGTGCCCCGGCGCCTGCTTCTTTCATCAGAAACGGCTTGTAAGATGAAGAAAATTTTAGCTTTGCTGGTTATCGCGCCCATGTTGATCTCCTGCTCCGGCAGTAAGAAAGACTCGTTCAACGAAGCTTATGTGAAAGACACTAACGGATTTGACATTTTGATGGGCCAGTTCGCCCATAACATCGAAAACATCTGGGGCATGAATGAAGTGCTGATCGCGGGTCCGAAAGACTACGTGAAATATAGCGATCAGTATTACACCCGCAGCCATATTAACTTTGATGCGGGTACCATTACTCTTGAAACCATTTCTGGCACCGATCCGGCCGCCAGCCTGCGTAAGGCCATTATCAGCACCTTGCTGGTGGGCGATGACCCGGGCAACGTTGATCTCTACTCAGACGCCAACGATATCCAGATCAGCCGGGAACCGATGTTGTACGGTCAGGTTCTCGACAACACCGGTCAGCCGATCCGCTGGGAAGGGCGTGCCGCCAGCTTTGCCGACTATCTGATCCAGAACAAACTGATGCGCCGTCAGTCCGGCCTGCATGTCATTTATTCCGTAACGATCCAGATGGTACCAAACCACCTGAATCAGCGTGCGCATAAATACCTGCCGATGATCCGCGAAGCCTCTGCGAAATATGGTGTCGATCAGTCACTGATACTGGCGATCATGCAAACGGAATCTGCTTTTAACCCGTATGCGGTGAGTAACGCCGATGCGCTGGGGCTGATGCAGGTTGTGCAGCATACCGCTGGGGTGGATGTGTTTAAATCAGAAGGGAAATGGGGTAAGCCAAGCCGAAGCTATCTGTTTGATCCTCAAAATAACATCAATACCGGCACCGCATACCTGGCGATGCTGCAAAACGTTTATCTGGGGAACATCAGCAATCCGACATCACGTCGTTATGCAGTGATTACTGCGTATAACGGTGGCGCAGGCAGCGTGTTACGCGTGTTCTCAAGCAATAAAACGCAGGCATTTAACATCATTAACAGCATGTCGCCGGGCGATGTCTATACCACACTGACGACCAAACATCCGTCCGGAGAATCGCGCCGCTATCTGTATAAAGTCAACAATACGCAGCGCAGCTATCGCCGCGTGGACTAGCATTTTGTCAGCAAGCCTGACACCGGCGGCGGAATAACCGCCGGTGTCAGGAAAGAACCTGTTCAATGGCCGTCAGATAGCGGGAAATGACTATTTTTTCGTCGAACTCCCTGACCATTTTTTTCCTGCTCTCGTTGCCCATATCCAGACGTTGCGAGTGGGTAAGGTTGATTATCCGGTCCATCGCACGTGTTAAACACCCCGTATCCTGTGGCTCACACAGAAAACCATTTACCCCTTCATTGACCGTGTCCTGACAACCAATATTACGCGTGGTAATCAGAGGCTTCCCCATCGCTCCGGCTTCGAGTAAGGATTTCGGCACCCCCTCACGGTAAAAGGAAGGCAAAACAATACAGTCGCCCAGCGCGATTTCCTGCTCAACATTATCTGACGTCCCCAGATAAAGTATGTTCCCCTCCTCAATCCAGGCGGCCATCCGTTCGGTCTTAATGGCGGCCGGATTATTAACGTCCAGGAACCCAAGCAAGCGAAATTCACAGCGCTGCCCATGCCGTTTCTTCAATTTGCGCGCCGCATCAACATAATGTTCTACTCCTTTGGAATAGAGCATTCGGGAAATCAGTATAAAACGTACCACATCATCATCAGGTGCCGGTGTTACCTTGAAACGCATTAAATCAACACCCGAACCCGGTAATCGTTCGGTATATAAATAATCAGGCAGCATTTCAGTCAGGAATAATTCCCGGTCATCCTCATTCTGAAAGAAAATTTTTGCCGCATAGCGCTGACTGAACCGGTAGAGATGCCGGCATATTATCCTCACCATGCCTTTGCTCATGAAAACACTGCCCAGTCCGGCGATATTGTTGATGGCAGGAATATCTAATACCTTAGCTGCCAGCGTAAAATAGATGTTATTTTTAGGCGTAAAATTCAATACCACATCGACTTTGTGCTTACGCAAAACACACCAGGCTGAAAATAAAGTGATCAAGTCTTTGAAAAAATCAGTACCGCCGGAGTCTATTTTTACCGGAACCGTCTGGCAGCCAAGTTCAGCGAGCCGGTGAGTATATTCATCCGCAGGTGAGATTGCTATTACCTGATATCCATTCTCCAGCAAAGCCATAATGGTATTTTTTCGAAAGTTATACAAATACCAGCTTGTGTTAGCCGTAATTGCAATAACATATTTGTGATCGATTCCATTCAAAATTATCATTCCTTTTTTTGCCGGAAATAAATTCCAACATTTATTGCATTGTGTTCGGATCTTGCTTGCAGCTCCCTAATATAAATAAAATATTTACACTGACCTTGCAAAAACATTTCTCATAATTATGTTAAAGGTCATTCATTATCTATATCAGTAAAAACCAAAAACAACTGAGAGATGTTGTGTCAGGCATTCCTGAGTGAAAGCATATGATTCTTATAGCGGGTAAAGAGATCAAAGCGGATTTTCATTAATAATTCAGGCTGATAAAGACGCGCAGTATTAAACGAGTGGTGCGCCATCGATAACATTTCCTGACGGTTTTTTAGTAAATATTCAATGTTGTTCGCCAGTGTATGGTCATCATTGGGCTTATGCAGGTAATGCCGTTGACATAACTCCGGCATTCCTCCGGCAGAACTGGTGATCACCGGGCAGGCGCGCGACATCGCCTCTATCACAGCACGTGGCAATCCTTCCTGATTGCTGGGCTGCACATACAGATCGACGGTATCCAGGAATGAAAAAATCCCTTCTCCTGATGTTTTGGGCCCTGAAAAAATAATATTGTCATGCAGTAATAATTTATCAATCAGCGGACTATTTTTGAATTTACTTCCGCCACCGGTGATTTCAAGTATGACCGGAACCCCCTTATTTTTGAGCCGATAGACTGCTCTGTAAATGGTATCAAAACCTTTATGCGGACTGTCAAGAGAAGCAATTAAGCCTATTTTAAAAGGTCCTCCAGAGGACGTAGCTATTTTATCGCATCTTTGATTCAGAACAGAAAGAGAGGCCGGCAGTAACTCAACGTTTGAAGCAGACACGCCGTTATATTTAATAGGATAACGTTTTTGCAAAAAACTTCCCGTAACATAAATAGCACCCCAGGCTTTTTTCACCGCCTGCCTCACCCGCCAGGATAACACCGGAGCATAGAGGAATCCCTTCAGTGATCCGTATCCGATCATGGCATCCCACGGACAGGCTACGAGTTCCACAAGATAAGGAATATTCATCTGTCGTGCGATTTTTGCTGTTATCAGACCGGTTTCACTGGGTAACCTGACAACAACGCCATCGCACCCTCTGAGAGTGTCTTTAATCTCGATAATATTTTTATGGCAAGTGAATAACACAGATTTCAGAGAAGAATGATTTTCAATTTTTTTAAAAACCATCCCATGACCGCTGGCCAGAGTCCAGTAAGGCGAAAATGAGGAATCATTTTTATAACGGGATAATACAGTTACCTGATCAAAATGATGTAAATACCGGGTAAAAGCAGAATAAGGAAGCTTACCGGGTGAATACACTTTTTCACCATGATGGATAAAATAATGGTCATGCGCAAAAACCATTTTCATGATAGCTCCTTTATTTTCATTGCCGGGGATCCGGCATAGACTCCCGCAGTAAGATGATTTTTGGTGACAGAATTCGCTGCGATAACGACGTCAGAGTCAATTATCGTACCTGCCAGGATCCTTACACCACACCCCACCCAGACATTCGAGGCAATACAAATTTTTTTAAGCTCTACCGGCTGATATTTAAAGGGTTGTTCAGATAATGCGTACCGATGTTCGAAAGAGATAATCGACACAGAATGGGCAAACGACACATCATTACCCACCAATATATTTCCGGCAGCATCCACATAACTCCGTTCATGAAAACTGATATTGCTACCCAGTGAGAGGTTTTGTAGATTTTTGAATACGCACCAGCGTCCGATATAAACATTATCTCCACATGCTTTTACCAGCGTACGGATAAGAATATAGCGGATGCCCACCCCTGTTTTTCCCGGAAATCCGGCGAAGACATCAAGCAGATAAGCACGAAAAAATTTCGGTAAAGGAGAGATTATGGCACATAGAAACAGAATAATGCTCCGCCAGTGATGAAAAACCATCCGGCCAGTTTTAATATTTTCAGACATATAACCTCAATATTTCCTGCGCATTCTTCCCGATAGAAAAGCGGCCTGTTATCACATCAGTATTAATTTCTTTCCTGACAGGCTGAGCCATCCATGCATCAATTTCTGACGTCCATGCACAGAGATGGCTAAGTGAATGATGAGAGATACGTTCAGTCACATCAATAAGCCGTGGAACATGCAGTGAAGCGATGACCGGCAGGCCGGCCGCCTGAGCTTCAACAGCAGCAAGCCCAAAGCCCTCGTGCAGCGACGGAAACAGGAAAACATCAATAACATCGCGTAAAATTAACAGCGTATCGTCTCTTGCACCGGTCAGGATAACTTTGTCAGCGAGACCCTGCTCAAGGGTGAGTCTGTGCAAGTCAGCCCGCAGACTTCCTTCACCAACAATCAGCAAACACACATCCTGCTCACGGTATTGAGAGAGTATATCAAGCAGGAATGCCTGGTTTTTAACAGGTTCTACCCGCCCGACCGTTCCCAAAACAAACGTGCTTTCAGCAATACCAAGCTCCTGTTTAAGGCGGCTCGGAGCAGCAGAGACCAGGTTCTGAAAATTTTTGCCACAGGGAATGATGCTGACTGCCGTTCCCTTTGTTTTGTAGTGGCAACGTGCTGAACCTTCACTGACCGCAACGCAATACGTCGAATAACGCCTGACCAGGAAGATTTTAAAATCAATTTCAAGGCGTTTTAACAGGCCCTGGCGTTGGTATTGCAGAGTTCGATCAGAGTGAGCATGGGAAATAACCTTCGGTATACCACACATCTTAGCGATGTACGCGACGACACCATTATTGAAGCTGACGTGGCTATGACAGACATCATATTTATTTTTCCTGAGAACGGAAAACAAAGCGGCTATGTATTTCAGTGGTTTTTTATAAGACGAAATGTGTATGACTCTGCAACCCATCGACAATAAATCCTCTTCGTAAAATCCTTTATGGGGCTTATCGACGATAAAGGTGTGCTGTACACTACCTGCTGTTTCAATCACCAAATCATAAAGCCAGCTTTCAATTCCTCCGATATCCAGCTGACCTAACAGGTGAGCAACTTCAATTTTCTTCATCTGATGTACCTGCAACCCGGGTTCTTAAATAAAGTAACAGGGAAAAAATAACCAGCGGCATAATGAGCAGTTGTTTTCTGAATACGGCATCCCCTACACTTCCAAAACTATATTCAGTACGGATCGCGTAGAATCCAACCAGTGTCATGATGGCAGAATAAATCAGGACACACATAACCGATGCTGCCAGTTTCCTGTCAAAAATAAGGGTGGTATATTTTATTGTCCGGACAAAAATCAACATTAAAGTAATAATAACCCCGAGCACGGGAAGCAATGTAAAGCCATCATAATTCATAAACTGAGAGGGGTTGGGAGCCATATACATAAAAGCAAAAATCATCGGCCAGTTAATTATTAATAGAACCGATTTTAAAACAGCAACCAGTACCACTATCAAAACCGTTCCTATCATGGCGAATTTTATTAACCGGCAACATTCCAGTGTAAACATAACATACAGAAGTGCCGTTACGGGAGAATAAGGCCGGAGCAGAAAACAGTAGCCTGCCAGTATTAACATGCTAATGGCCTGGAAGAATTTTGTAACTCTCCCCGGAGTAACCGAGAAACTGACTAACGCAGCGGCCAGAAGGATTGTCATGAAAAAGATAAAGGTATCTTTACCAAAAACAGAAACAAAATAATTAAACGTCGGAGAAAAAATAATCAGAGATAGCAGAACGCAGCGAAAATTAACCGAACATACTCTGGAAAATAGTCGGCTGATTGTCAAAACCCCCATCATTTTGAAGATGAAATTAAAAATAACAATATAAACTGCATCTTTTGCGGGCATTAAATTATAAAATAAATGAACAGGTAACCCAAAGATAAAAAAGGAACCCGGTCCGTCAGTCTCTCCGCTTTCATGCACTTTAATCACCCTCTCTACCGCACCGGAGAGTATTTCACTAAGCGAGTCATTTGACATCAAAAATTGATAATAGCGGACAGCATCTATTCCGGGGAAGATATCAAAAGCATTAACACAATAAAACGTATAGCCGGCAGAGAACAGCAGTGCCGAGATGATAAAAAAATTATAACGGGCTCCCGGAATGGTCATGACAGGTATGCTCAATGCAGTCAGGGTAAAGATCACCGCCCCTACCGCAATACGTGCATTCACAATAAGATTAACTATGCATACTGAAATGGCCATCATTAAAAGAAGATACATAACGCCACGTTTTAAATCAATGTTCACTTTTTCCTCGCCGGTCCTGGCTTAATACGGCCCTGAAGACAGTTATATACATCAGAAAAGCGACAAAACTGTTCGAGAAAAACAGCACCCATGGCACACAGAATACATTCATAAACTTACAAACGAAATACAATATAACGCAATGAACGATTCCTCCGGTGAAAGTACAATAGGAAATTGCTTTATTCTTGCCATAAAAAAAACAGGTGGAAGCCATAATCAGGTAAAATCCCTGCGCTAAAAAAGCAGGCACCATAATTATCACCAATCTTTTAATGTCCTGATACTCTTCTCCTGCAACCATATTGTATATTTTTTCAGGCAGTAACTGCGCAACAACGGTTATCAGTATGCTCAGAAAAAAATACCCGGCGAAGATCAGATTAAAGTCACTTCTCCTGATTTTATTATTCCTTAACTGGCTGTACAGATGAGGGGTCAATGCCTTATTCAGCGCCATCAGCACTACGGTAATAATCACACTCAGCTGAAATGCTGCTGAGTAATTCCCCAATGTGGCACCGGGGAAGTATTTACTGATCATAATCCTGTCCAGTCCGGATCGGGCCAGAAAACTCAAATTATGAATAATGAGAGGAACGCCAAAAAGTAAAAGTTGCGATGATGTCTTTTTAAACGTCTCAAAACGAAAATCTACCTGCTTCAGCCAGACTCTGTTTGACCAGGAAGCAAAAAATATTGAGAGCAGAAAGCCCATGATAATCGCGTAAACCCTGGCCTCATAGTTCGCCCAAAAATAATACAGAAATAATAATGTCATAAAAAATGACATTGCCGCATTAAGCACTTGTGCTATCAGGTATTTTTTCGCTTCTTTTCTGGCCTGACTGACCGAGACCAGATTGGTGTAAACACACTGCAGATAACCTGCCAGCGCTGCAAGGATGATAATTTCATGGCGGTAAAAAACATACAGGACATGGATGTAAAGGATGAAGGCGATGGATAAAATAATGACAGAGGAAAAGAAATAATCTGCAGAATGATATCTTTTTTGCATGTACTCATATCTAATAATCGCGGCTGATGAATTGAGCCCAATGAAGACAAAGAAGATCGACACATAAGTATTGAATAAAGATATTTGTCCGTACTGTTCAGGCCCCAAAGCGCGGGAGAGAACAGGGAGCAGAAGGAAAGGGAAAATTTTTACAAATAACTCTCCGCCAACATAAATAACACTGTCGCTGAATATCTTATTCATTATCTTTCCCTGAAAGATATCATAATGATCCTGGTCTAGTTAAGACCAGTCAGGAGCAAACATCACTTCTCGTAGAGTTCTGCCTATGTCCTGATAACGTAGTGTGATTTTCATAGCTCAGATGCATGATATTCATATATTTCTTTTTTACCATAGCTATAGAAACCAGAAAATTTATTCACCACTGCGTTGAGCACCCCGCCGCTAATATCAATATTATTTCTTTTGAATACTCTGATTGCAGATTCTATTTCACGTACTGTGCTCTGCTCGAATTTAGCAACCAGCAGAGAAATACCCGCATGTTTCCCGATAATAACGGCATCGCTTACCGCCAGAACCGGCGGTGCATCCAGTATTACGAGGTCGTAATTCTCTGAAGCCCATTGAATAAGTTGGCGATATTCCTTGCGCATCAAAAGTTCCGATGGTTTTCTGGATAACTTCCCGCGCGTAATGATATCCAGCCCCGGAATTTTACTGCTCTGGACCGCGTCTTTATACATGATGGAACCTGCAATAGCCTCTGATAAACCTACGTTGTGAATATCAAAGATCCGGTGTGCATACCCTTTTCGCATATCGCAATCAATATATAAGACCCGTTTTTCAGCCTGGCTTATCACCACAGCAAGGTTGGAACTGATGAAGGTTTTACCTACCATCGGGGTAGCACCGGAGATCATCAATACATTTGATCCGGATTCCATCAGCGAGAAATATAAACTGGTTCTTAAATTTCTCAGGGCTTCAATGGCAATATCTGACGGATTCTCAAGTGCCAGTAGGCTTAAGCGTTGCCCATCCTTAATAGCGTCAGGATCGGGGTTATTTTTCCACTCTGATAGCGGCACATTTGAAATAATATTCAGACCGATGTCTTCAAGTATTTCGGCGGAATCAATGCCATGCTGCAGTGAGACTTTTGCCAGGATAAATCCAACGGATGAAATCATTCCCAGACAGGCAAAAATAAATATCACCCTGATTTTATTGGGCTTCACGGGCTTTAATCCTGTGACGGCACTGTCGATAATCCTGACCGTGCCGATTGTGCTGGCCTGGCTGATTTTTAGTTCTTGCTGCTTATTTAAAAGCTGCATATAGATAAGTTGTCCCGACTGAACGTCACGCGTCAGCCTGACCACTTCCTGCTGCATCTGAGGCAATGTGCTGATTTTTTGACTCAGATTTTCCTTTTCTTCTTTCAGTACATGGATTTTTTCAATTAATGCCACGTATGCAGGATGCTGCTTTGTATAGAGCTTTGAAATCTCAGCTTCTTTAAGGATAAGCTGGTTAACCTGACCATCCAGTTGAACCAGGCTGTCGAGGGCCGACTTTGCTTCCATCGGTAAATCCACCGAATTATTTCGGCTTCTGAAGGTGTTTAATTTCGCTTCTGCGATCCCAAGGTTGTTTTTTACCAAGGGAAGCTGACTCCTGAGAAACTCCAGACTTTTTTCTGCTTCTTCTGATTTCCGGTGGATACTTTGGCGGGCATAGTTATCAATAATTGTCTGGAGAATACGCTTAATTTGTTTACGATCATTGCCACTGTAGCTGATAGTCAAAATACCCGTATCTTTTCCCTGATCCATGACGTTGACATTGGTTTGTAAGTCACTGATCACCTTGAGCACTTCGACTTTTATAACGGTAAACTTATCGCCTTTGCGCGCATTGATTGCGTTGACTTCAATACGAAACTCCGGAGTTTCTAACACCCTACCGGCCATTCCCGATGTGGTCGTGCCGGAAGGTGATGTTATCTGATAATTAGCATTCCCGAGAATTTCAAGCGTATAAGGGCTTCCGGTCACTCCCTCGCGTGGTTCAAAGATATCCACCGTGATCTGCGGCAATCCTGACGACGAATATCGCCGTATCGCCTCACCAATAATGGGAAAATGGGCAAAACGGACTTCTGTATCCAAATTTAACTGAGCGACGGTTTCACCCAGTATTGCCCGGGAAGTAATCAATTGTTTTTCTGTCAGTGAAACAGGTGATTTCGCCGGCAATAATGGCGAGATATGACTTATCATATCGGTTTCGCCTGAGGATTCGATCTGAACTAACGCATCAGTATGATAAACCGGAGCCGACAGAACGGCATATAACAGGCCAATGATGGCAAAGATTAAGGTAATGACAATAATAGTGTATCTTCGGTCAATAACAGCGCCAACGTTTTTGCGTAAATCAAACTCATCCTGGCTATTTTTATTTTTAAACTGATTCGTTATTTTCACACTCATTTTAAACCCTGATCATCTAAAGCCGCCTTCCAGCCAGATACTGACTCATTTATAAGAGAGAATATAAAATTAAAGGTTGTTATATCTCCTCCATACGGGTCAGGAATATCTTTGCGCTGATTCCAATGCCCCAGCAGCATGATTTTCCCTCTGATTTCGGGTAAATAATGCGTAATAATATTGATATGCCTCTTTTCCATCACCAGAATAAGATCAAACGTCCGCCCCATTTCACGCGTAAACTGCCTTGCCTTATGATTTTCCAGTGATATCCCGTGACGGCAGGCCACCGTCTTTGCCATCAGATCAGCGCCTTTTCCCTTCAGTGCAAACAGACCGGCCGATTGTATATTTTTTTCAGGCAGCCATTGTTTCAGCAAAGCTTCAGCTATCGGTGAGCGGCATATATTACCTACGCACACTATCAGGACAGAATTAAACATTCCCTTTCCTTACCAGTTCCGAATATAGCGGGCTGATTCCGTCAGGTCATGAACCCCGGTAATAGTTGGCAATAGTTGTCCGATAATACGATTCCATTTTGTTACCGGAGCCGTCGTCACATACACAATATCGTAAGGCTGAAGCTGGAACTCTGTTGCCAGCACCAGTGCCGCCGCATCGCTTGCATTCAGCTGGTAAATATTCGCGATCCTGTTTTTAGCCTCCCCTTTCAGGGGGCGGATGACGAAAATCCCCGTGGCATCTGACGTCAGCGGGTCAACACCATGGGCATCCGACAGAGCTTCAGTCAGAGTCATACCACTACGATCCATGCGTAATGTCATTTGCTTGTTCACTTCACCCATCACAAACACTTTCAGCTCGTCATTTCTTGGGATATAGAGAATATCTCCCGGCTCGAGTAAACGGTTTTGCCGCATATCTCCGTTCTTCATTAGGGCCTGCAAAGAAATGAGGGACTTCTCACCGTTATGCGATAATACGATATTATTCCAGTCGGCATTTTCACCTAATCCCCCCGCCTGGTTAATTGCATCCATTATGGTCAGGGGAACGTTGGTGACCGGTAGCTGTCCGGATTTTACCACCTCACCGGTGACATAGACTTTTTGCGAGCGGAACGTCGCGACATTGACATCAACCTGCGGTGATTGAATATATTGGGTGAGCCGGGCAGTAATATTGCTACGAATTTCGGAGGTAGTTTTGCCGGCAACGTTAACCATACCTATGTAGGGATAGAATATGGCCCCCTCGGCATTTACCCAGTTTCCGGCCTCTCCGGCACTCCTATACTGACCGGCGGGTGTGGTAAGTTCAGGATGATCCCATACGGTAATGGTTAATATATCGCCGATGCCGACATGGTACTGGTAGTTTTTAAGACGTGAATCCAGGTCGCTATTCACTGTTGCAACGGCGGGACGCCGGATGAGAGATTCAACCAGTTTAGGCGTAATAGGGTAAACATCAACCAGGGCGCTAATATCTTCAGAAGGAACTTTTTCGTTCACGACATTTTTACCCGAGGTATTCAGACCGATACCTGGCGATAACGTACATCCACACAGCGATGTGAAAAATATGACGAGTGGAACAGAGAAGAGCTTAACTTTCATAACGTTTTAACCGTTTATTTTTATCGGGGCAGCTTTCTTTCTGGTATTTTTATCCCTGCCCGCCGGGGAATTAAGGAAGATGTTTTTATGAGGTTCTTAAGTAAGAGTAAGTTTAGCCAGTGAGGATGGCTTTCCCACGCTACCGCCCATGGATGTTATGGTATCCATAGCGTAATAATATGATAATGAGTCAACCACCGAAAACAGGCTGTGAAATAGCCTCTGCCTATGTCATGCAGAAATTAAATATCGCTGAGAATCAGTGCGGGGTATCACGATCAATAATAAATAACAACAAATCCAGGAATGCCAAATATAGAGACATACATCCTATTAACATCCTTATGCATAACGTTTTATTTTTAGCAGTCTCGGTGGTAGGGCAATTTATAGGATTGGAAAGTAAAAAGCAATGTTTGGAAACAATTTTGAGTTGAAAATTGCGGGGAATTACTTGCGGGGAATATTCAGTAATGTGCGTAATTAACATTAACTAAAACATACAAAAAATTAATTAATCCTGATAAGTAATAATAATCCATAAAGCCAGAAAGTTGATAAAATCATTTATATTATCGATAAAACCGCCCGCCATTACATATTCATAAAATACATTATAAGTGTGTTATAAATAATGCGGAGGCT
>NZ_JAFMOT010000148.1:0-34351 GCF_019049695.1 Rahnella perminowiae
CTGGCTGAATATAACAACGAGCGGCCTCATGAATCCCTGAACAACCTGACGCCGGAAGAGTACCGGCTGATGGCCGAAAACCCGGAAGTCTCAAAAAGTGCGTGGAACTAAAACAGGTGTGCTTACAGGCTGACTACCTTGAAGCATGTAAGGTATGACCTGCTACAACGTTCATTTCAACTGTTGAAAGCTCACGCATTATCGAATCTCCTAATTACAATTGTTTGCGAAAATAACATTTTTACTTCTCATCAATAAAATCCATTGAGAAGGTGAGTTGGCATAATGGATATTGGATATGCCAAATTTTTCAAGAGAAAGAGGTTCATATGAAAACCACTTTTCCGGAAATTTATCTGAATAATTCTCTTCTAACTGTGGGCAATAAGGGTATTTAGAGCCAACATTAATTTTATGGTAAAAAACCAATTCTCTAGATTTGATTTTCTTTACTTCTGGGGACTCAAAGAAGCTATTTCTCGAAAAATCCGTATTCGTATCCAGCTGAAACTCTTTTTCAGGACTGTTTACACCACCGTGCAGTAATAGGTAAGAATCTTTTCCTATGAATTTATTTCTTGCAGCAGGAAATAGATAATTTGCACAAGCAGATGCGCAAACAGTACGAATTCTTATATTAATATGATTTTCCCACATCCAATCAGCTATATCGAGAGCAGCTTCAACGTCACCTCCCATGCTATTGATTGAAATGGATTCAATTTTATCTGGGTGTGGGAAATTACTTAGTGTTGTAAAAGATTCTTTTGATATAAGACCATCAAAGTATACAACATTTCCTTTCTGAACAATGACGGATTCTTCCTGAAAAGGTTTGATATCAGGTATGTCTATTCCAGAAAAACTGTAACCTATAGATGAATAAGATCCCACTAGAGTAACAACTAAGAATCTCAGTATCTTCAGTGTATAATAATAGTCATTATTCAAAACGATTTTCAGAAAACTTTTTTCGTGACTTGAGGTTTTGGCAGCTAGCATTGACACATCTCCTCCCTGGAGAAATATAAATTGATGCCACAATGTAAGCGATACAAAGAAGGTCTATGGTGCTTTTTGTGTAAGCTACTCGTAACTAAATATAAAGTTAAGTTTAAATAGGTAAATATTTGTAAATTCACTTTGAGACTACTCTAGGGCTTTACCAAAGCTTTAGAGTATAAAAACCTCTGTTTGGAGTTGACCTTTCGTATGCGTTGTTCACGCTGCCACACTCTCCTGCGAGTAAAGCTTTCGAGAGATTTTTGCTTCCGTCCGAGACGAATTATTCAAAGATACTAAAATGCAGCCTTTAGAATCCCTACTGTGTGGTTCAGAAAATTATCTCTTTTAGCCTATGGGTCCCCCTGCTACCTTAGATGACAGCCATCGTCCCAAAAAAGGGCTGTTAGACCATTTACCCTGCACAAACATGGCATTGATCTCCTCCCTGAAAACAGTGCCACTTTGAGCCATGCAGCAGGCATTAAAATACCGCCCAATGAGTTGGTCGGCATTTAGCCGCTAGTGCTAGTTTTGCCAAGACCACTAGTCACTCTGAGAGACTGAGTCGTCACTTTGGCTGATAAGTCTCTCAACTATCGCTCGCCCCTTAGGGGTAATTACATAGAAAGGCATTGCTGGCTTATTGCCTTCAACTATGTTGATCATTCCATCCTCCGCAAGTTTCGCTACATAACGTGGTACCTGCCCAACCCCGCCCAAGCCCCTTATCGAAAGCATCCGATCCAGAGTCATCCAAGTCCATTTTTTCTCATCAGCCATTAAAACCTTGAGAATATCTTGTTCTGCTTTAGTCATCATTTAAACGCATCCGGGTGATAAAGTTGATTATCTCGCAAACCGAATTCCTCAAGTGTTGCTGTGTGGGCGTTATTCCATAAATCATACGCTGCAACACCGTCTGTTGGTTGCCCTGACTCCCATCCTAAATTGCAATATCGTTGAAATTCACGGCATTCATGGGTGAAATAGTTCAAATCTACTGGTGCTGGGGCTAAAGTACCGTCAGAGATCTTTCGTAGCCGGTCAATCATAAAGTCATTAGCACTGTCGGGTTCGAAACGCGAAATATGAAGCTCAACGGTATCAACGCCCGCGTGCGTGATGTTAACACCTTCTGTACTTAGCTTTTCAAGCGGCCCACCGGCCAAGTCAGGATCAAACTCTCGTAGACTTGCAGGCCCTCTTGCTCCCTATATTTTTTCAATGCTCTCTATTTCTTGCATTGACCCCAACCGACCAAGCCCAAAGGCCGCGCCGATAGATGCCAAAGCAATAGCCGATCCTGCTGTTGTTTCATTAAGAACTTGATCGTAACCCGCCGGGGCATCTCTGCTGAGCTGTTTTGGCGTAGCCTTCTATGTTTCCATTGTAGATACCGCCAGCAGCTAATAACCGCCCGGCAGCTTTACTATTGATTGTCTTAGTTGACTGGGCATGTTGAACAGGCGCTGAACCCCAACGCCCGTGATCATATTTCTGAGTTGGAAGGGCTTTTACACCTTGTCTTTCAGCTACGGCGAATTCATAAGCATCCATAGCCTGTCGAATAAACCCTTCGTGGTACAGATAGGCTCTGTCACAAATCAGGTCACCATTTTCATCAACGTAAAACGGGTTTTCGACCCAATTCCATTGCTCAGTGGTATCCACACCCATCAGCCAGCCTAACTGAAGATGCTCTTTTATTGAGTCGTAAATGGGATCCACATACCCGGCCTGTGCCCGTCGCCATATGGGCAGTCCTGAGTAAAGGCGCTCAGGAACACTAAAGGGGCTGAATTTGCTGCGGTAATTTCGCTCATCCAGATCATAGTGGGTTTTAGATTGTTCTAAAGCGTGCTCGGGTGAGCAGATATAGGCGAAGTCTTCTGGGCTGAGTTCCCATTCAATTTCACGGCCTTCGTAGAGTGTAAACATGATGCACCTGCTAATCCTTGCAGTTTGGACTGATCAGATTTTCATCATATTATTTTTTTGAGTTAACCAAAATTATTGTGTTTATATGCCTACATAAAAATTAGTTAGTGAAGTAAATGCATGCATTAAAACCGCCAAAAATAGGGCGATTTATTCAGTATGCCACTTCACTGTCACTTTGGTTTGTGCCGTAGTTGTGTCAGGTCAAGTGTCTGAGCTAATACATTTTAGGGCAGGTCTGTCACTGACCTAATTTTCCACCCTCCCTTATCTCTAACAAAGCAGGCGGCAACCCGTTTCCTGTCTGCCAGTCCAAAGGACATGTAAACGTTTGTGCAAACAGGATCAATAACCACCTTTTCAGCCGTTATATGCTGTAGCCAGTCCTTATCATCAAAGTCCTGAACTTTCGTGAAGTAATCAACATCAATCTCATTGGCCTTGTAGGCTTTCATCAGGATGGCGTATGTCCCGTGCTCTACGTATCCGGAAAGTTTCGGATTCTCCAGCGGGTTTTCAAGGCCACTAACCTGCTGGATGTACCAACGATAAAATATTTCAGCCTGCTGCTGCGGTGTTGTCTCAGCGCGCGCCACACAGGTAAACATCATTGCAGCCAGAATGTATCTGCGCATCACTCACCTCTTCCGCTAAATTTTATAGGCGGGCTGATAATGGCGATAGGCTTCGCCGGGGTACATTGTTCGCTGTTTAAAATCTGAGTACCAGCTTACTCCATCAAAAATAGCGGTATGTCCACAGGGGGGCCTGGTATCGGCTGGATTACCGCAAGGTCCCCTTTTTCGGGTGGGGTGCCGCCTGGCATCTCATGAAATCCGGCCCCCCTTAGTGACCCACCGAAATCATGAGCGTTTGCATGAGAAATGAGAAGCCCACCCTCCTCAATTGCCCTCGCAACATAACGCGCACAATAACCAGTGCTGTGAGGCTGCGCATGTTGCCTTGCCCAGCTTATTGCTTCCTCTTTATTCCATGTCATATTAATCTCTCCGTTAAAAACGCTCAGATATTAGGCCTCCGGAATTGTTGTTTTGGGTTAATATGTGCCATAAATAACCTATATATTTATCGCCATTTAAATCCCCCTAATGAATACACTCAAATTAACTCTAAAAACCCTCTTATTTGTCATTGTATTGAGTTAAATGCCCGAACTCGAAAACTTTATTTTCACTGAAATAAAATATTATGACTGAACGTTTTTTTAACATCATAGATCCACGTCATACAGCCCCTTAATAAACGGAGAGTTATTGCCACTTAGTTTTATTATTTACGCTTTTTCTTCCCCTGTATCGCTATGAATAACGTTACGATTGCAATATTTCCATGTAATTTTTTCATAACGTAGTGAAGCGGATTCTAAATGATTCATGTCTTCTCTACACCTGCCTGATAGAAGGAGATGCTGAACTAATCATTACGAAACTTAATAAGTCAGTTAACTACTGTTTAAATATCAGCATTGTTTATGTGGTTATCAGGAGTATTCTCCTCGTCAATCATTCAGGTCATACAACCTCTACAGGGAAAAGTGCAATCATGCGCTTACTGGGATTTTTCCTTTTTGCAGTGGCTCTTTTATGCAACACGGCTGTGGCCAGACAGCATACGCCGCCTTCGTCGCAGGATAGTGAACTCATTGAGCAAGGGGATTACACTAACTCAGACGGGCAGGAAATTCACCGTCCGGCGCATACCAAATCGGGAAAAGCGCCCGATGGCGCATCGGCTCAGTGCAGGGATGGAACATACAGTTTCAGTACGCATCGACGGGGTACATGTTCAAGGCACGGCGGGGTGGCGGC
Organism: Rahnella perminowiae; assembly: GCF_019049695.1. Taxonomy (NCBI): domain Bacteria; kingdom Pseudomonadati; phylum Pseudomonadota; class Gammaproteobacteria; order Enterobacterales; family Yersiniaceae; genus Rahnella; species Rahnella perminowiae. The sequence goes on from NZ_JAFMOT010000148.1 coordinate 4,773, forward strand.
CTGGCTGAACTGAATAAAAAAGCCCACCTTTAAGTGGGCTATTCAGGTTTATCAGCAGGTTAAATTGTCCGGTTTAGCCAATCACCAGCCCGGCACCGCGCCGCCGTTAAAGATTTTCTCCGCCGCTTTTGCCACTTCAGGCGACTGATACGATTTCAGAAACTCCTGCACATTTTCCGCATCTTTATTGTCTGGTCGTGAAACCAGAATGTTCACGTACGGCGAATTTTTATCTTCAATAAATACGCTGTCATGCACCGGTGATAACCCGGTTTGCTGGATATAGGTCGTGCTGATGATCGCCACATCAACTTTCGGGTCATCCAGCACGCGCGGTAACTGCGCACCTTCCAGTTCCATAATATTCAGATGATGCGGGTTTGCGGTGATATCCAGCGCCGTCGGCAGCAGGCCTTTGCCCTCTTTCAGGGTGATCAGCTTCTCTTTTTGCAGCAGAAGAAGCGCCCGGCCTAAATTGGTCGGATCGTTAGGGATCGCCACCGTCGCGCCATCTTTCAGCTGATCCACCGTTTTGATTTTTTTCGAGTAACCCGCCATCGGGAACACAAAAGTGTTGCCAACCGCCACCAGATGATAACCGTGGGCTTTATTATCCTGATCAAGGAACGGACGGTGCTGGAAAACGTTCGCATCCAGATCACCATGCTCGGTTGCGTCATTTGGTAATAATGAACCACTGAAACCAACCAGTTCGACATCCAGACCGTATTTATCCTTCGCGACCTTTTTCGCCACTTCCGCCACATCCTGCTCTGCGCCATTAATCACGCCGACTTTGATATGCTTCGTATCGTCACTTTTTTGATCACAACCCGCCAGCAGTAATCCCGCCAGCAATACCACAGCACCCGTGCGTAAATGAGGTAACGTCAGTTTCACTTTTTTTCCTTAAAAAATAACCGCTAATGGACAATGGACTGACTATAGCAGGAGGATTACCGCAGTTTAAAAAACCAATAAAGCACTGCTAAGAAGAAAAAAGTATATAGATGCCCCGCTTAAGTCCGGCTAACCAAAGCTTTTCCTTATATCAGTGATAAAGGGTTTGCTCTCCCTGATACATTTGGGAAAGAGTAGGCAAAACAGAAATCACTGATGAGAACCTGCAAGAATGGAAATTACGGAAGCCGAAGCGCAGCATATTCCTGCGATACAGAAAATTTATGCCTGGCACGTGCTTCATGGAACCGCCTCGTTTGAGACGCAGCCACCGGATGAACGCGAGATGGCGGGTCGTCTGAAGAAAATTAAAGACGCAGGTTTACTCTGGCTGGTAGTTTTGCATGAAGGCGAAGTGAAGGGATATTGCTACCTCGGACATTATCGTGAACGCTATGCGTACCGCCATACACTGGAGGATTCAATCTATATTGATCCTGCTTTTCAGAAGCGCGGCGCGGGGAAAGCCCTGCTTCGCCGGGCGATAGACTGGGCAGAAACCCACGGCTATCGTCAGTTGATCGGTAACGTTGGTGACAGCGAAAATAAAGCCTCAATCAGCTTACATCTCGCTGCCGGTTTTCAGATGAAAGGCACGCTGCATTGCGTTGGATTTAAGCATGGCCGCTGGCTGGACACCGTGTTTATGCAGCGCGCACTGGGAGACGGAAACCAGACCCTGCCCGCACCGGATCACTGACAGGAAATTCCTGCGGGCCTTGTTGCTGCCCGCAGGCGACTGATTACTCAATCGCTAATTTTTCCCGCGTGGTTTTACGTGTCGCGCTGCCGCCCCAGACTTCGTTGTATTCGTAACCGGTCAGATCTTTAATCACCTTACGCGCGGTTTCATCACAATCTTCCTGAGCGCCGCCCAGTTTCAGGCGCGCCGTTTCTTTGATCAGAATTTTATGCGTATCCCGCGTTAGTTTGAATTTGAAAGTCATATAGAAACTGATCGCCAGCAACGCACCGGTGGCGAAGATCATCAGACCGATGATCGCGTGTAACGCACTGACCGGCTGAGCGCCCTGCCCTTTCACAAATCCACATTCTTCCAGCACCAGGCCAACGATCATGATGGCAATCGCGACGGTACTTTTACGGGTAAATACCATGACCCCGGCAAAGATCCCCTCGCGGCGTTTTTTAGTGACTATTTCGTCGACGTCCGGAATAAAGCTGTAAATATTCCATGGGATATAATAAAGCCCTGAACGTCCGAAACCTAATATAACAAATATGGAGGTAAATAGGATTAATGGTACTGATGTCCTGGTGATATAAATATAAAACAGAACAGCCAGCACAATAAATATACACCCATAAGCTATCCGCAACGCAGCTGACGGTGAAAGATTCAGGCGTTCCATAACCATCATATAAAAAATTGTCGATGGCACAGAAACAAAAGCCGCCACACTTAAATAACCGGAAACTGCCCCCACATCCTGATTCAGGCCATAAACCACATAATAGGTAAAGACAGCACCGAATACGTCCATGGCCGTGAAGGAAGCAATATAAATAATAATATGCTGACGAAACATACGGATATTAAACGATGAGATAAAATCTAAAACCAGACGTTTCAGATGATGCCAGAGGTTGCCGCCGGTTTCCATTTCCGGTTCCGGCTCATCCGGATCCCGCACATCTTTGGCTTCCCAGGTACACAGCCATGTGGTGAAAACCGCAATACAAAATACCGTGGCGAAAAACATACCGGTATAGGTATAGGTCATCGGATTATCTTTACCGGTAAACATCATGATCACCCCCGGCACAGACACGGCCAGGAAGCCACCGAGTTGCGAGCAAATCATACGCACACCGGCAAGGCGGGTACGTTCGCCAAAGCGGTTGGTCATCTCTGCCGCCAGCGTTTCCCACGGCACCAGCACCATCGCCGACAGTAATTCAATCGACAGATACGTGCCAAGGTAATACCAGTAGCCCATGTCTTTGATCCAGACCAGCGCATACAGGAACATCAGCGGCGAGCTGAGCAGCAGGAAAAACCGACGGCGGCCAAACCGTTTTCCAAGCCATGTATTGCCAAAGTGATCGGTAATATAGCCCATAATCGGACTTAATACGGCGTCAATCACACGGGCAATAGCAAAAATAGACCCCGCTTCTAAAACGGTTAATCCGCAATACATGGTATAGAAGAATAAAAGCCAGGTACCGATAACGGCGAATGCACCGCCACCAAATAAGTCGGTTACGCCATAGCCTATAGCCGTGCCGTAACCCACTCTGCGTTCAGTAGGTTTCATTATTATTATCCTGTGAATGTGAGGTAATTAATAAATTATTTAATCAGCCAGAGTGATCCATTTCCCTGATTGTGAAGAACGGTAGATTGCCCCGATAATATTCAGAGACACTCCGGCTTGTGAAACAGAGGTATAATTTTTTTCTTCAGGATGTCGAAGTGAATAATAGAAATTTGAAACGGCCTGACGGTGACTGTCACCCCAGTAGCTTTTGGTTGCTCCTGACGGACTGTCATCGCTGACCAGCAATGTTTTGTTTTCTCCTTCAGTCAGCCATAACGTGTTGTGATACAACTGCAGCAGTCCTTTTTCACAGTGGATCTCCAGCAGTAACGGCGAATCTGTGCTGTGGCAGTTGGTGGCATAAAACAATCCGCGGGCCCCGTTGGTCATTTTCAGACTGGCCATGGCGGTGTCTTCATTTTCCGTCACATCACTGAGAAAGGTTCTTTCGACCACCCCTTTCAGCGCCAGAACACCGCCACCAAACCACTGCATTAAATCCAGTGTATGAATTGCCTGATTGATCAGCAGGCTGCCGCCTTCGGTGGCAAACCGCCCGCGCCACAGGCTTTCGCTGTAATAGGCATCGCTGCGCGACCAGGTCAGAACGGCTTTGATGCTCAGCATGTTGCCCAGTTGCCCGCTTTCCAGCAGCATTTTGATTTTCTGGCTGGAAGGGTTCAGGCGGTTCTGATGACAGACGCCAATGTGTCCTGCGGCCTTTTCCTCCGCGAGTTTAATGGCGCTGACTTCGCCGCTATTCAGCGCCACCGGTTTCTCGGTGAAAATATGCTTTCCGGCTGCCAGTGCGGCGAGAATAGCCTCCTTGTGCAGATGATGCGGCAGACAGATATGCACCACGTCGATCTGCGGGTCCCTCAACATCTCATGATAATCCGTGTAAAAATCACACCCGTATTCCCGGGCCAGCGCCCGGCCTTTGCCGATATCGCACTCCGCAATCGCGCGTAACCGGCACTCCGGGTTCTGGCGGATCGCCGCTACATGGCAGGTATGGATAGCTCCGCAACCGATCACCGCAGCCTGAAGAGTTTTCATCATCTGCTCCCGTTTCAGTGAGTTTCGTTTGCCAGCATTTGCGCACGGACGCACAACTCGGCGGCTTTAAAGGCATGCTCCTGCGTCATGGCGTTTTCGGTACGGTTCAGGCAGTCAAGGATCAGTTGGCCAAAGAACGGGAAGCCGACGTGGCCGGAAACCGGGAAACGGAATTCGCCTTGCTGATTGACCAGATACACCACGTCCTGTTCGCCGAGCGTGAGATCGACATATTTGCGGATCTCGATATAACCCCCGGTACCGAGCAGCGTCAGACGGCCGTCGCCCCAGGTACTCAGCCCCTCAGGGGTAAACCAGTCGCAGCGGAAATAACCGCGCGCACCGTTTTCACCTTCCAGCATCGTGTCGCCGAAATCTTCAAAGTGCGGATATTGCGGGTGATTGAAGTTGAGTGCCTGTGCCGCCACCACGCGCGCATTATGGTTGCCGGTATAAAACAAAAATTGTTCAATCTGATGGCTGCCGATATCGCACAAGATGCCGCCAAAACGTTCCCGCTCGTAGAACCAGTCCGGACGCCCTTCACCTTCACGGTGCGGGCCCGTCCCGAGGGTCTGGATCACCCGGCCGATCGCCCCTTCCTGCACCAGTTGCCCCGCGAAAACCGCACTTTCAACATGCAGTCGTTCGCTGTAATACACGGCATACTTGCGCCCGGTTTCGGCCACTTTGGCCTTCGCTTGCGCCAGTTGTTCCAGCGTGGTCAGCGGCGCTTTGTCAGTGAAATAATCTTTCCCGGCCGCCATGACTTTCAGCCCCAGCGCACAGCGTTCAGACGGAATGCCTGCCCCGGCGATCATCTGCACTGCCTTATCATCAAGGAGTGTCTGCAATGAATCCGCAACCTTAACCTGCGGATACTGCGCGACAAATTTTTCGACTTTGGCCGGATCAGGATCGTAAACCCATTTCAGGCTGGCACCCGCCTCGATCAGCCCATTGCACATGCCGTAGATATGCCCGTGATCCAATGCCGCCGCGGCAATCACGAATTCACCGGGTTTCACCACCGGCTGCGGTTTGCCTACCGGCGCGTAGTTCATACCATCTTTATTACTCATGTTCAGGCTCCTTTATCCATGTTTTTACCGAGCGGGATTGCATCTTCATCGGCGAAGTTATCTACAGAGGCGGATTTTTCATAAAAATGCGGTGCCAGCGACATCAGCCCGCCGGTCTGATAAAACGGATCGGAAGGGGTCAGTGGCAAAGAGACAATGCTGCGGGTAATGGCTGATTTATAAATTGCGGCGATAAGCTCCAGTGAGCGCTTGCCCTGAATGCCGTCGATCAGCGGCGCGGTGCCGGTTTCCAGTGCCGTCAGGAAATTGTCAATCTGGCCGGTATGCAGGGTATAAGTGAGTTTTGGGACAGACTGATAAATGTCTTCAAGCTGGTTTTCCCGATCCGTATCGCGCGCATCGATCGGGAAACCGTTAGGGGCAGAAATGCTGGCGTATTTATCCCACGGAGCAGAAATGCGCGCTTTCGTGCCCTGGATGACAATTTTCTGATCTTCCCCGTGATGCACCACCGACGCCGTCAGTTGGGTCAGTGCGCCGGAGTCGTATTTGAAAATAGCCGCCGAGAGATCTTCCACTTCGGCATTATCGTGCGCGGCGTTAGTGATCACCGATACCACTTCAGACGGGAAACCGAGCATCCACTGAATTGCATCAATATGATGAACGGCGTGATTGAGTGTGCAACCACCCGCTTCTTTTTCCCAGGTACCGCGCCACCATAAATCATAATAGGAATGTCCGCGCCACCAGAAGGAATCCACTTGCGCATGGCATACATTACCGGCCTCGCCGGAATCGAGGACTTTTTTCAGCCGCCAGAACGCGTCGGTAAAACGATTTTGCGCAATGATCGATAACGTTTTCCCGCTCGCCTGCACGGCGCTGATCATCGCATCGCATTCCTGTAACGAGGCCGCCATGGGTTTTTCGCAAAGTACATGTTTCCCCGCATTCAGCGCATTAATAGAAATCTCAGCGTGAACATACGGTGGCGTACAAACGTCAAAAACGTCGATATTCGCATCATTGAGGATGTCCTCATGGCTGGCGTAGACTTTGGCTCCCGTGAGGCCGTAATGACGTTTTTTCTCTTCGGCTTTCTCCGGGTAAATATCTACCAGCGCAACAATCTGGCAACGGTCAGCAAACTCTAAATATCCCTGAATATGATTATGCGAAATATTACCCGTACCAATGATTGCTATTTTTAACATTATTTTACTCCTTAATATTTTACCGGACAGCAGACGAATTTAAGCGACATAAAGGGCGTCACCCTGTTGAATTCTTTAAATATTCAGCGCGGATAAATACCTTATTTCTTGTTTGTGAGGTTTATATTCTGGAGAGTAGTAATGGTTTTTTTTTCCAACAACTGCTATTTGTGACAGGAATTGCAGTGCTGTTTGCGGGATTTGCTATCATCCTGAATAGCCCATGAATTACAAACAGTTAACCGTGGCAATAAGTCCATCTTCTTATGAGGCGTTGATCACAAAATGACGGGAAAATTAAAAATCAGGCAAATAGCGGAATTAACCGGGCTATCTCCGAGCACCGTTTCCCGTGTGCTGGCAGGGAAAGCAAATGTCAGCCCGCAGGCAAAAGAGAAAGTATTTACACACGCAAGAAACATGGGTATTTTGCGCGACATTCCTGCCAGTCGTCTGTTAATGAATTCTCTGTTAATTTGCGCGCCTCCGGCGGCATTTTCTCCGTATGAAGATCTCTACTATTATGAAGTGATTCAGCAAATAACGGCGGAAGTGGCGCGCTTCGATATTCATATCCGCAAATGTGCGCTTGAGGTGAATGATCCGGATATTGCCGTCTTTATGCAGGCGTTGCATCAGTCGGATGCCGACGGGATCATCATCATCGGTATTGATGACGTGATGCTTTATCGCCTGGCCGCCGAATCCAATAAGCCGGTGGTAATGGTCAATGCCAAAGACCGCGAAATGCGCCTCGATTGCGTATCCGCAGACCATTATTCCCTGGGCTACAGCGCGGCAAGTTTCCTGTTTCTCAAGGGCCATCGCCCGGTTTTACTGTTCACCGATCTGCGCCGTGAAACCATGATGCAGCGGCTGGACGGCTTTAAACGTGCCTGCCTGGAACATCACATCGTTTTCGACGAAGCCACACACTTGCTGATAAATCACGGCAATGGCAAAGAGCAGGCGCGGGAAAGTTTTGAAAAATACCTGCGCGAACATACGCGTGAATCGCTGCCGTCGGCGATTATTTGCGGCAGCACGCCGATTGCACACGCCACGCTGGAAGCCCTGACGGCGTGCGGCATTCAGGTACCGGAGGATATTTCGGTGATCAGCATGGATTTCGAGCATGGCCTGAAAACCCTCACGCCGATGAACTTTACGTCCGTGCTTTTACCCTGCCGCGAGCTGGGCAGCGAGGCCGTGTATATTCTGCAAAGCCGCCTGACACGGGCCACCGGCGCGAAATTCAATCTACTGTTACAGGGAAAAATTCACCCTGGCCAGTCGGTGGCCGATGTGAAATGGAAGCGCAAAGGGTTGTATCACACTGCCAGCTAGCCGCCCCCCAAGGGCACATTCTCAGCGCCGCCATTGTTTATCTCCTGCTAAACTTTTGGGTCTTAACTCAAAAAAAGATGCGGAGATTGCAATGTCAGAACAGTATCAGCCCCCTGAAGTCTGGACCTGGAATAAAGATGAAGTCAGCAAGTTCTCGAACATCAACCGCCCGATAGCGGGCCCGACGCACGAAAAAACGCTGCCGGTGGGTAAACACCCGCTTCAGCTTTATTCCCTTGGCACGCCGAACGGCCAGAAAGTGACGATCCTGCTGGAAGAGTTACTGGCGCTGGGCATCAGCGGTGCGGAATACGATGCATTTATTATCCGCATCAACGAAGGCGATCAGTTCTCCAGCGGCTTTGTTGACGTTAACCCGAACTCGAAAATTCCGGCGCTGCTGGATAACTCCACCACCCCGCCGATCCGTGTGTTTGAATCGGGCAACATCCTGCTTTATCTGGCAGAGAAGTTCGGCAAATTCCTGCCTGAAGATCTTGCCGGTCGCACCGAAACCCTGAACTGGTTGTTCTGGCTGCAAGGGTCCGCACCCTATCTTGGCGGCGGTTTCGGTCATTTTTATCACTACGCGCCGGTCAAAATCGAATACGCCATTAACCGCTTTACCATGGAAGCCAAACGCCAGCTCGACGTATTAGACCGTCAGCTTGCCGGACACCGTTATATTGCCGGTGAAGAATATACGATTGCCGATATCGCCATTTTCACCTGGTACGGCAGTCTGGCACAGGGCGGTCTGTACGAGTCTGCTAAATTCCTCGACATCCAATCCTATAAGCACTTCCAGCGCTGGGCCGCCGAGGTCGCAAGCCGTCCGGCGGTTAAACGCGGACGCATTGTGAACCGCACCTGGGGCGATGAACAGCTGGAAGAGCGCCATGATGCTTCGGATTTCGACGGCATCCTGAAATCATAACAGGCGTCTGAAACAAAAAAGAGCGGGGATTTTACCCTCCCGCTCTTTTCTTTTATGCACTTTCTGTCGGTAATTCGAGGTATTTTTTAAACCAGGCAACGGTTCTTTCCCACGCCAGATCGGCTGCCGCTTTATCATAACGCGGCGTCGAATCGTTGTGAAAACCGTGGTTAACACCGGGGTAAATATACGCTTCATAAATTTTATCATTGGCCTTCAGCGCCGCTTCATATGCCGGCCAGCCTTCGGTAATCGGCTTATCCAGTTCAGCATAATGCAGCAATAACGGCGCTTTGATGCGCGGCACATCTTCCGGTTTCGGCTGGCGTCCGTAGAATGGCACGGCAGCAGCAAGTTCAGGGTAAGCCACCGCAGCCGCATTCGCCACACCTCCGCCGTAACAGAAACCGGTGATACCCACTTTGCCGGTGCCGGTCCCGTGGTGCATCAGAAATTCTACCGCCGCGAAAAAGTCGTTCATCAGCTTGGTCGGATCGACATTTTTTTGCAGTTCGCGCCCTTTTTCGTCATTGCCCGGATAACCGCCGACCGAACTCAGTCCGTCCGGCGCCAGCGCCACAAATCCGGCTTTCGCTACCCGCCGCGCAACATCTTCGATATACGGATTCAGCCCGCGATTTTCATGCACCACCACCACGCCGGGCACTTTGCCGGTCAGGTTGGCCGGACGTACCAGATAACCTTTCACGCTGCCGTGCCCCTGCGGTGACGGATACTGAATGTATTCCGCCACAATATCCGGATCGGTGAAGGGTACCTGTTCGGCATAGGCATAATTTGGCGTCATCAGCGTGGTCAGTGCAGCCAGCGACAATCCGCCCGCCACAAACTTCGCCGAGAGATCAAGAAACTCACGTTTGGTCATTTTGCCGTGCACATAGAAATCAAAGTATTCGAGGAGTTCAGGCGGGAAATCTCTGGCGGTCATTCGGGTCATCTTCAGGCTCCGTTCCGGACAAGTGAAGAATAAATAATGGCCTGTTTTTGACGATTTTGTAAACCAACGGTGAAATTGAGACCTGATCTGAGCCGGGAAGCAAAACCTTTCGCCCGCTGAGAATGCTAAACTGCAAGCAGTCAACAGGAGATACCATGAACAAAACACTCGCAGGGCTTAGCAAAGAAGAGATGGATAAAGTGAGTGCCGGGCTGGCGGCCGGGACTGTCGCGGTGCGTGAGCGCAATAATCTGCCGGTCAACGCAGATGAAGTGGAGATGGAGCAGCCGGAACATCTGCGTGCTTATTTTCGCGAACGTCTGGAACATTACCGTCAGCAACCGGTTAAAAAGTAATTACCGCGGCTCAGTATTGCTGCGTAAAGAAGCCGATAATGGCCTCCCTCAGGCTGGCGGCCGCCTCGCCCGGCGGCGTCAGGCTCTGGTGCAGGCTGATCCCCACGTCACCTGGCGCGGGGAATTCCCTTAAAATTCTGACGGTTGCCGGTACACCGAAATCCGTACGCACGGTGACCCCGAGCCCGGCCGACATTGCCGCCCAAATCCCGCTCAGACTGCGGCTGGTGAAGGCTATCCGCCAGGCAATTCCGGCATTATCCAGCGCCGTCGTCGCAGCGTTACGCATCAGGCACGGCGCTTCGAACACCAGCAAAGGCACCGGTTCGCCGGTTTCCTGATAATGCGTCAGGTTGAAATTTTCAGGGCCAATCCAGCGCAGCGGCACACGTCCGAGCGACCGGCTTGACGGGAAAAGCGACGTTTCATCAGCCTGCCAGCACACAGCCAGATCAAACTCGTTATGCCGGATCCCGTCCAGCAGTTGCTGATTACGGGTAATACTGGCCGAAACTTGCACCTGCGGATGCGTGCGGGTGAATGTGCCGAGAATGGCCGGTAACAAGGTTTCGCCGAAATCCTCCTGCATGCCCAGATTCAGGCTGCCACTCAGCGCGCCGGCAAGCAGCACGGCGCTGGCCTCATCATTCAGGCTGAGGATCCGCCTCGCATAACTGAGCATCACTTCGCCGCGTCCGGTCAGGATCAGGTGCCGTCCGGATTTCTGTACCAGCTCCGTGCCCGCCTGTTGCTCCAGTTTTTTCAGCTGTGCGCTGACGGCAGACGTTGAACGCCCCAGCCGGTCAGCGGCCAGCACAAAGCTCCCCAGCTCAATGCCGGTAACAAAACTGCGCAAGGCTTCTGAATCAAAAGTGACCGGTCTTTTCGCCATGCTTAATCATCCTGTTTTTATGGATTAATGCTACTGATATTTTCGATATTCAGGATAATCATAACGCCTTATGCTCCTTTTCACACCGAAAAAAGGAGCCTGATATGAGCACAACCTCTTCCCAAACGCAGACGCTGGATACCATGTCACGCCTGACACCCAAACTGGCAGAACTGACGGAACAGGTGTTATTCGGCGATCTGTGGAAACGAAATGAACTGTCTGCGCGTGACCGCAGCCTGATCACTGTTGCCGCACTGATTGCCCTCAGCCGCAGTGAACAACTGCCTTTTCATCTGGATCTGGCGGTCAGCAACGGTGTCACACATACCGAACTGTCGGAAGTGATCACTCATCTGGCGTTTTATGCCGGATGGCCCGCCGCCGCGTCTGCCCTGAGCCGCTTCGCCGCTCTCAATGATCAGTAACCAGTAACCGGAGGAACCGACGATGCCTTTTACCCGAATCTCTTTACCTGCTCACCGCGCGGACGCCTGGCAGAACGCCATTTCAGCCACATTGCAGGAAACACTGGTTGATCACTTTTCCGTGCCCGCAGAGGATTGTTTTCAGCTGTTCGAACCGGCGGTCCGCCGCCAGCGGGTGATCAGTCCCACCTATTTAGCGGGCGAAAATGACCGGCGTTCGGACGATTTTTTGCTGTTTCACATTACGGCAGGTAAACCGCGTAACAGTTATCAGAAACAGCAACTGTTCCGGCATCTGGCCGAAAAGCTACACATCACGCTGGGCATTTCTCCGGCTGATGTGATGGTAGTGGTGAGTTTTACCCGGCCGGAAGACTGGTCGTTCAGTCACGGAGACATGTTCAGCATCCCGCAGGGAGCAGCCTGATGATTGCCATGCAATACAGTTTTACGCTGCCCGCAGATTACGACATGGACATTATTGAAAAGCGCATTGCCGATAACGGATACCGGACTGATGGCCTGGCGGGGCTTATTTTCAAAACGTATCTCTACGCCCGCCGTGACTGCCCGCAAACCGGCAGTACAGAAAATATCTACGCGCCGTTTTATCTGTGGCAGGACGTGTCAGGCATGAACCGTTTTATTTCAGGAGCGGGTTTTCAGGGTGTCGCCAACGCCTTCGGCTGGCCGCAGATCCGGGTTTATCCGGTGCTGGCAGCAAAAATGAGTAATGATGTCGCACAAGCGGTTTACGCCAAAAGAGAGATAACGGACATCGCACCGTTCAGTGATCTTGCGCCATTAGCTGAGGAAAACATCAATGACAGGCTGATCGACGTCACCGCCTGGGATACAACAAACTGGAAGAAAATACATTTTACGGCAGGGAGAAACCCGCTGGCAGGCGGTGGACAGAATTACCGCATCGGCCACATTTCATTGTCCGGTGCGGTAAAAGCAGTCTGACCGGTTAATGCGCGGCGATGCCTAATTTCTTCATTCTCGACAACAGTGTCGTGCGTTTTAACCCCAGACGCTGCGCCGCGCCACGCGGACCGGCGACCACGCCGTTGGTTTCTTTAAGTACCTGAAGGATGCGTTCGCGCTCGTCTTCCTCACTCAGGTGCGGAGCGGACGCAATATCAGGCGCGGAGGCCACCGGCACCGGCTGCGACACCGGCAACGGGTAATTCAGTTCAGGAAGTTGTAAATCCAGCACCGTTCCACGGGTCAGCAATACGGCGCGTTCGATAACATTTTCCAGCTCGCGCACGTTGCCCGGCCACGGCATCCGGCTCAGTAACCGTAAGGTCTCGGCCGGAATACTGTCGATGGTGCGTTTCATGCGTTTGGCGATTTTATAGGTCAGGAATTTCACCAGTTGCGGAATGTCTTCAGGGCGTTCACGCAGCGGCGGGATCACAATCGGGAAGACATTCAGCCGGTAATACAAATCACTGCGAAACTCTTTATCCGCCACCATCTGACGTAAATCGCGGTTCGTTGCTGCAATCATCCGCACATCCACCGATATCAGTTTATTGCCGCCGACACGTTCAAACTCCTGCTCCTGCAAAATGCGCAGCAGCTTGGGTTGCAGTTCAACGGGGATTTCACCGACTTCATCGAGGAATAACGTGCCTTTGTCGGCCAGCTCAAAACGGCCCATACGTTGCGCGGTGGCACCGGTAAACGAGCCTTTTTCATGGCCGAATAAATCGCTTTCCATTAAGCCGGCAGGCATGGCTGCGCAGTTCATTTTCACCATCCGCTGATCACGACGATCCCCCAGATTATGGATCGCACGGGCGATCAGCTCCTTACCGGTGCCGGTTTCGCCAAGGATCAGCACCGAACAGTCACTTTTCGCTACGATTTCCACCTGTTTCAGTACCGCTGACATACTGGAGCTGCGCCCGACAATGTCACTGAAATCCGGATTATTGCTGTTGATCTGCTCGGTGAGATACAGATTTTCGTGTTGCAGTTTCTCCTTCAGGCTTTTAATTTCCTGATAGGCCAGCGCGTTATCCACGGCAATCGCAATGCGTTCGGCGATCTGCTGTAACACCCGCAGGTTAGCGGAATTGAAGTTATCCGGCTGGCACTGTGCCAGTTTCAGAACGCCCAGCGTTTTATGACCAAAACGTAACGGCAGAATGCACAGGGTTTTGGTCTGATCCCGCCATAACAGCTGGAACAATGTGCTTTCATCATCCGGCTCTTCCGCAGCCCGCACATTAGTCAGCAACATTTCGCCATTTTTCATCACCTGCTGTTCCAGTGATCCGTCGAGCGACATGCGCGACTGTTCACGCTCCGCAACGTGCGTCTGCACGTAATGGGTCGCGTAAACACTGGCTTGTTCGCTGTCTTTATCGGCATCACACAGCACAATGCTGATGGCGTTAATGTGGAAGAAGTGGTGAATAGTCTTGGCGATTTCACCGGTCAGTTCGTCGAGATCCAGCTTGGACAGGACGGCATTAGTGATATCGACCAGAATACGGAAATCGTCACGTTCATGGCGTAGCAGCGATTGCTGGAGCAACGCGTTTTCGCGCAACTGGATTTGTTCGACCGCAATGGCAGCCAGCGTGCAAAGGTCATAGAGACCATTTTTGTCTTCCTCACTGAACGGGGTCGCATGCTGACGGGTAAATTCGCAGCCGCCCAGCAACCCGGAAGAAGCCAGTAAAGGGACCAGACAATAATCGGTAAACGCCGGATACAGATTCAGCGCAGCCAGCTGAGGATAGCGAAGATGCAGCGCTTCGCTGCGCCAGACCTGCGTTTTGGGATTCTTCAACAGCGCATGCACCGGGCCTGTCGCCAGCAGCGTTTCATCCTCATAACTGACCGGTTGATGATGAGGATCGATACCATAAAAGCTGACGCGTTCACTGTTATTGTCGAACAACACCAGTGTTACGGCTTCCGCAATACCGGCAGTCTGAATCACCTGAGTCAGGGTTTCCAGCAGCGATGTCATGGTCTGCTGCAGCAACAAGGTGCGCGTCAGTTCCAGTAATCCTTTGTGTTTTGTGGTGCTCATTGTTGCACTCTGCATAGCGTTGGCTCTGGATAACGTGATTTTGGAAACAAGCTTTTTAACCTCGGAGAACAGCGAAAATTCTACCCCTTTCGGCGCAATCAGCCCCCTGACGAGATCAACAAATGCGAGGTAATGGCTCCGCGTGGGGCAACATTAGCTGGCGGGAAACCCCCAGTGCGCCGCGCAGACACACCTGTGGATTGACCGTCACCTCACCGATCGTCGCAGCACCGGCTCCGAGCGGATGGTGGCGTAACAGCTTCAGTACTTTTTCTTCGGCCCCGGCGGATACCACCACCACCAGTTTGCCTTCGTTGGCAAAGTTCAGCGGTTCCAGTCCCAGTAATTCGCAGATACCACGCACTGCGGGTTTAACCGGCAAGGCAGTTTCGTCGATGGCGATCCCCAACCCACTGGCGGCGCTGAATTCATGCAGAATTGCATTCACTCCGCCGCGTGTGGCATCGCGTAAGGCATGGACACCGGCCAGCGGTCGCAGCGGTGCAATCATCGGGGCCAGCACTGCACAGTCACTTTCCACGCCCAGATCCATCCCCAGATTTTCCCGCAAATTCAGGATCGCCGCACCGTGATCGCCAAGCGTCCCGCTGACGATGACTTTATCCCCCGCTTTTATCATAGCGGCGCCCCAGTTCACGGCGGTTGGGATCACGCCTATTCCGGCCGTGTTAATGAAGATTTTATCGGCTGCCCCACGCTGCACGACTTTGGTGTCACCGGTCACAATGGCAATGTCCGCCTCCCGTGCCGTCTGCGCCATCAAACTTACTATTTTCTGTAAGTCATCCAGCGCTAACCCTTCTTCCAGAATAAAGCCGCAGGAAAGATAGGCAGGTATCGCACCGCATACCGCCAGATCGTTCGCCGTGCCGCACACCGCCAGCTTGCCGATATTGCCGCCGGGGAAAAAGACGGGGTCGATAACGTAACTGTCTGTGGTAAATGCCAGCCGGTCCCCCAGGGCATTCAGGCTGGCAAGCGACAACCGGGCGCCGTCTTCCTGTTCGTTAAGCCAGGGATTATCAAACGCACTGAGGAACATATGTTCGATCATCTGCTGCATGGCACGGCCGCCGCTGCCATGCGCCATAGTGACGACGTCTTTGCGATCACTCATCCTGGCTTACCTTCTGTTTTATCTGTTTTTGCGGCGGTTTATTCGCACTCGCCGTTTCCTGATAACGGTACTGATACCATGCCGCACATGCGCCTTCGGAAGACACCATCAGCGCACCAAATGCATTCTGTGGCGTACAACCGCTGCCAAACAGCGGACATTCATGTGGCTTACAGCGCCCGGTCAGGACTTCACCGCAACGGGAGCGGGGATCGTCTGCCACCGGCTGTGCCTGCGGATTAAAGCGCCGCTCCGCATCCATCGGGGCATAGGCAGGCGTCAGGGTAATTCCTGAGGCTTCAATCACGCCCAGGCCGCGCCACTCGCTGCTGCCGGAAAGCGTAAACACCTCCCGCATCGCTTCCTGTGCCAGCAGGTTACCCTCTTCCGGCACCACGCGGCGGTACTGATTTTCGGTTTTACACGATGCCTCGCAAACTTGTTCCACCAGCATCAGCACGCTTTGCAGCATGTCGAGTGGTTCAAAGCCGCTTATCACCAGCGGCTTGCCAAATTCTTCACTGATGAAATGATAAGGTGCGGTGCCTGTCACCATGCTGACGTGACCGGGTGCCAGAAAAGCGTCAATCCGCACATCATCCTGCGAAAGCAGGCTGCGTAAGGTTGGCATCAGACTGATGTGCTGACAGAACACACTGAAATTGTACAGGCGTTCGCGTCGCGCCTGTTGCAGCGTAACGGCGGTAACCGGCAACGTGGTTTCAAAACCAAGGGCGAAAAACACCACCTGACGCGCCGGGTTTTCACGCGCCAGTTTCAGCGTATCCAGCGGGGAATACACTACGCGTACATCAGCACCGCGTTCGCGCGCCTGCAAAAGCGAGCCATGCTGGCCGGGCACACGCAACGCATCGCCGAAGGTACAGAAAATCACCCCGGGGTGCGCGGCAATTTCGCAGCAGGCGTCAATCCGCCCCATCGGTAACACACACACCGGACACCCCGGCCCGTGAATAAATTCCAGTTGCGGTGGCAGCAGTTTATCCAGCCCGAATTTGAAAATGGCATGCGTATGACCACCGCACACTTCCATAATCTGCATCGGTTTTTCAGCGGTATAAGGCAGCAATGCCGCGCGCTGATGCAGCCTTTCAATCAGCGTTTTCGCCAGTTTCGGATCACGGAATTCATCAACAAAACGCATTATTTTGCCTCTCCCGCGCCGAGAAACAGGGCGACATCGGCTTCCACTTCTTCCATCGCGTGCAACGCAGCCAGCGTTTCCTGTGCTTCCTGTTCATCAAGTTTGCTTAATGCAAAGCCGACGTGGATCAATACCCAGCCGCCGATCAGCATTTGTGGCTGACCGTCGCACACCAGTGCAATATTCACTTCGCGGCGCAGACCACAGACTTCTGCCCAGGCGTGATCGGGCTGCTGGTCGTGCAGCGCAACGATTTGCCCCGGAATGCCTATGCACATCGTTGCTGCTCCAGCCAGGCCAGCCACAGATCCATGCCTTCGCCGGTGGTGGCAGAAAGCCGGATCACTTCAATCTGCGGATTCACCTGCCGCGCATTGGCAATGCAGGCGTCGACGTCAAAACTGACATACGGCAACAGATCGATTTTGTTGAGGATCATCAGACGCGACGCCGCAAACATATGCGGATACTTCAGCGGTTTGTCCTCGCCTTCCGTGACGGACAGCACTGCCACTTTGTGCAATTCCCCCAGATCAAAGCTGGCCGGACACACCAGATTGCCGACATTTTCAATAAAAAGCAGACTGTTATTGTTAGGCGACAGCTGATGCAGCGCATCGTGAACCATTTGTGCATCCAGATGGCAGCCTTTACCGGTATTGACCTGAATCGCCGGTACGCCGGTGGCACGGATACGATCAGCATCATTCGTGGTTTGCTGGTCGCCTTCTATTACCGCACAGTCAAAATAGGGTGCCAGCCGGGTCAGGGTGCAGGTCAGCAGTGTCGTTTTACCGGAGCCGGGGCTGGACACCAGATTCAGGGCCAGAATGCCCGTTGCCGCAAAATGCTCGCGGTTGTGGGCGGCAATGTGATTATTTTTGGCTAGCACATCCATTTCGATGTCCACCAGCCGTCGCGGCGCAAACGGCAGGCCGTGGTGGTGATCGTGGGAATGATCATGTGGATGAATGTGATCATGGGAATGTTGATGAACGTGTTCAGGGCTGACACCTTCAATACGAAGTTCGCCGCTGGCGCAACCGCAGGTACTGCACATAGCTTTCTCCCCCGGGCATATCGGGCACCCGTTATTCGATTTCGATTCGTTTAATTTTCATGCCGTCATCGGCCACCACCCGTACATCACGCCCGCCACATTGCGGACACAGCAGCACACCAGGGCTGAGTAAGGAGATGTCCTGCTGGCAGGTGTAGCACCAGCTTTCTGCTGCCGGTGTCACGAGATGTAATTCACAACCTTCGGCGAGGGTTTCGCGACACGCCAGTTCAAAGCAAAATTCCACCGCTTCCGGTTCAACGCAGGAAAATGCGCCAATTTCCATCCATACCGCCGTAATTCGCCGGGCATTATTTTGTCGTCCAAATTGCTGCATTATTTCTACGGCATTCTGGCACAACGTAATCTCGTGCATTATTTCCCCTCCGTCAGGAGATTAATAAAGAGCGCATGGAAACATGAGTAGCAATATTGGTGCCAGAATTTTTCGACAGGTGTAAACAGGACTGAAAATCAAATAGCGGAATAAGCCTGACATCGTCCGTCATATATGTCGAAATACAGTGCCTTCGACATGTCACCATGTTTTCCATGCGGCCCGGCATTCAGTACGGGAATTCCACAACCACATGATAATAAAAGAAATATTCAATAAAATCCGAAACTGGCACGTTTTATGCCAGTAGTGTTGTATGCGCCGTATTTTCGTCGTCATTTTATGCATAAAGACGCACCGGAAAGGCACTTACGCACACCTCAATAACGGGTAATAACAATGAGCACTCTCAGTGAACTGACCAGCAAAGCGGATTACATAGCCAGTAAAAACAGCCACCTGAAGTTACAATGGCGCACGTATCAAAACAGCCTGATACAGGCAATAACTCATTCAAATAAAAAGATAAACCATGAATTCAGCTGCGGCGAAGATCAGGATATCCGCTTCACGCTGTTTAACCATTTTTCAGTCAGCATTCATCTCAGCGACGACTTCTACAGTCAGGATATCGTTTACAGCCTGAACATGGCACACAACGGTGAAGACCCTGTCTTCAGAGTGTTTGCACACGCCACGCTGAGCGAAGAAGGCCGGGTTGATGGCACCGTGGACATTAAAGATAAAAACGCCGTGCTTGAACATTATCTCAATAAAATTTCGGCTATTTATCAATGTATTTTTGACTCACTGAAAAGTAATCAGCCGATTCATTCCCAACTCGATAAATTACTTAGCCACGCCTGATTTACATTCGGAAATACATTACCCCTTCGGCACAACAGAAATATTTTTTATTGCCGAACTTTTACTGGGATCAATTCCGACATAAATGTCGAAATGTCAATTTAAGTGCCGATTTCGTCACCTTTGACGAAATACCAAGGAGACTTCATGAGCTTTAAAAATGCCATGAATCAATATGTGATAGCCGATGCGAAACTTTGTATTGGCTGCAATACCTGTATGGCCAGCTGTTCGCAGGAGCACCAGCGTCACGGTTTGCAATCTGCTCCCCGTTTACAGGTGATGCGTAACCGTCTGGATTCCGCGCCGGTGATGTGTCACCAGTGTGAAGATGCCCCCTGCGCACAGGTGTGTCCGGTCAATGCGATCACCCGTGAAAATGACGCCATTCATCTCAATGAAAGTCTGTGTGTGAGCTGCAAGCTATGCGGGCTTGCCTGCCCGTTCGGCGCCATTACCTTTTCCGGCAGCGCACCGCTGGATATTCCACGCGACTGCAATACCCCCAAAGCCCTGCCCGCCCCGCGAGATCCACGGGCCGTCAGCCCGTTTCTGGATTGCGTGCCGGGAGTGCGCGCGGTGGCGGTCAAATGCGATTTATGCAGCTTCAGCCCTGAAGGGCCGGCGTGTATCAGGACCTGCCCTACGCAGGCCATCACCCTGGTCACGGCCAGTCTGTCTGAAAACGCCAGTCAGCAAAAACGCCTGAATGCAATGAATGTATTTCCGGCCGGGCTGACTTCCTTTAGTGCGCCTGACACGGAGGCCAAACAATGACGGCATTATTAGCTTTGGATCCGGCGTCGCTGATGACGCTGGCAATGCTGGTCTGGGTTCTCAGCGGTATCGCCTGCGGATTGCTGGCCGGGGCTGCAAAAATCAGCAGTCTGATTTCAGGCACCGGCGGCATGATCGCATCGGTAGCCGTCATTCTTGCTGCGATTCTTATGTTGAGCAATGGCACATCAGTGACACTCACGCTGCCGGTTCTGCCTTACCGCGCCAGCTTCAGCCCGCTGAATGCGCTGTTATTACTGGCGATGTCCGTAACAGCCTTGTGCAGTAGCCTGTATGCCTGCGCCTGGCTGGCGAATGCCCGTCCGCGCCAGCGCGCCCGCACCGGTTCGTTATGTAATCTGCTGCTGGCAGCGCTGACCGCCGCCGCGATTTCCGCCAATGCGGCTGAACTGATCATGATGATGGAAATGGCCGCCCTGTGTGCTTATTTCCTGATCGTCCAGGCCGACGATGTGAAAAGCCGACGTGCCGGTCTGAATCAGTTTTTATCCGGCCGCCTCGGCACGTTGTGTCTGATTCTGGCGTTTGCACTGCTGCATCGCGCCGGTGGCAGTCTGGATTTTGAGGTGGTTCGCCACACAACGTTTACGCCGGGCACTAAATCTCTGGCATTCCTGCTGGCGCTGGCAGGCTTCGGACTGTATGCCGGAATTATCCCGCTGCACGCCTGGGTGCCGCAGTCGCATTCCAGCGCCCCCGCCCACGCCGCCGCTCTGTTCTCTTCTGCATTAATGAAAATCGGCATTATCGGCATCGTAAAAGTCGGTCTGGATCTGCTGGGTGCACCGCCACTCTGGTGGGGCCTGATGGTATTGCTTCTGGCGATCCTGACCGCATTTATCGGCGGTCTGTACGCACTGATGGAACATGATATCCGCCGTCTGCTGGCCTATCACACTCTGGAAAACGTCGGGATTATTCTGCTCGGCGTCGGTGGTGCCATGGTGGGCGTGGCACTGAATCTGCCGCTGCTGGCCTCACTCGCCCTGCTGGCCGGATTATTCCACCTGTTCAATCACGGGCTGTTTAAAACTGCGCTGTTCCTCGGTGCCGGTGAAATCGAAATGCAGACCGGCATTAAGGACATGGAAAAACTCGGCGGGATCGCCCGTCTGATGCCGTGGACCGCCGTGGCGATGCTGATTGCCCTGATGTCGATGGCTGCGCTGCCGCCGCTGAATGGCTTTGCCAGCGAATGGCTGCTCTACCAGTCTTTATTCCAGCTGAGCGCCAGTCATGTGTTTCTCGCACGTCTGCTCGGGCCGTTACTGGCAACCGGTCTGGCGCTGACCGGTGCACTGGCCCTGATGTGTATTGCCAAAGTCTTTGGCGTCACATTCTTAGGCTCACCCCGCAGTCAGGCGGCGGCAGAAGCCACGCCGGCCCCGAGGATGATGACGCTGAGCAGCGTATTGCTGGCGCTGTTGTGTGTACTTTCCGGTGTCGCCTCGCCATGGATTATTCCGCATTTTTCTGCCGTGGCCGCCTCGGTGCTGAATGCGTCTGTTTTACCGGCAGCTGCGCATGGCGTGGTGTTTTCTGACACGTCCGCCGTATCTGCACCGATGATCGCGCTGCTGCTGCTGGGCATGCCGCTGCTGCCATGGATTATCGCGGCGGCATTGCGCGGCTCCCGTCTCCCAAACCGTTCACGCGGCGATGCCTGGGCCTGTGGCTACGGTCATTGCGCTGCCATGGTGGTGACGGCGACCGGTTTTGCTCAGCCGCTGCGCGTGATGTTTGCCCCGCTTTATCGTCTGCGTCAGCACATGACACCCGTGCCGCTGGTGGCTGCGCTGCACCGTGGCTGGCTGGGGGCTTTCTGCCGTCGTCTGGCGCTCATCGAACTGGCCGTGTTGCTGGTCGTGGCTTTTGCCTGAGGAACTGACTTTGAACATTTCATTCTTACTCGCAGGTTCGTTGTGGCCGCTGGGGCTGCTGCAGGCCATTGCCTTGCTGGCGCTTGCGCCGTTGTTTGCCGGTTTCAGCCGCGTGATGCGCGCGCGGATGCACAACCGTCAGGGGCCGGGCGTATTACAGGAATACCGTGATATCGCCAAACTGCTGACCCGCCAGAGTGTCGCGCCCGCTGCCGCGGGTTCAGCATTTCGCAGCATGCCGTATCTGCTGACCGGCGGATTACTGGTGATCGCTACGGCCCTGCCGGTGGTCACGCTGGCCTCGCCAGTGGGAGCTGCGGGCGATGTGATCACCGTTATTTATCTGTTTGCCGTGGTGCGTTTTGTGTTTGCGATTGCCGGTCTCGATACCGGCAGCACCTTCACCGGTATAGGCGCCAGCCGTGAAGCGGTACTCGGTGTGCTGGTCGAACCGATCCTGCTGCTTGGTTTGTGGATTGCGGCACTGGTGGCCGGTTCAACCTCGCTGGGTGCCATTGCTGCCCGCGTACTGCACTGGCCGCTGTCCTCTTCCCTGACTCTCGTTCTGGCCGGTCTGGCCTGTGCATTCGCCACTTATATCGAAATGGGCAAACTGCCTTTCGACATGGCGGAAGCCGAGCAGGAATTACAGGAAGGCCCGCTGACAGAATATTCCGGCGCGGCGCTCGGCGTGCTGAAAATCGGCATCAGCCTGAAACAACTGGTGGTGTTGCAGTTGTTCATCGGTCTGTTCCTCCCGTTCGGGTTGACGGAACAGTTCACGCCGCTGGCCCTGCTGACCGCCGGGGTGTGGTGCCTGCTGAAACTGCTGATCGCGGTCTTTGTGGTCGCGCTAATCGAGAACAGCGTCGCCCGTCTGCGCTTTCTTAAAACTTCCCGCACCACCTGGGCGGGATTCGGGCTGGCGTTTCTGGCGCTGGTTTCCTGGCTGGTCGCAGGCTGACCTGACATTTTTCTTGTCCCGCTGCGGCGGGAAGAGGCTTTGTAATGAGTGAGTTTAATACCGCATTAAATCAAAACCCGGTCGGCAAAGAATATCTGGCCGCGCTGGCGAAACAGTTTCCGTCGGCAATTTTAGGCAGTGAATGGCAGACCGATACACAGGCAACCGTCACCATCCGGCTGAACTGGCTGCCGGAAGTCGTCGAATGGCTGTATTACCAGCAGGGTGGCTGGCTGTCCGTGCTATTCGGTAACGACGAACGGACGCTGTGCGGCAATTACGCGCTGTATTATGTGCTGTCGATGGAACGGGGCGTGAAGTGCTGGATCACCGTGCGCGCCGAAGTGGATCCCGTGTCCCTCGAATTTCCTTCCGTGACACCGCGCGTACCGGCTGCCGTCTGGGGCGAACGCGAAGTCCGTGATATGTACGGGTTGCGTCCGGTCGGGCTGCCGGATGAACGACGTCTGGTGCTGCCGGATGACTGGCCGGACGATTTATATCCGCTGCGTAAAGACGCGATGGATTACCGTCAGCGCCCGGCACCGACCACAGATGAAGAAACCTATCCGTTTATTTCCGAAGCCAAAGAAGGCAGCAAAATCGTGCCGATTGGTCCGCTGCACGTCACGTCTGACGAACCCGGACACTTTCGTCTGTTCGTCGACGGCGAAGACATTATCGATGCCGATTACCGTCTGTTTTACGTGCACCGTGGCATGGAAAAACTGGCTGAAACCCGCATGGGCTACAACGAAGTCACCTTCCTGTCAGACCGCGTTTGCGGCATCTGCGGCTTCACGCACAGCGTGGCGTACACCTCTTCGGTCGAAAATGCGATGGGCATTGTGGTGCCGGAACGTGCACAGATGATCCGTTCCATTCTGCTGGAAGTGGAACGTCTGCACAGCCATCTGCTCAATCTCGGACTGGCCTGCCACTTTGTCGGTTTCGATTCCGGTTTCATGCAATTTTTCCGCGTCCGTGAACAGTCGATGAAGATAGCAGAAATCCTGACCGGCGCGCGTAAAACCTATGGTATGAACCTGATCGGCGGTATCCGCCGCGACATTCTCAAAGATGATATGACAGCCACGATTGCCCTGGCGGGCAGCATGCGCCGTGATCTTAACGAGCTGGTTGATATTCTGCTCAGCACGCCGAATACCCGGCAGCGCAGCGTGGGCGTCGGTATTCTGGATCCTGAAGTCGCTCGCGATTTCAGTAACGTCGGGCCGATGGTCCGTGGCAGTGGTCACCGCCGCGATATGCGTCAGGATCACCCTTATGCCGGTTACGCCAAACTGCCATTTGAGCTGTGCAGCGAAACCGGTAACGACGTTTATTCCCGCCTGAAAGTGCGCATCCATGAAGTATTTAACGCCCTGAATATGATCGAGTTCGGCCTGCAAAGCCTGCCCGGCGGCCCGCTGGCAGTCGAAGGTTTCAATTATATTCCGCACCGCTTTGCTCTTGGTTTTGCCGAAGCACCACGCGGTGATGACATTCACTGGAGCATGACCGGCGACAACCAAAAGCTGTTCCGCTGGCGTTGCCGTGCGGCGACTTACGCCAACTGGCCGACACTGCGCTACATGCTGCGCGGCAATACGGTGTCTGATGCGCCGCTGATTATCGGCAGTCTCGATCCTTGTTATTCCTGCACCGACCGCATGACGGTTGTCGATGTGCGTAAGAAAACGTCCATTGTCGTGCCTTACAAAGAGATCGAACGTTACGGCATCGAACGCAAAAATTCGCCGCTTTGAGGAACTGCTTATCATGCTGAAACTGATTAAAAAAGTGCTTAAAACCGGCACCGCAACCGTGGCTTATCCGTTTAAGCCGCTGGATCTGGCACCCAATTTTCGCGGCAAACCGCAATACACCGCACAGCAGTGTATTGCCTGCGGCGCATGTGCCAACGCTTGTCCGTCTAACGCGCTGACCATGACCACGGCAGAAGACGGCGAAACGATCCGCTGGTCGCTGTTTCTGGGACGCTGTATTTTCTGCGCCCGCTGTGAAGAAGTCTGCCCGACGGCCGCCATCAGACTGTCGCAGGAATTCGAACTGGCAGTCTGGCGGAAAGAAGATTTGTTTGAGACGGCGGATTTCCCGATCTGTCATTGCCGGGCCTGCGGCAAACCTTACGCGGTACAAAAGGAAATCGACTTCGCACTCAGCCTGTTGCAGGAAAGTGCCGCACTGAGCGACCGGCAAATTTCTGAACGCCGCGAACAGTACGAAACCTGTCCCGAATGCAAAAAACTACACAGCCTTTCTTCGACCGACCGGATTGATATCGGCCGGCACATGACCACGGAGGCCCGTTCATGAGTCATAACCTGTTTGCTCCGCGTGACGAAAACGGCTTGCCGGTCCCCGTCACGCTGGACGAAAGCATTACTAAACTGAAATCCACACTGCTTAACAGCATCCGCCGCTCAGCCTACGTGTATCGCGTGGACTGCGGCGGGTGTAATGGCTGTGAAATTGAGATTTTCGCCGCCATTTCCCCGCTGTTCGATGCCGAACGTTTCGGCATCAAGGTTGTACCGTCGCCGCGCCACGCCGACATTTTGCTGTTCACCGGTGCCGTCACCCGCGCCATGCGCATTCCGGCACTGCGCGCCTGGGACAGTGCACCGGATCCGAAAATCTGCATTTCCTACGGAGCCTGCGGCAACAGCGGTGGCATCTTCCATGATCTGTACTGCGTATGGGGAGGTACCGACAAAATCGTGCCGGTGGATGTGTATATTCCCGGGTGCCCGCCGACACCGGCTGCCACCATTTATGGTTTTGCGCTGGCGCTGGGTTTGCTGGATCAGAAGATTAAAGGCCAGCAACACGATGAGGCGGCCACCGGACCGGCAGCGCTGCTGCACCCGGATATACCGCAGCCACTGCGCGTATTACTGGACAGGGAAGCACGCCGGATGGCCGGTTACCGTTATGGCCGCCAGATTGCTGACAAGTTTATGGATATCGTTGCCGCGCCCGGCTTACAACCGGTGGAACAGCGGGTGTCTGCATATCTTGAGGAACAAGATGATCTGCGTCTCAACGAAATTGTCGGCAATCTGCAACACATTTATCAGCAGGTTCTGCGTGGTGAGGTACATCTGTGATGACCTCCGTTAACGACCAGCGCTACGCGCGCCATCAACCTTATACCGGTCATCAGCCGGACAAAAACAAAGTGATTTTCTATTCACTGAGCAGCAAGTTTGTCGATGAGAAAAGCGCACAGAAACGCAGTTCGCAAAAAGTGCAGGAAGTGGTGTATTACAGTCTGGCGATCGGCCATCACCTCGGGGTGATCGACTGTCTGACATCCCGCCTGGAATGCCCGCTTGAGGGGTATCTGCACTGGGTTGACTGTCTGCCTGAAAACAGCGAAGCGCACCGCAAACTGGCCGGTGTGCGGCGCTTCGGGGAGATCAATATCGACAGCAGCCACACCCACTTGCTGGCGCTGGCGCTGCGTGATGCCCGCCCGAAAATGAGTGCTGAACAACAGGGCTGGAGCGACCGGCTCATCGCCCTGCTCACCCAAATTGAACACGACCCCGCCATGTACCTGATGGTCAGGAGATACGATGCCTGATTTAACCTCCCGCTACGCACTGTTGTGCGTGGGCAACAGCATGATGGGTGATGACGGTGCCGGTCCGCGGCTGGCCGAACTCTGCGTTGAAAAACCGCTGGCCGGCTGGACAGTGGTTGACGGCGGCGCGGTACCGGAAAACGACATCGGTTATTTACGCGAACTGCGGCCTGCACATCTGGTGATTGTCGATGCCACTGACATGGGGCTGGCGCCCGGTGCAATGCGCATCATCGATGAAGATGACATCGCCGACATGTTCATGATGACCACCCATAATCTGCCGCTGACATTCCTCATTCAGCAGTTGCGTACAGACATCCCGCACATCACGTTTGTCGGCATTCAGCCGGATGTGGTGGCTTTTTACTTCCCCATGAGCGCCGCTGTTGAACAGGCTGTTAGCCATCTGTATCAGCGATTGCCTGCGCTGGAGCAAGGGCTCGGGATAGCCCCTTTCCGGCAGGAAACCGCCTGACAGCGTCTGTCGACATAACTGTCGATGCGGTGACGAAACAGACATGACGTCAGCGACTGGTTTCGTCACCGGCACACACAAAACAAATAACACATTGAATTTAATGATAAATATCACAATCAAGAAACTGGCACGCTTTATGTATAGAAGTAGATGAAAACTTTTAACCCCCTCAATTAAAAGCATACTGAAATCCCCTAAGGCATTGGCATTGCAGGAAGGCAGCAAGCGAAGGAGTCCCGATGTGCTGGCATGAGTCAGTGATTCGGGCGAGTGAACGCAGCCAACCCACCTGCGGTGTCAAGGACGACGGGGATTTGGAGAGAGAGATGAACCGGTTTATTATCGCCGACCCTAAAAAATGCATCGGCTGTCGTACCTGTGAAATTGCCTGCGTGATGGCTCACAGTGAATCACAAGATATCTCGCTGCTTAACGCCGCCACCTTCGCCCCGCGTCTGCACGTCATCAAAGGCGTCAATCTCAGTACACCGGTGATGTGTCGCCAGTGTGAAGATGCGCCTTGTGCCAACGTCTGCCCGAACGGCGCCATTCTTCGCACCGGGGATCATGTGCAGGTGATGCAGGAACGCTGCATCGGCTGTAAGACCTGCGTTGTCGCCTGTCCGTATGGCGCCATGGAAGTGGTCACCAAACCGGTTTTCCGCCAGAACGGCGCGGCGATGATCACCACCTCGGATAAAGCCGAGGCGCACAAATGCGACCTGTGTCACGCCCGCGCTGAAGGCCCGGCCTGTATGGAAATCTGCCCGACCAAGGCACTGTTCGCCATCGACCGTAACCACTTACAGGAAATGAACGCAGAAAAACGCCGCCGCGCTGCGCTCGACAGCACCTCCCCGCTGCTGTTTTAACCCCGGATTAAGGAAGCAATAGCATGAAAAAAGTCACTACTGTCTGCCCGTATTGCGGTGCCGGATGTAAATTGAATCTGGTTGTCGATAACGGAAAAATCATCCGTGCGGAAGCGGCGAACGGCGTTACCAATCAGGGCGAACTGTGCCTGAAAGGTTATTACGGTTGGGATTTTCTCAATGACACCAAACTGCTGACCCCGCGCCTGACCCAACCCCTGATCCGCCGCCAGAAAGGCGGGAAATTCGAAGCCGTCAGCTGGGATGAAGCCATCCGCTACACTGCACAACGCCTGAAAGACATTAAACAAAAACACGGCCCGCGCGCCATTATGACTACCGGCTCTTCCCGCGGGACCGGCAATGAAACCAACTACGTGATGCAGAAATTCGCCCGTGCGGTGATCGGCACCAACAACGTTGACTGCTGTGCCCGCGTTTGTCACGGCCCGTCAGTTGCCGGTTTGCAGGCCACCCTCGGTAACGGTGCAATGAGTAACTCCATCGGCGATATCGAAAACTCAAAATGTCTGCTGGTGTTCGGCTATAACTGCGCGGATTCTCATCCGATCGTCGCACGCCGCGTGATCAAAGCGAAAGAAAAAGGCGCACAGATCATTGTCTGCGACCCGCGCCGCATCGAAACCGCCCGCATTGCCGATCAACATTTGCAAATCAAAAACGGCTGCAACATGGCGCTGGTGAATGCCTTCGCCCATGTGCTGATCGAAGAAGATCTGTATGACCATGACTATGTGGCGAAATACACCGAGGGCTTTGAGGAATACCGCAAAAATGTCGCGGATTACTCACCGGAAGCCGTGGCAGAACAAACCGGTGTTTCCGCACAGCAAATCCGCCAGGCAATGCGCACTTACGCCGCCGCACCTTCTGCCACCATCATGTGGGGCATGGGCGTCACTCAGTTTGGTCAGGCAGTTGACGTGGTGAAAGGGCTGGCAGGGCTGGCCTTGCTGACCGGTAACCTGGGCCGCGCCAATGTCGGCGTCGGGCCGGTTCGCGGGCAGAATAACGTGCAGGGTGCCTGTGATATGGGCGTGTTGCCGAATGAATTCCCGGGTTATCAGTCCGTCACTGATGCAAAAGTTCGTGCGAAATTTGCCGATGCCTGGGGCATTGACGTTAATCAAATGGACGCCGAAGTCGGTCACCGCATCACCGAGATCCCGCATCTGGCAATCGAAGGTAAGGTCAAAGCCTATTACATTATGGGTGAAGATCCATTGCAGACTGAAGCCGATTTAGGTCTGGTGCGAAAAGGCTTCGAAGCGCTGGAATTCGTGGTGGTTCAGGACATCTTCATGACCAAAACCGCCGAGCAGGCCGACGTGATTTTACCGGCCACCTCCTGGGGCGAACATGGTGGCGTATTCTCCTGCGCAGACCGTGGCTTCCAGCGTTTCGAGAAAGCTATTGAGCCAAAATACAACGTCAAACGCGACTGGGACATTATCAGTCTGCTGGCGACCGAGATGGGTTATCCGATGCATTACAACGATAACCAGGAAATCTGGGACGAAATGCGCAACCTTTGCCCGCTGTTCTACGGCGCCACCTACGAAAAAATGGGCGAACTGGGACACGTGCAGTGGCCTTGTACCACACTTGAAAGCCCGGGGACGCAATACCTGTACGCCGACAATCACTTCGATACCCCGACAGGTAAAGGCCAGTTGTTTGCCGCACCGTGGCGCGCACCGGCCGAAGTGCCGGACGGCGATTACCCGCTGGTCCTGTGCACCGTGCGCGAAGTCGGCCACTATTCCTGCCGTTCGATGACCGGTAACTGTGCGGCATTGCAGACGCTGGCTGACGAACCGGGTTTCGTGCAAATGAACCCGGC
>NZ_JAFMOT010000147.1:0-32740 GCF_019049695.1 Rahnella perminowiae
AATCACAACATAGCATTTGCAACGCTAGCTGTTTGCGCTACCGTTGCAATTTCTGGACTTGCACATAGATATATAGAGAAGCCATTTATTAATTTATCAAAGAAATTGATAAAAAAGGACTCAAATATATATTAGCAGTTTCTAAATCGGCTCTGACGGCCAAACTATTTTTTGCGCTGTGGTATCCACAGCGCTAACCTCCTGAGCATATTTCATCCACGCTACCAGTTAATTTCTATCATCATCACTTATGAGGTTCAAAGCTAGTTGAGTTTGCCAAATCTGCGTGATTTTATTAATATTCGACAAAACTAACTCTTTCATCAAGTCAGCATCGTTAATTATCTCTTGAGTTGTTCCCTCTGGCACTGCAGGAGGCAAATATACGCCATTTGATAATGAATATCCGATACCAATTACTGCCCCATCATCATTTAATACAGCATATTCATCATGCATATTCCTCTACGATAACGCACCCATTTGCACCTTTACTCCCCCGAATGACGCTTGACCAGACGTACTACCTGCTCCACCGCCACTCAAAGGCCAGCAAGGTGATCTGAAAACTACTGGCACAGCCCGACCATCCCGAGTTTATTACGGCGATATGAACGCCCCCCGCAAACATGCCGCTCGAGTGGAATGCAGCACTTCCGCTGCGCACTTTTCTACTGCGCCAAAGTCACAAAGACCGAACGTGATGAGGGGATGGAAAGATTTGTTCCGGTCACTGCGTCTGAAATGACCGGCGGCCGTGTTGAGGGTGCAGTTCGGAAAGCATAATCGTTTTGTTTTTGTTCACACAACGAGTTGCACCCGACCAGACGGATCGATAACTGCAGAAATAAGGAAGATGCGGGTGGATAGTAATAAGGCTTGGAAGTCGGCTTTAATGCGAGCAGGTAGTGAGAATTTTCGTTTTCACGATTTGCGGCATACATGGGCGAGCTGGTTAATTCAGTCCGGCGTTCCGCTATCGGTATTACAAGAAATGGGCGGCTGGGAAAGTATTGAAATGGTGCATAGGTATGCCCACCTTGCGCCAAGTCATTTAACCGAACATGCTGCCCAAATAGATTCAATATTTAATGAACATGTCTCAAATATGTCCCACTCGGTAAAACCTGGTGCAGTGGATAATATCTAACACGTTGAATTTATTGGTGGGTCGTGGCGGGTTCGAACCGCCGACCAATTGATTAAGAGTCAACTGCTCTACCGACTGAGCTAACGACCCAACGGGACGGATTATTCTCCTCTATCCGGATGATGTCAAACGCTTATTTATGCTTTATTGACAGTTAATACGCGTCATATTTGTGAAGCCCATCACGTCCAAAAACGGTATTATTGCCGCCATCCTGGAAGATATTTGATTAATTAACACTCAGTTATCCGCGATGTAAAAATTACGATACATTTTTTTCTTCGGCATTTTTCATGCCAGTTATAATAAATGCACGCTTAACATTACTATTACACACTTCACACACGCTATCGTTCCAGCCGTGGTGAACACAGAGCCATTCAGAGCTTAAGAAATTGACGTAAATGAATGCGATATGGCGGAGTTCATACGCAAAAAAGCAAAAAACAGGAATCAATACAACATGCAAGAAGAGTCAAAAATCCTCGTCCAGCCGGGGGAAGAGAACGCAGAAGGTTTGCGGCGAAATCTCTCTAACCGTCACATCCAGCTGATTGCCATTGGCGGTGCTATCGGTACCGGCCTGTTTATGGGCTCAGGCAAAACCATCAGCCTGGCAGGTCCGTCCATCATCTTCGTCTATATGATCATCGGCTTTATGCTGTTTTTCGTCATGCGTGCGATGGGTGAATTGTTACTGTCCAATCTCGAATATAAATCTTTCAGCGACTTTGCCGCCGATTTACTGGGCCCGTGGGCCGGGTATTTCACCGGCTGGACCTACTGGTTTTGCTGGGTGGTCACGGGTATCGCTGACGTCGTGGCGATTACCGCCTACGCACAGTTCTGGTTCCCCGGCCTCTCGCAATGGGTCGCCTCGCTGATCTGCGTGCTGGTGCTGCTGAGCCTGAATCTCGCTACCGTGAAAATGTTTGGTGAAATGGAGTTCTGGTTCGCGATGATCAAAATCGTCGCCATTGTCGGGCTGATCATCGCCGGGCTGGTGATGGTGCTGACTCACTTCCAGACGCCAACCGGCACCGTCGCGTCATTCAGCAACCTGTGGAATGATGGCGGATTCTTCCCGAAAGGTGTCAGCGGTTTCTTTGCCGGTTTCCAGATCGCCGTGTTTGCGTTTGTCGGCATCGAACTGGTCGGCACCACCGCCGCCGAAACTAAAGATCCGCAGAAATCCCTGCCGCGTGCCATCAACGCTATCCCTTTGCGCATCATCATGTTCTATGTGTTCTCGCTGATCATGATTATGTCGGTGACGCCCTGGAGCCATGTGGTGGCAGATAAGAGCCCGTTTGTTGAACTGTTTGTGCTGGCCGGTCTGCCGGCGGCGGCGAGCATCATCAATTTTGTGGTACTGACCTCTGCTGCCTCTTCAGCTAACAGCGGCGTATTCTCCACCAGCCGCATGCTGTTTGGTCTGGCACAGGAAGGCAACGCGCCGAAAGCATTCGGTAAGCTCTCTTCCCGCGCAGTGCCGTCGAACGGCCTGACCTTTTCGTGTATCTGTCTGCTCGGCGGCGTGGTGCTGATTTACCTGATCCCGAATGTGGTGACGGTCTTCACACTGGTCACCACCGTTTCTGCGATCCTGTTTATGTTCGTCTGGACCATCATCCTCTGCGCTTACCTGGTCTACCGCCGTAAACGTCCGCAACTGCACGAAGCATCAATCTACAAAATGCCGCTCGGCAAACTGATGTGTTGGGTCTGTATGGCATTCTTTGCTTTTGTTCTGGTACTGCTGACCTTGCAGGATGATACGCGACAGGCGCTGTTGGTCACGCCGCTGTGGTTTGTGATCCTGGGGATAGGCTATGGGTTGCGCAGCCGCAGTCGTAAAGCCTGAATGATGAACTCATGATGTCAAAAAGGAGCCATCTGGCTCCTTTTTGTTTTAATCAACGTCCAGTGCCTGCCTGAACTGCTCCCACATTTTTGTGGCAGACGGTCTGGCCGACGCCACTTTCACCGGCAGTGCCGGCGGCGCACCGGCTTTCATATCGCCGAGATCGAATACAAACGTGTAATCAGGTTCCTGCCCCATGCGTAAGTCACTGACCAGAATATGGCCGCCCTGCTCTTTAACGCTGAAAAAACCGTGGCTGAACCAGGCGACACGCGCCAGAAACGGGTTATCTTTGTGGGCTTCATACAATGCCTCACCGCGGGGATAGAAGCGGAAACGGATCGGTGAATCCGGGTGCAGCAATGAGGTGAAACCTTCGCCGTAACTGCCTTTACTCATCACGACCACACGCCACACCAGCGAATTGAGGGGTGTTGGCGTGACCAGAACCTGCGTACTGTCAATATTTTGCCGTTGCAGCTCTGTACCGACATGCCGTGTCACCTGATATTGTTCAATCATGGTACAGGCCAGATACAGGCAACTGATGCCCAGTAACACGTTATTCCACATAATGCCGCGCTGCTGCTCGCGATACAGCGCCAGACCAACACCGGTAATCAGCGGCAGGGTATAGAGCGGATCGATAATAAAAATGCTGCCGACCGCAAAAGGATAATGCGTAAAAGGGATACCGAGTTGGGTGCCGTAAACCGTCATCACATCCAGCAGCGGATGGGTGATCAGAGCCAGCCAGACAGTTCCCCACCAGCGCCGGAAATATTGCCCGGCGCTGAACAGTTTGGCCATCAGCCAGGCCATCAGCGGAGATATCAGCGTCAGATAAAACAACGCATGGCTTTCGGTGCGGTGCAGGGTCATATTGCTGATGACATCACCGTGATCGTAAAACACATCCAGATCGGGCAAGGTTCCGCAGACCGCGCCAGCCAGTGCAGATTTCCATACCGGCGCACGTTTGCCCATCACCGCAATGCCCACTGCAGCGCCAAGCACTAATTGTGAAACTGAATCCATTCTGCCCCCTTAAGCCCGAAGCTGAATGCCTTCGGTAATAATGCGCTGCACATTACACACGGTTTGTTCAAAGAATTCAGGATCACTGAGCGTTTTACCGGTGATGGCTTCGACCTGTACCCCGAAATCGGCGTAGTGCTGCGTGGTCGCCCACAGCATAAAAATCAGCTGCATCGGATCAACCGGCGCGATCAGTTCTGCTTTAATCCAGCCGCGGATCACATCCGATTTATCTTCCACCAGCGTTTTCAGGCTGCCGCCCAGCTCCTGTTTCAGCAGCGGTGCACCCTGTACCATCTCGAGACAAAACAGCCTGGATGCCTGCGGGTGATCGCGGGAAACGCACAGCTTCAGGCGGATATATTCACGGATAGCTTCCAGCGGATGCTGATCAGATTGCAACGCTTTCAGCGGTGCCAGCCAGATATCCAGCAACCCTTTGAGCACGGCGATATACAAATCTTCTTTCGACGGGAAGTAATACAGCAGATTGGTTTTGGACACATCGGCACGCTCGGCAACCTGATCCAGACTGGTGCCATGCATGCCGTACAACGAGAAAAACTCAAGTGCCGCTGCCATGATATTGCCACGTTTGGCAGCGACTGCCCGCGAACGTCGCGTCGGGGCTTTCGTCAGCGGCTGGCGGGATTTCTTCTCTCCGGCGTCAGCCTGCACAGATTCGACCAATGGCTTCACAATGTCTCCCTGAGACGAATAGCAAGGCTGAAATCATAGCAAATGGCGATACAAGCGACTATCGCTATGCATCCCGGTGATTGCAGTAACACCCACGACAACAATCAGTAACCACAAAGAGTTATGAATTTAACAAATTTGCACCATTTCCGTTCAATCCTGCCTGATAAACGTGCAGCCATTTTTGACCAGATGGTCTGAAACAGACCATTTGCTCTACCAAAAACCAACACCGAAATTTAACTCACTGATAATTAAAAAGATTAAAAAACTGGCATCCCGCTTGCAATACCCATCATGAATTCCTTCCTTCGCGTTGCATCATGAGGTGAGCTATGAAAATCGGTGTCTTCATTCCTATCGGCAACAACGGCTGGTTAATTTCAGAAACTGCGCCGCAGTACAAACCCACCTTCGAACTGAACAAAACCATCGTGCAGAAAGCGGAGCACTATCATTTTGATTTCGCGCTGTCGATGATCAAACTGCGCGGCTTCGGCGGCAAAACCGAATTCTGGGAACACAATATGGAGTCGTTCACGCTGATGGCCGGTCTGGCCGCCGTGACTTCCCGCATTCAGCTGTATGCCACCGCCGCCACGCTGGTGATGCCACCGGCAATCGTTGCGCGCATGGCCGCTACCATTGATTCCATCTCTAACGGACGTTTCGGCGTAAACGTCGTCACCGGCTGGCAGAAACCCGAATACGAACAAATGGGCATGTGGCCGGGCGATGATTATTTCAGTCGCCGCTATGACTACCTGACCGAATACGTCAGTGTGCTGCGCGATCTGTGGGGAACCGGTCACTGCACGCTTGACGGCGAATTCTTCAAAATGGACGACTGCCGCGTCAGCCCGCGTCCGCAGAGTGAAATGAAAGTCATCTGTGCCGGGCAAAGTGATGCCGGCATGGCGTTCTCCGCTAAACACGCGGACTTCAACTTCTGCTTCGGCAAAGGCGTCAACACGCCAACCGCCTTTGCGCCCACCGCTGCCCGCATGAAAACGGCGGCTGAAGCTGAAAACCGCGATGTTTCCTCTTATGTGCTATTTATGGTGATTGCCGACGAAACCGACGCCGCCGCCCGCGCTAAATGGGATTTGTATAAATCCGGAGCTGACGCCGATGCGCTGGCATGGCTCACCGATCAGAGCAGCAAAGACACCAAATCCGGCAGCGATACCAATGTCCGCCAGATGGCCGACCCGACCTCCGCCGTGAATATCAACATGGGTACCCTGGTCGGTTCTTATGCCAGCGTGGCCAGAATGCTCGACGAAATCGACACCGTGCCCGGGGCCGGCGGCGTGCTGCTGACCTTTGATGATTTCGTGGAAGGCATCGAAAACTTTGGCCGCTACATCCAGCCATTAATGAAAACCCGCCAGCACATCGGCACTGAGCAGAAAGAGGTCGCATGATGAACGTTGTTGAGAATCAAACTGTGGTCCGCCGCGAACCCCACAATACCGGCGAGGAAACGATCCTCACAGCACGCCCTGAAGCCATTGCTTTCACGCCGCAGCAAACGGCGCTGATTGTGGTGGATATGCAAAATGCCTATGCCTCACAAGGCGGCTATCTGGATCTGGCCGGTTTTGATGTCTCCGCTACCGCGCCGGTGATTGCCAATATTAAAGTGGCGATTGCCGCCGCCCGCGCCGCTGGCATTAAAGTGATTTTCTTCCAGAACGGCTGGGACAATCAATACGTCGAAGCCGGTGGTGCCGGTTCGCCGAACTTCCACAAATCCAACGCACTGAAAACGATGCGCAAGCGTCCGGAATTGATGGGCAAACTGCTGGCGAAAGGTGACTGGGATTATGACCTGGTCGATGAACTACAGCCGCAACCCGGCGATATCGTACTGCCCAAACCGCGCTACAGCGGCTTCTTCAATACCCAGCTCGACAGTCTGCTGCGCAGCTACGGTATCCATCATCTGGTATTTACCGGTATCGCCACCAACGTCTGCGTGGAGTCCACGCTGCGCGACGGATTCTTCCTGGAATATTTTGGCGTGGTGCTTGAAGACGCCACCCATCAGGCCGGACCGGAGTTTGCGCAAAAAGCCGCGATTTATAACATTGAAACTTTCTTTGGCTGGGTCTCCAGCGTGCGCAATTTCTGCGACGCCGTGGGTTATAAAACTGAACAAAACGCGGCCTGACCGCTTTCTTAAAAGGACAATTGACGATGCCTAAAAGTGCCATTATTCCGGCTGGCAGCGGCGTTCCGCTGGCTCCTTTTGTTCCGGGTACCCTCGCCGACGGCGTGGTATACGTTTCCGGCACGCTGCCATTTGATAAAGACAATAACGTCGTACATGTCGGCGATGCCGCTGCACAAACCCGTCACGTACTGGAGATCATCAAAAACGTGATTGAAACGGCGGGCGGCACAATGGATGACGTCACCATGAACTCGATTTTCATCACTGACTGGGCGAACTACGGTGCCGTTAATCAGGTTTACGCTGAATACTTCCCGGGCGAAAAACCGGCACGGTTCTGCATTCAGTGCGGGCTGGTGAAACCGGATGCGCTGATCGAAATCGCCTCCGTGGCGCATATCGGTAAATAATCATTTTGCAACAACCTGTCCTGAACACCTTGAGGAATCAGCATGTATTACCAGGTATTGGGGAAAAAAAATGCCGATGCGGAAACCGTCGTGCTCTCATCGGGGCTGGGGGGGACGGGAAGTTTCTGGCAACCGCAACTGACGATGCTGGCGGCGCATTTTCGCGTGGTGGTGTACGACCAGCACGGCACTGGCGTCAGTCAGGGCACAGTGCCCGCCGGGTACCGGATGGAAGACATGGCCGATGAACTGGCCGGCATGCTCAATGAGCTGGATATCAGCCGCTGTCATCTGGTCGGCCATGCGCTCGGCGGCATTATTGGCCTGCATCTTGCTCTGCGTTATCCGGCACTGCTGCAAAGTCTGGTGGTCATCAACGGCTGGACGAAACTCGACAGCCAGACGCGCCGCTGCTTTGAAGTGCGCCAGAATCTGCTGCTCAACAGCGGGGTCGATGCCTACGTGCAGGCGCAGCCGCTGTTTCTGTATCCGGGTGACTGGCTTTCAGATAATGATGCCTTATTACAGAAAGAGCGCCGGCATCAGGTGGCGCATTTTCAGGGAATGGAAAACTTACTGCACCGTTTGCAGGCGCTGATGGAGTCTGATCTGACTGCCAGCCTCGGGCAGGTGATTACGCCGACGCTGGCGTTCAGTTGCAAGGATGACCTGCTGGTACCGTGGTCGCGTTCGGTCGATCTCGCATCCCGC
Source organism: Rahnella perminowiae (assembly GCF_019049695.1). Taxonomy (NCBI): domain Bacteria; kingdom Pseudomonadati; phylum Pseudomonadota; class Gammaproteobacteria; order Enterobacterales; family Yersiniaceae; genus Rahnella; species Rahnella perminowiae. The sequence goes on from NZ_JAFMOT010000147.1 coordinate 8,052, forward strand.
CTGCCCCACGGCGAACATACGCAAATGCTGTACGGCGGCCATGCCATGAGCGTGACCGACCCGGAAACCTTTAACCCGATTTTACTGGACTGGCTGCGGCGGCATTCATCGTCATCTTCCGCCACCCCGTCCGGTCACCTGCCCACGGAGACATCATGGCCGAAGCATTAACCGCCAGCGCACTGGCAACTTTATTCACCGAAGCCCGCACACATAACGGCTGGCTGGATAAACCGGTCACCCGCGAACAACTTAAGACGGTTTACGAACTGGCGCGCATGGGACCGACATCGGCCAACTGCAGCCCGGTACGCATCGTGTTTATTCAGAGCCTTGAGGCGAAAGAACAACTCGCACCGGCGCTTTCAGGCGGCAATCTGAAAAAAACCATGACGGCGCCGGTCACCGCGATCATTGCCTGGGATGCGGAATTCTACGAACTGCTGCCGGAACTGTATCCCGCCGGTGATGCCCGTTCCTGGTTCACCTCCAGCCCGCAACTGGCACACGACACGGCATTTCGCAACAGCAGTTTGCAGGCCGCGTATCTGATCATGGCCTGCCGCTCACTCGGCCTGGATACCGGGCCGATGTCCGGTTTTGACAACACCATCGTCGATAAAACCTTTCTGGCGCAGGAAGGCTGGAAATCTAATTTCCTGATCAATATCGGTTACGGCGACAGCAGCAAAGTGTATCCGCGCGCGCCGCGCCTGGATTTCGACCGCGCCTGCCGCGTGCTGTAAGCATCACTGAAAAATCAGAGGACATCACCATGCCATCAACCCTGAACGCTACATTACCGGCAACCGGCCGCCCTTTCGCCCCGGTGCCTGCGGTGGAAAAACAAGCTGCCGCTGACCAATACGCTGCCGTTGAGAAACAAGAGTATCGCGATGCGATGGCGCGCCTCGGTTCGGCCGTCAACATCATCACCACCGACGGCCCCGGCGGACGCGCAGGTTTCACCGCCTCCGCCGTATGCAGTGTCACCGATTCGCCGCCGACATTGCTGGTATGCCTGAACCGTTCAGCCTCGGTGTATCCGGTCTTCAAAGAGAATCAGGTGCTGTGCGTTAACACGCTGGCCGATTGCCATGAGTCTCTGTCCAATTTATTCGGTGGAAAAACACCAACGGAGCAACGTTTCGAAGCCGCCCGGTGGATGCGTCTCGCTACCGGCTCACCGATCCTTACCGACGCGCTGGTGTCGTTTGACTGCAAGGTTACGCAGATCACCAGTGTCGGTACCCACGACATTTTGTTTTGTGAAGCCGTTGCGTTACGGCGCAACGACGACAGCCACGGACTGGTGTATTTCGACCGGCGCTATCACCCGCTGATGCGCCAGTTAGCCTGTTAACTCCATCCCCTCAACTTAGTAAGGGTCGTGCATGGCAAAGACTTCCTGGTTTCCACAATGGCGTAAAAGAGAAGGCAATCTGGATGGCGCGGTGATCGCGCCGGATGAACGGCTGCCGTTAGGAGCAACGGTCATCATGGGGCTGCAGCATACGGTCGCGATGTTTGGCGCCACCGTGTTAATGCCATTGCTGATGGGTTTTGATGCCAACATGGCAATTTTGATGTCAGGCATCGGTACCCTGCTGTTCTTCCTGCTGGTCGGCGGACGCGTACCGAGTTATCTCGGTTCCAGCGCCGCTTTTGTCGGGCTGGTGATCGCGGTGACCGGCTACAGCGGCCATGGAGCGAACCCGAATATCGGGGTGGCGCTGGGAGGGATTATTGCCTGTGGCGTGATTTACACGCTGATCGGTTTTGTGGTGATGGCGCTCGGTACACGCTGGATTGAGCGCCTGATGCCGCCGGTCGTTACGGGTGCGGTGGTGATGGCAATTGGTCTGAATCTGGCACCGATTGCCATTAACAGCGTGTCGGCATCCTCATTTGACAGCTGGATGGCGGTGATGACCGTGCTGTGTATCGGGTCGGTGGCAGTATTCACCCGCGGTCTGGTGCAGCGTCTGTTGCTGTTACTCGGACTGGTGGCGGCGTACCTGATTTACATGGTGATCACCAACGGCCTGGGGCTTGGCGCACCGGTTGATTTCAGCGCCGTGGCACAGGCACCGTGGTTTGGCATCCCGACCATTACCACGCCGGTGTTCAGTTCTCACGCCATGCTGATGATTGCGCCAGTGGCAGTGATTCTGGTGGCGGAAAACCTGGGCCATATTAAAGCGGTGGCGGGCATGACCAGCAAAAACCTCGACCCGTACATAGGCCGCGCGTTTGTCGGTGACGGTCTGGCGACCCTGCTTTCCGCCTCGGCGGGCGGTACCGGTGTTACTACGTACGCAGAAAACATCGGGGTAATGGCGGTCACCAAAATTTATTCCACACTGATTTTCGTTGCGGCGGCAATGGTTGCCATTGTGTTGGGCTTCTCGCCCAAATTTGGTGCACTGATCCACACCATTCCCGGCCCGGTGCTCGGTGGCGCGTCGATTGTGGTGTTCGGACTGATTGCCGTGGCCGGTGCCCGCATCTGGGTACAAAACCAGGTGGATCTGGGACTTAACGGAAATTTGATCATGGTGGCGGTCACGCTGGTGCTGGGCGCAGGCAACTTTACTCTGAGCCTGGGCGGCTTCAGCATGGGTGGCATCGGCACGGCGACGTTTGGCGCCATTTTGCTCAATGCCTTCCTGAGCCGCAGCAAACAGGCAAAAATTCAGCCTGAAATAAAAACTGGCACAGAAGCTGCATTAAAAGATCACTGACGACCTCAGTTTCTCCTTAGCTCATCATTTTTGATGATCGCCAGCGGTTAGCCGGTCCACCCGTCCGGATTAGCCGCTGGTTTTTTTCTTTCTGCCTCCCGTACATTTCTTCTCATGCCCTTTTCTCTCCTAATGCTGTTTCCAGCTAACGATTGCAAAATTCCTTCGTTCACCTGTCCTTTAAATTGGTTTGTTATGGGTTCAGCACTTTGGTTCTAAGAACGCCAAAGTCATCACCTGCAACCATGCCAGATAAGAAAAAGGGTTTAACGATGAATAACATTCGCCGGATTAACGCGGTTACCCGCGCACTGGCTTTAGGGGCACTTCTCACCAGCACATTTTCTGCCATTGCCGCTGACGGTACGCCCGTGCAGGGTGGCACGCTGATTTATCTTGAACAGCAGGCACACACCAATCTGTATCCGCCTGCGGGCGGCTTCTATCCGAACGGCGGTATTCTCAATCAGATCACCGACAAACTGACCTACCAGAATCCGAAGACACTGGAGATAGAACCCTGGATCGCCGAATCCTGGTCGTTCAACGCCGATAAAACTGAATACACTTTTAAACTGCGACCGGGTGTGACCTTCTCCGACGGCACGCCGCTGGATGCCAACGCGGTGGCCAAAAACTTTGATACTTACGGTCTGGGCAATAAAGAGCATCATTTGCCGGTCTCCGAAGTCATCAACAATTACGACCACAGCGAAGTGATTGATCCGCTGACGGTGAAGTTCTATTTCAAAAAATCGTCGCCGGGCTTCCTGCAGGGTACCGCCACGATTGGTTCCGGGCTGGTGTCACTGAGCACCCTGAACCGCAATTTTGACGCGCTGGGCGACGCCACACATATCATCGGCTCCGGCCCGTTCGTGGTCAGTAAAGAAACCCTGGGTCGCGAAGTCGATCTGACTGCCCGTAAGGATTACCACTGGGGGCCGAAAAACCTTAAACAGCAAGGGCGCGCTAATCTTGACGGCATTAAAGTGATCGTCACCGGTGAAGACAGTGTGCGTATCGGCGCATTGCTGGCCGGTCAGGCTGATTTCATCCGTCAGGTTCAGGCATATGACGAGAAGCAGGCCAAAGACCAGAACTTCCCGATTTATGCTGCGCCGACCAAAGGCGTCAATGACAGCATTTCGTTCCGCCCGGACAACGCGCTGGTGTCTGACCTGAAAGTGCGTCAGGCGCTGCTGCACGCCACCAACAGCAAACAGGTGGTCGATACGCTGTTCTCGCCAAACTATCCGCAAGCCACGTCTGTGATCGCCAAAACCGCCGCCGGTTATGTCGACCTGAGCAGCAAACTGACTTACGACCCGACGCTTGCCAAAAAGCTGCTGGATGAAGCGGGCTGGAAGCCAGGCCCGAACGGCATCCGTCAGAAAGACGGCAAAACGCTGTCGCTGACCATTTATGAATCACTGCCGCAACCGCAAAACAAAGAAGTATTACAGCTGGTTTCCCAGCAATGGAGCCAGGCTGGCGCGAAGCTGAATATTCTGGCGGGCGATGCGGGCAGCCGCGTGGCGGATAACCTTGATCCGGAGAAAACCCCGGCTAACGTGGTGGAAGTCGGACGCGCCGATCCGGACGTGATTAAAAGTTCCTTCTACCCGACCAACCGCGATGCATTGCTGCAAAAGGGCGGCCTGAGCAGCAAGGTGAAAAGCTTCCGCGACGACAAACTTAACGACCTGCTGACCGCAATTTCTGCCGAAGTGGATCCGAAAAAACGTCTGCAGCTGACCGGTGACGTGCAGAACTACCTGCTCGATCAGGCATACGTCATTCCGATTTTCGAAGAGCCGCAGGTGTATGCCGGGGCGCCATATTTCAAAGGCGTGAGCTTCGAAGCCGTCGGGCGTCCGAGCTTCTACGGTGCATGGCTGGAAAAGCATTAACAGACGGGGAGTAAATCATGAGCCGATACGTGAGCGGTCGATTCGGGCAAGCCTTACTGGTGTTATGGGCGGCGTTTACCGTCTCCTTCATCCTGTTACAGGTGCTGCCCGGCGATGCCATTCTGATTAAATTCCAGAACCCGGACATGGGATTAAGCCCGGCACAAATCGCCGATATGCGTGCCGCGTACGGTGCGGATGTGCCGGTCTGGCAGCAATATCTGCACACGCTGGGCAATTTCCTTCACGGCGATCTGGGCTATTCGATTCAGGCTGGCGTACCGGTGACTGAATTACTCAGCAGCAACTTTCCGCCGACGCTGCGTCTGGCACTGATGGGCTTCGCACTGGCCGCCGTGGTGGCCTTTGCACTGGCGTTTCTCTCCAGCCTGCTGCATTTCGGCTGGCTGAAGAATGCTTTACAGGCGGTGCCTTCGCTGTTCATTTCCATTCCGACGTTCTGGCTGGGCATCGCGCTGATTCAGTTTTTCTCATTCCATTTACGCTGGATCCCGGTGATTAATCCGGGTGAATGGGTCGGGCTTATTTTGCCGGTTATCACCCTTGCAGTGCCGATTTCTGCGCCGCTGGCGCAGATCCTGATCCGCAGTATTGATCAGGTGCAAACCCAGCCGTTCGTCGCTGTCGCCCGCGCCAAAGGGGCCAGCCGCAGCGGCGTATTATGGCGTCATGTGGCGCGCAACGCCCTGCTTCCGACGCTGACCATTGCCGGTTTGCTGTTTGGCGAACTGATTGCCGGGGCGCTGATCACTGAAACCGTCTTCGGTCTTAACGGCCTCGGGCAACTCACGCAGCAGGCGGTGAATAATCAGGATGTCGCCGTGTTACAGGCCATTGTGGTCATTTCCGCCACCGCCTTTGTCGGCATCAATTTGCTGGTCGATTTACTGTATCCGCTGCTCGACCCGCGCCTTAAAGCCTCTGCTTCTAAAAATTCACGGGGAGGAGCCACTGCATGAGCAGCTTACCGCTTGGCAAAAGCACGCTTTCATTGCCGCTAACACAGCGTCGCCGCCGGATACCCGCACGCCTGCAACCGGGTTTAATCCTCGCCTGGCTGGTGATGGCGACCGTCATTTTGTGGGCGATTGCCCCCGGCTTATTTACGGATTACAGCGGCACTGAAGGGATTGCCGGTGCACAGCGTCTGGCCCCGCAGGCCGGACACTGGCTGGGTACGGATCAGCTCGGCCGCGATGTCTACGCCCGCATTGTGTATGGCGCGTCACATTCCCTTTCCGGCGCGCTGGTCGCTGTGGCGCTCGGGCTGGTATTTGGCACCGCACTGGGGCTGGCGGCCGGAGCCAGCGGCGGTCTGACCGACGCCATTATTATGCGCATCAACGATGTTTTACTGTCGATCCCCGGCCTGCTGTTGTCACTGAGCGTGATTATTTTGCTTGGTTTCGGCACGGTGCACGCGGCGATTGCCGTCGGTGTCACGTCCGTTGCCAACTTCGCCCGCCTCGCCCGCGCCGAAGTGGTACTGGTACGTCATAGTGATTACGTCGAAGCCGCGTACGGCAGCGGCGGCTCGTTTCTGTCGGTTTTGTGGCGGCATATTTTACCCAACTCGCTGACCTCGGTAATCGCTTTCTCAGCGTTGCAGTTCGGCAGCGCCATTCTGGCCATTTCTACCCTCAGTTTTCTCGGTTACGGCACACCCCCACCGACGCCGGAATGGGGCTTGCTGATCGCCGAAGGCCGCAATTACATCTCCACCGCCTGGTGGCTGACGACCTTCCCCGGCGTGGTCGTGGTTCTGGTGGTGCTTTCCGCCAACCGCATCAGCCAGTCATTACGCAGGAGAACGCGATGAACGCGCAGGCCACTTTTACGCATAACGCCCCACCGGTGCTCGAACTGGATAATCTCTCCATCGCCTACGACGGCAAACCGGTAGTGCATAACGTGTCGTTTTCGATTAATGCCGGTGAAGTGCTGGCGCTGGTTGGCGAATCCGGCTCCGGCAAAACCACCACTGCACAGGCGATCATCGGTCTGCTGGCAGAAAACGGCCATATTGAACAGGGTGAAATCCGTCTCAATGGCACGGACATCAGTCAGTGGTCACAGCGCCGCCTCGATGCTTTGCGCGGTGCCCGCATCAGCCTGATCCCGCAGGACCCGACCAGTTCGCTGGATCCGGTCAAAACTGTCGGTTCGCAGGTCGCGGAAATTCTGGATATCCATCAGCGACTGCCACGTCAGCAGCGCGACGCCCGCGTGGTGGAACTGCTGTCCCGCGTGGGTCTTTCACACCCTGAACAACGGGCGAAACAGTATCCGCACGAGCTGTCCGGCGGTATGAAACAACGCGTATTAATCGCCATTGCCATTGCTCTGCAACCGGCACTGATCATCGCCGATGAACCGACCAGTGCGCTGGATGTCACGGTGCAAAAACGCATTCTGGACTTGATTGACGACCTGCGCCGCGAGTTTGGCACCGCCGTTTTACTGGTCACCCACGACCTGGCGATTGCCGCCGAACGCGCTGACCGGTTACTGGTGTTCCGTCACGGCAAAGTCCAGGAGCAGGGCATCACCCGTGAAGTCCTTGATGCACCGAAAAGTGATTATACCCGTCAGCTTTTCGCCGACGCCCCGGCCCTGTCCGGCCATCATCGTACGCATCTGCGCACTGCGGAACAGCCGGTGCTGGTGGTTGAAAACATCACCCATGATTTCACGCTGGGCGGCAAAAATCAGCCCGCGTTCCGCGCGGTAGACCATGTGTCATTCAGCATTCCGCGCGGTACCACGCATTCACTGGTCGGTGAATCCGGCTCCGGCAAAACTACGCTGGCACGCATTCTGCTGGGTTTTCAGAAACCGGACAGCGGACGTGTGCTGATCGACGGCGAAGACATCACGCGGCTGAAAGGTGAAGCCTTGCGTCAGTTGCGCAAGAAAATCCAGCTGGTGTATCAGAACCCGTTTGCCTCTCTGGATCCTTCGCAAACCCTGTTCCGCGTGATCGAAGAACCGTTGCTGAATTTCGAAAAAATCCCGGCGGCGGTGCGCCGTGAACGGGTGCTGGATATTGCCCGACGCGTAGCGCTGCCGGAGACATTACTCAGCCGTAAACCCCGCGAATTGTCCGGCGGACAGCGCCAGCGTGTGGCGATTGCGCGGGCACTGATTTTAGAGCCGAAAGTCCTGATCCTGGATGAAGCGACGTCGGCGCTTGATGTCACCGTGCAGGCGCAAATTCTGACATTGCTTCAGCAGTTACAGGATTCACTCGGTCTGACCTATTTATTTATCTCACACGATCTGGCGACAGTCCGTCAGATCTCACACAGCGTCTCGGTGTTAAACCGCGGGCAGCAGGTGGATTCCGGTCCTGTGGAAGATGTTTTCGCCCTGCCTTCCAGCGATTACACCCGCCAGCTTATTGATGCCATTCCCGGACGCCACCGCGCCGCATGAACAGCACACGAAACAAGAGGGACATTATGAGCAGTAAACGTCTTGGATTTTTCACCCGCCTTCTGGACAACACCAGCGCGCAGGAACGTTACCGGCTGGCGACAGAACAAATTATTCACGCCGAACAATTGGGTTTTGATTCTGCCTGGGTCGCGCAGCACCATTTTCATGAAGCTGAGGGCGGCCTGCCTGCACCGCTGGTTTTCCTCGCGCAAGTTGCGGCACATACCCGCTTTATCCGTCTGGGCACCGGTGTCATTACGCTGCCGATGGAAAATGCCCTGCGTGTGGCCGAAGACACCGCCGTGCTGGATTTGCTCTCCGGCGGGCGGCTTGAGGTCGGTTTAGGCTCCGGCGGCACGCCGTCATCCTTCCCGCCCTTCGGGCTGGAAAGTCACGAGCGCGGTGCGGTATTTGGCAATAATCTGCAAACCCTGCTGACCGCCTGGCGCGGTGAACCGCTGGCGGGCACCGGTAATCGTCTGTACCCGGCTGCCCCACAACTGGCGAATCGCATCTGGCAGGCCACCTTCTCGGTTGACGGCGGCGCGCGTGCCGGTAAATCCGGTGACGGTCTGATGCTTTCGCGCACCCAGCCACGTCCGGCTGACGCGCCGGATTTACGCCTTGATGAACTGCAAAATCCGATCATTGATGCCTATCTGGATGCTCTGCCAGACGGCGTTGCGCCGCGCATCATGGGGTCACGCACCGCGTTTGTTACCGAAAACGGCGATGAGGCGCGGGAACTGGCGCAAAAAGGCTTACGCCGTCAGGCCGAAAATCATCGTGCCAGCGGGCAGAGTGTAAAAGGCGACACGCTGGATGATTACATCCGCGCCTTCGACGTGCATCTCGGCACAGCGGCCCAGGTGACCGCTTCCTTGCAGGCTGATACCGCACTGGCCCGCGTCACCGATCTGGCATTTCAGGTGCATTCCATCGATCCGCCGCATCCGTATATTTTACGTTCCATCGAACTGATTGCCCGTCACGTTGCGCCCGCGCTCGGCTGGGTTCGCCGCACGCCGCAGCGCAGTGTTTCCTCTCCATCCGCCGATTCCTCATTTTCAAGGGAAACCCTATGACCACTTATTCGACCGACCTGCTGGAAAAACTGGCTGAAATCGCTCCGGATTCCGCACTGAAACAGGCCCGCGAGACCCGCGACGCCGCCACCCGTCACACCCAGGGCAGTTACGATGCGCTGTTTACCGAACAGGATGGCGTGGATTTTTCGCTGGCAGAACGCCTGCGGCTGGCGCAAAACGTCGCGCGCTGGCACGGCGATTCGCAACTGACCAATCACTATTCCGAGCGTTTGCAGGATTTACCGGACATCGACGAAACCGCCCGCCTCGATGCTGCACTCACGCACGGTGAACGCCTGAGCTTCAAACCCGCCAGCGCCACACCTGCCCATTTGCAGGCACTGAAAAAAGCGGGCTGGTCAACAGATGCCATTGTCACGCTGTCGCAACTGATCGCCTTCGTCAGTTTCCAGAGCCGCGTACTGCGCAGCTACCGGCTGATTGGCGGAAAACCGGTAGACAATGGCAGCAACAAACCGGTCGGCGCTGCGTTCTGGCGCACCGAACCGAATACCCACAGCGGCCGCGATGCACCGCAGGCATTTACCCAGGAAGAACTGGGTTGGGAACCGTGGATCCCGGCGAAGAAACTGGAAGAATTCGATGACGCCCAGCAGGCAATTTTGGCGAAATTTGGTCATACCGGTTCTGACTATTTCCGCCTGTTAGGCCGCAATTTACCTGTACTTGAACAGCGGACCCTGACGGACAAAGGCATTTTCTATACCTCCGGCGGGCTACCGCGAAAAGAGCGTGAACTGGCTGCAACGGTCGCCAGTAAAATCAACGGCTGTATTTATTGCGCGTCAGTGCATTCGCGCAAAGCCAGCCAGTTGTCGAAACAGACTGAAGATGTTCAGCGCCTGATCGACACTCCGCCGGGCGGCATTCTCAGCAAAGAACAATCCCCGCGCTGGCAGGCCGAAATTGATTTCGCCGCTGCGCTTTCCGCTACGCCACCGGTTGCCTCCGGGCAACATATTACGGCGCTGCGTGAACAGGGGTTAAGCGAACTGGAGATTGTCGATCTGGCCCAGTCCGCCGCCTTTTTCGCCTGGGCCAACCGTCTGATGTTAACGCTGGGAGAACCTTTCAATGACTGAAGCACAGCATTCACAGCCCCTGCGCCCGCAGCTTGATCACGCGGTGATTAATGTCAGCGAACAGCTGAATCAGGCGGCACAACAGTTCCGCCGCCTGGGTTTTCATCTCACGCCGCGCGGCCATCATTCGCTGGGTTCCAGCAATCATCTGGCGGTTTTCAGCGAAAATTATCTTGAACTGCTCGGCTATGAGCCGGGCAACGCCCACACCCGTACGGATCTGTGGCAGGCTCCGTTAGGCCTGACCGGGCTGGTGTGGAAAACACAGAACTCTCCTGCAGTGTACGAACATCTGCAACAGCAACATATTGCGGGTTCTGCGCCAGCCGAATTCTTCCGCCCCGTCGCCCTCAACGACGGCACCTCGCCGAATGCACGCTTTCGCACCGTACCGCTGGCTGCCAGCCGCGTGCCGAATGGCCGCAGTTTCTTTTGTCACCATCTGACTCCGGAACTGGTCTGGCGTAATGAATGGCAAAACCATCCGAACGGTGTCGCGGATATTACCGGTTTCGTGATTTCCGCAGACAGTCCGCAGGATGCCTCGCAGGTGTATGGTGAGTTATTTGGTGCGGCTGCGCTGGACATCAAACCGCAGGAAGTGGTGTTGCGCGCGGGCCGCGCCACGATCCGGTTTATCACACCCGCACAAGCCACAGCGGAATTCGGCGTTGTGCCGGAAGGCGAGAACGGCAGCGCCCGCATGATCGGGCTGGAATTTGCCACACGCTCGCTGGATGCGGTACGCAACAGTTTGCGGGTGGGGGAAATTGCCTTTGACGATAATACGTCTCAGGTAAACGTGCGCGCAGCGGATGCCTTAGGGGTAGCGCTTAAATTCAGCGAGGAATGATCTGCTTTTCTCCTCCCCCTGCGAAGGGGGAGGCCGGGAGGGAGTGTTAAGTATTAACGCAAATGCCTGTCCGGTAACTTGACCCGCTGATTTGTCTTTAATACCCCAACCCTCCCCTTCGCAGGTGAGGAGTCGATCAAGTTTCCGCTGAAGACTTTAGATCTTTTCGCTCTTAGTTATCACTTTTATTTTGTTGCTTAAATTCCCTGATATGTTAAAACTCTGCTACTGCGAGTCTTAGACGGCTAAACGTCTAAATACCCATCCGTCTATTAATAAGGCCCAACGCCCAGTGACTTCCTCCCTTCTTGAGATGCGTAATATCTCGATTTCATTTGCCGGTTTCCCTGCCCTGCGCCAGGTGGATTTCACACTGGAAGGCGGCTCCGTACATGCATTGGTCGGGGCGAATGGCGCGGGAAAATCGACGCTGATGGCCGTGCTTTCCGGTACGCATGATCATTACACCGGGCAGATAAACATTGACGGCGAAGCAGTCAATATCCGGCTGCCGCATCATGCCCGCCAGCACGGGATCCATCTGGTACAGCAGGAAGTCGATGTTGCTCTGGTGCCAACGCTCAACGTCGCTGAAAACATTATGCTGGACCGGCTTTCGGAGCCGGGCCATTTGCACAACTGGTCGCAGCTATACCATCAGGCGCAGTTGCTGACCGAACAACTCGGGCTGAACATCAGCCTGCGGGCGCGGATCGAAAGCTGCACGCTGGCTGAGAAGCAACTGATTCTGCTGGCGCGTGCGTTATCGCATAAGTGCCGTTTTCTGATCCTCGATGAACCGACTGCGCCGCTGGATCAGGCGGAAAGTGCACGACTGTTCGCGCTGGTGCGCAAGCTGAAAGCCGCCGGAATGGCGATCGTATTTATCTCACACCGCATCCATGAGCTGCGCGACATCTGCGACCGCATGACAGTGCTGCGCGACGGGCGTCTGGTCAGCGATGACAGCATGGACGGTCTGAGCAATGAACACATTATCGAGAAAATGATTGGTCATCAGCTCGACGATATTTATCCGCCCCGCCGCCCGCCTCACAGCGGTGAAACCCTGCTAAGCATCCGCGGGATGCACGATAAAGACAAACTGCGCGATATTTCACTGCGTCTGCATCGGGGAGAAATACTCGGGATCGCCGGGCTGGCCGGGGCCGGAAAAACCGAACTTTGCAAAGCGCTGTTCGGCGCGACGCCGAGCCAGATCGACAGTGGTGAGCTGAATGGCAAACCGTGGAAGCCAAAGGAGCCGCACCTGTCCGTGGAACAGGGACTGGCGTTAGTGCCGGAAGAACGGCGCAAGGAAGGGATTTTCATTGACGAAGATATCCCGATGAACCTGAGTGTGACCGCTGACGATACGTTTTCGCGCTGGAGTATTTTCAGTACGCGTCAGTCGCTGTCGTGGGCGAAAGACATTATCGGCCGCTTAGGCATTCGCGCCTCCGGGCCAATGCAAAAGCTGGCACGGCTTTCCGGTGGCAACCAGCAAAAGGTCGCCATCGGAAAATGGCTGCGCAGTGAGAGTCAGGTACTGATCTTCGACGAACCGACCAAAGGCGTAGACATCAAGGCCAAAACGGATGTGTTCAGGTTGATCGACGGCCTGGCGCAACAGGGAAAAGGCATTATTTATGCGTCCGGTGAGTTCGCCGAACTGGTCGGTTTGTGCGACCGCATTCTGGTGTTATGGGACGGCCGTATCGTCGCCGAACTGAACGCCGCAGACATCGACGAAGAAACGTTATTAGTCTATTCAACCGGAGGAATACCCGCGTGAACAAAGCCGTGGTGAGTAAAGAAAATGTGCCCGATGCCCGCCAGCCGTGGCGTCATCAACTGTTCGAGTTTTTGTATAAATGGGGCATGTTGCTGACCGTGGTATTGCTGATCGCCGCGTTTGGTCTGGCGTCAGATAATTTCCTCGAACCGTCGAACATCATCAACATTCTGCGTTCAATTGCTATCGTGACAGTCATAGCCATCGGCGTATCGATTTCCCTTGCGGTCGGCGGCTTCGATTTATCGGTCGGCTCAACGGCGTCGCTCGCCAATGCGCTGGTGATTTCAATGTTCGTCTGGCACGGTTTCGGCACCACCGAAGCGATACTTATCACGCTGGCGTTGTGTACGCTGGTCGGACTGTTCAATGCCTTTCTGATCGTCATCCTGAAAATTCCTGACATGCTGGCGACGCTCGCCAGTCTGTTCGTGATCCAGGGTGCGGCAATGACCTACAGCTATGGCGGTTCCATCACTGAAAACATGTTATTGCCAAGCGGTGATATGGCCGAAGGCACAGTGCCTGCGGTGTTCAGCCTGCTCGGCCAGGTGCCGGTGATCGTGATCGTGATGGCCGTCGTCACCCTTGCGGTACAACTGTTTATGTCGCTGACCAAACATGGACGCCGCATGTACGCCATCGGCGGCAACCCGCTGGCGGCACGCCTGGCGGGGATCCGCACCGCCCGTTATCGGGTTATCGCGTATGTCATGTCATCGGTACTTGCCGGTGCAGGCGGGATTTTGCTGGCTTCGCGCATCGGCTCCTCGCAGGTCAACGCCGGTGGCGGCTATCTGATGGACGCCGTTGCCGCCGCGTATATCGGTTTTTCGCTGGCAGGTTCCGGTAAACCTAATGCGCTCGGCACACTGCTTGGTGCGGTGATCCTTGGCGTGCTGTCGAACGGGCTGGTCATGTTGTCAGTACCCTATTATGCGATGGATATCATCAAAGGGCTGGTGCTGGCAGTGGCGCTGGCGCTGACGTATATTCAGAAACGGTGATTTTTTGGGTCCGGCACCCAAGCTGGCCCTTAAGGTCAACACCTTGGGTTGCCACCCAAACTGGCCCTTAAGGTCAACACCTTGGGTTGCCACCCAAACTGGCCTCAAGGTCAAGGTCGTGGGCTCGACGCCCACACCCACAAAACCTTGGGTTGCCACCCAAACTGGCCTCAAGGGGCGCCTGTCGCCGCACCCCTTGAGAATCCCGGGCTCTTACACTGCGCGCTATCGCTAGACACTATGTTTCAGCAACCACCGCGACAGGCTGGAAATCTTGCCGCTGCGCGGTACCTTCATTTCGGGATTGCAGCCTTAGGTCTGCAACCTCTCATTCAGCAAGCTTTCTGAAACGCCCGCAGCATCTTAAATTCAAGGGCAGACAGTTTTTAGATTTCAAAATCAGTCAGGTTGTGAATTAAGAGCCTGAGGCCGGTTCCAAAATACCGCCGGACGAGAGGTGGAAAACCGCGCATCTTTTTGCGCGGGTTGTAACCCGATGGGAGGGAACCGCGCAGCGGCGGGATTTTGCGGCTATCACTACGCTCACTGAAACATAGCCTCCAGCAGAGCGCGCAGTGAAAGAGCCGGGGGGGGGCTTGGGGGGCGGCGGCGATAAGCCGTCCCCCAAGTCGGTGTGGGCCGACGCCCACGACCTTGAATTTGAAGTTGAATTTGAAATTAAGCCGGGATTCAAAAAGGCCCCCCTTTTTTTTCAAATCTCAATCACTTCCCTCGGTAACCGGCTCATTCTGATTCCGCCTTCCGGCCTCACCACGACCGTCTCGCTGAACGCCAGTCCTGCCGCCGAGGTGTACATATGAAATACCATGTTTTCTTCAAGCCGCCAGTCTGCCGCCGGCGTGAAACAGTGCGAGAAATCACTCGGACGCGGCGTACGGGTGTAAAGTCCGAGCGCATAACCGGTAACATTGCCATATTCTGCACGTAAACCGGCGGCGAGCACGCCGTTGCGTAAAATCGCATCGACATCACTGGCTCTTGCACCTGGCTTCATCGCGGCGATCTGCGCATCCTGCAGGGCAATCAGCTGACGGGCGATATGCTGCCGCTCTGCGCTTACACCGCCAGAAATAAACGGGCGCATCAGGCGGGCACTGTAATGTTTTACCTTCGGGATCAGCTCCACATGCAGAATGTCGCCGTCGCGGATAATGTCCTCGTGCGTCTGCGCATGCAGAAAACCGCTGTCACCGGCGGAACGGACGACAGGCCCCGTTTCGCCGGTATCCGCGCCTTCGGAAAGGAAGACCCCCGCCGCCAGCGAAGCCACATCCCGCACGCGCCAGCCCGCTTTCACCTGCTCTTTCAGCGCCAGAAAGGTGGTATCGGCGATAAACGCTGCCTGCTGAAGACTGTCCAGCTCGTAATGGAATTTCACCTGCCGTATACGATCACTGACACCCGGCATCGGCCGCCAGACAGCATCAGGTAAATATTCGGAAAGCTGCTGCCAGGTATCCACCGTCATGCCATACGAACGGGTATCCGCCCCAAGACGGCAATCGCGATATCCCCGGGCAATAAGACTGTCTGCCACGCATTTCCACGGATCCTGATGGTCAGAGTAAGTGACAACGTCACGAAACCAACTCAACTGACGACAAGGCGCTTCATCAAGCTGGCGTAACACGATCCAGGGCTCACCACTCAGCGGCACCAGACAGGCACGGTACAGCGTTTCCGATACGGTAAAACCCGTCAGCCATGCCAGCAGTTCCCCGCTGTCAACCAGCATCACTTCTGCATCAGCCATGCGCATGGCATCACGCAGGCGGCTCAGTGCCGCCAGATTCACAGGCATCGACATCCGTTTATCCTCTTTCAGGCGTCAACCGGCTGACAAATTTCGAGGATGGCCAGCAGATATACCCGCACGGTATCGAGGAAATCTTTAATGTGAACCCGCTCGTCCGGCATGGTGTTGAACTTGCCGCCGGGTCCGCATACCACGCCTTCCATGCCCAGCATCTGATAGAAATGCGCGGCGTCAGTGCCATAAAATGCCGGTGGCGTGATAACTCCGGTGGGCTGTTGTTCACCGCGCACCGTCTGATAGGCACGGTTCACCGCTTTAACGATGAGGGACTCCGGTGACACTTCGAATGGCAGCATGGTCGGGCGATGACGTTTACCGTCATCAAACAGTTCCGCCTGCAGGCCGGGGAATTCACCGCACAGGTTATCGAGCAGCGCCTGTAAATCGGCCAGTACGGTATCGACAGTTTGCCCCGGTGCAAAACGCGCAGACCCGCTGAGGCGCACAAAGTCAGCCACCTGCGGCGGACGCCATTCCTCTAAATCACGCCCCAGCGCACCATGAATGGTGCCGACATGCCCACGGTTAATCTTGCGGTGATCGTCCGTTTCCGCACCGGTAAAGGTGATGTTATTGATTTGCGGGATTAGCCTGATGGCCGCCTGTATGGCATCAACCGCTTCTTCGCGTTTTGAAAGATGGCGTGTGTCGCCGGTCAGTTCGATGGTGAACATCAGCGACCCGGCGTGCATGGTCATCGCCTGCACATCAGTCGGTTCTGAGTTAATAAAATAGTCCGCCCGGATGCCCTGTTCGATGGCCGCAATGGTGCCGATCCCGCCCTGCAACTCGCCGACCACATAAGTCAGGATCACGTCACCTTTGAGTTTCACACCATTGTCGATCAGCGTTTTCAGCGCGCAAAAATACGCGGCATCACCGGCTTTCATATTGGAAACACCGATGCCATAGATGAATTCATCATCGATTTTTCCTGCCCACGGATCCACCGTCCAGCCTTCGGTCACCGGATTGGTATCGAGATGGCCGTTGAACAACAGGCTATGGCCGCCGCCCTCTCCGCGCAGCGTACCAATAGCGTTCAGACGCTCACCCGGCACCGGTTGCAGCTGCGTCTCAAGCCCGAGCATCTGCATCTGGCTGGCCATGTACTCTGCCAGTCTGCGCTCGCCGTCTGTCTGGCTGTAACTCTTGTGCTGTACCATCCGCGACAGAAAATTCAGGCAATAGTCATCGTCAATGGCGGCCAGTAATTGTTGAGAATTCATGTGTAACCCTTTCAGTATCAAAGATGGTCTGTAACGGCCGTTTCGGGCGTATGCACCGCCGCCAGCAACGCCTTCGTATAATCATGACTGGCGTGTTGCACCATGGCGTCGCCCGGCAGCACTTCCAGTAAATCCCCGCGATACATCACCGCCACGCGGTGTGCAATCTGGCGGATCAGGTTCAGATCGTGAGTAATAAACAGGTAAGCGGTGCCGTAACGACGGCGCAGTTCCAGCAATAATTCGATGACCGTCGCCTGTACGGAGACATCCAGCGCGGCGGTGATTTCATCGCATATCACCAGTTCGGGTGGGTGCGCAAATGCCCGGGCAATCGCCACACGTTGCTTCTGTCCGCCGGAAAGTTCATGCGGAAAACGCCGGGCGAAGCTGGCTGGAAGACGCACATCTTCCAGCAAACGCGCTACGGCCTGCGCCTCGGTTTCGCCGTCCGGCAAACCGTACAAACGCAACGGACGGGCGATAATCTCGCCGATACGCTGACGCGGATTGAGGGAGGCATCCGGATGCTGGAAAATCATCTGCACACGGCGGCGGTAGTCTTTGTCCATTTCCGCACGGCCAAACAGGTTATACCCCCTGAAATCAACCTTACCGCTGAACGGCACCAGCCCGGTCAGCGCTTTCGCCAGCGATGATTTACCGGAACCGGATTCACCCACCACGCCGACGATTTCCCCGCGATGCACCGTCAGGCTGACATCCGATGCGGCACGGGTTTTGCCGTTTTCACGGCGAAACAGCCGGTCGAGCAAACCGTGACGACCATAATCAATATTGATGTTTTGCAGGCTGAGTAACGGCTGCGCGCAAACTGGTACGGCATCAGTCAGACGGTGAGCGGGATCCGGCACTGCCGCCACCAGCTTTTGCGTGTAAGCATGTTGCGGCGAAAGGAACAGCGTGCGTGCACTGGCCTGTTCAACGATGTGGCCTTTTTCAAGCACACAAACACGGTCTGCCACGGCCGACACCAGTGCCAGATCGTGCGAGATATACAGCGAGGCAACACCGGTTTCTTCACGCAGGCGGGCAAACAGCGCCAGAATTTGTGCCGAACTGATGACATCGAGAGCGGTCGTCGGTTCATCGAAAATCAGACATTGCGGTTCGCAGGCAAACGCCGTGGCGATCAGTACCCGCTGTTTTTCGCCGCCGGAAACCTGATGCGGATAACGCTTCATCATCGCCGCCGGATTTTTCAGCTCGACGTTGCCAAGCAACTCAATGCCCAGCTCCCGTGCCTGTCTGGCATCCAGCCCGCGATGGCGGATCAGCACTTCGGTCACCTGCTCACCCAGTGTCAGCGTCGGGTTCAGCGAGGCGCCCGGATCCTGAAAAATCATGCCGAGTTTGCCGCCACGCAGGTTTTCAAGCTGCGGTTTCGCCATCTGGCATAAATCTTCTCCCGCCAGCAAAATACGCCCGCTGCGTTCCCGCGCATTCGTCGCCATATAACGCATTACCGACCAGCCCAGTGTGGTTTTACCCGAACCGGACTCCCCTACCAGCCCGACCACTTCGCCGCGCTGCACACTGAGTGAAATGTCCTGCAAAACCTGTAACGGTTCGGCATGAGGCAGCAGGTAATCGAGGCTGTAATTCTCTATCGCTAATACGGCTTCGCTCATCAGTGGCTCCTCGGGTTAAGCGCATCGCGCAGGCCATCGCCCAGCAGATTAAAACCAACCGCCACCAGCGCGATCGCTACACCTGGTATCAGCATCATCCACGGCG
The DNA here is from genome assembly GCF_019049695.1 of Rahnella perminowiae. NCBI lineage: Bacteria > Pseudomonadati > Pseudomonadota > Gammaproteobacteria > Enterobacterales > Yersiniaceae > Rahnella > Rahnella perminowiae. The sequence continues at coordinate 26,838 of NZ_JAFMOT010000147.1, forward strand.
CATTAAAGAAATAAGCGCGGGCTTCTGACACCATCAGCCCCCATTCCGGCTCCGGCGGTTGTGCGCCAAGGCCGAGAAAACTCAGTGTGGCAAACAACATGATGGCGAAGGCCACGCGGATAGTGGCTTCCACGATGATCGGCGCGACAATATTGGGCAACATTTCACGCAAAATGATGTAGTGCGTGGCTTCACCACGGGCAATCGCCGCGCTGATGTAATCCTGCTGACGCGCAGCCAGCGAGACGCTGCGGGCAATGCGCACCATGCCGGGCACAAATGCAATGGTGATCGCCAGTACCGCATTGAAGCTGCTCTGACCGAGGGTGCTGACAATCAGCAGCGCAAACAACAGACTCGGGATCGACATGACCGCGTCCATTGTGCGCATAATGGCTTCGTCGGTTTTGCCGCCCAGATAGGCGCTGGCTGTGCCGATCACGGCACCTATTACCATCGACATCAGTGTCGCCAGCAGTGAAAGCACAATGGTGGCGCGGGCACCGACCATCACACGGCTGAAAATATCGCGCCCGAGCTGATCGGTACCGAACCAGTGTTCTGCTGAAGGTGCTTTGTACCGTGCCAGAATAGAAATAGATTCCGGATCATAAGGCGCGATATGCGCCCCGCCGCACACCATCAGCGCAGCCACCGTTAAGATAAACAACCCGACAGCGCCCTGCGGCGAACGGATTAAATGCTTCATCACATCACGCATAACTGATCCGTTTATCGAGGAAAACATAGGCCAGATCGGCCAGGAAATTAACGATGGAATAGGTCGCGGCAAGGATTAATACCCCGGCCTGAATGGTGGGTAAATCCCGTGCCTGCACGGCCACGATCAGTTCGCGACCAATCCCCGGAATGGCGAAAATTTCTTCCACCACCACGATGCCACCAAGCAGATAACCCACGTCGAGCGCCACAATAGTGATGGTGGGCAGCAGGCCGTTACGCAGCGCGTGACGCCACAAAATCCTGCGGCGCGACAAACCTTTGAGATGTGCGGCGCGGATATAATCGGTCTGCAACACATCGACCATCTCCGAACGCACCATGCGTGAAACATGGGCCACCAGAATCATTGCTACTGTCACCGACGGCAGGATCAGATGACTGATGCCACCCCGGAAATCCTCCGTCAGGGGTACATAACCGGTCGCGGGCAGGATCTGCCAGACATCAGCAAACAGCAGCAATAACAATGTGGCGGTCACGAATTCCGGAAAAGAAATGCCGACATATGACAGTACGCTGACCAGCATATCGGCCAGTTTTCCGCGCCGGACCGCCGCCCAGATCCCCAGCGGAATCGCGACCACCAGCATCAGCAACAGTGCACAGACCGCCAGCAGCAGGGAACGCCCGAGCGCGGCCATAATGGTCGGCGCCACCGGCAAACCATTACGCATCGAGACGCCGAAATCACCGTGCAGCACGCCGTGCAGCCAGTGCCAGTATTGCAGCCACGCCGGATCACTGAGTCCGAGACGCGCACGCACGGCAGCCAGCGCTTCCGGCGTGGCGTTTTGCCCGAGCAGGGTTACGGCGGCATCCGCCGGTAACAATTGCGTGATCCCAAACACCAGCAGCGACACCACCAGCAGGGTGTAAATCACCAGCATGAAACGTTTAAACAGATAACTCGCCGTCACTCTCAATGCCCCCTGCTATTTTCGGGTCGGGGCTTTCGCCGTCAGCCACACATGATCAAGACGGAACACCGCACCGCGCGGATGAAGCTGATAACCGGCAACGTAATCCCGCCCTGCCGCCAGCAAATCGAAGAATGCCGGGATCAGCGACGGCACGTCGTCGTGCATCAGCTTCTGTGCCTTGCCGTAAAGTACGGTGCGTTTTGCCGGATCGGCGGTTTCACGCGCCGCTTTTACCGCCGCATCAAACTCAGCGTTATTCCAGCGGGTTTCATTCCATGAGGCCGTTGAGGTGTAAAGCAGCGAGAAGACCGCATCCGGTGTGGGTTGCATGTTGTAGAAGCCAACGTAAAAATTGCCCTTTTTCCATACCTGGTCGAGGTAGGTGCTGTGTGCCATCGTCTGCACCTTAATGCGAAAACCGCCCGGTTTGGCCATTTCACGCAGTGCAATCCCGAGCTGGGTGCGGGTGGAGGGTTTATCCGAAGCGATCAGCGTCAGATCTATCCCGTCGGGATACCCGGCATCTTTCAGCAATGCTTTGGCTTTGGCATAATCCGGCGCTTTCAGCAGCTCATTCAGGTAATACGGATAGGCCGTGTTAAGCGGGGTATCGTTGCCTGCCGTGCCGTAGCCTTCGGCGACAAAATCCACGGTAGCCTTGCGATCCACACACAGCGCCAGCGCCTGACGGACGCGCACATCGTTAAACGGTTTGGTGTCACACCCCATGTTCACGTTGAGGAACTGACCGGACGGCACACGCAGCGGCACTATGCCGGAAGATTTTGACAGGCGCGCAAATTCGGTAGAGGCGGCGGAAAGCATCAGATCGGTGTCACCGGCAATCAGCGCGGAGCCTTCAGCGATTGCATCCGGATAAACCACCACTTCAACGCGATCCAGATGTGGACGTGACGGGTCGTAATAATGCGGATTACGCTCAACCACAATCAGGCGTTCAGGGTCAAACGACACCAGTCTGAACGGCCCTGTGCCGATGGCTTCCTTGCTCAGACGTTCAAGCTGGCCGCCCGCAATCGTCGCAGGAATAATCTTCGCATCGGGATAGGCCAGCATCACTGGCAGATCGGCGTAAGGACCGTCGGTGCTAATCACCACAGTGCTGGCATCCGGTGCGGTCACTGTTTTGATCGGACCGATATTGTGCTGGCCGGGAGAGGCATTTTTCGGGTCAAGTATGGCGTTCAGGCTGGCGACGACATCGGCAGACGTACAGGCAGAGCCGTCATGGAAACTGAGGTTTTGGCGCAGGATAAAAGTCCACTGCGTCAGATCGTCGCTGGCTGTCCAGGACGCGGCTAAATCCGCTTCAGCTTTCATATCCTGCGTCAGACGGGTCAGGCCGCTGTACAGCAATTCGGCCACCAGATATTCCGGATTGACGCGCGCCTGCTGCGGATTAAGCATGCCTGCCGCCTGGTCCACACTGATGCGCAGTACTCCACCTTTGCGCGGTGAACCGCCGGAACCGGTGGCGCTGGACGCGGCAGCGGCAGCGGCAACATTACCCGACCACGGTAACAGTGCCGCGCCGGTGAGAATGGTAGATCCTGCGATAAACTGACGGCGGTTAACGCCTTTCATTGCACACATTATTGAACCCTCTCTGCGGAATTCGAAAAGCCCTGGGTTGGCGAATTTTCTGTGGGAATAAAATCAGAAGCTAAATAAGCAAGAATGGACTGCGATAACGCGACGACGTCCTGCATGGTTGTATATTCATCCGATGCATGGATACGGTTTTCCGGCCGGGCAAGCCCGCCGAGTAATATTTCCTGAATGCCTGCCTGCTGAACCCAACCCATGTCAGAACTGGTGGAAGAACCCCAGACAGCGAAATCGTTTGCGTGGAAACCAAAACCCTGACCGAGTGCTGCGAGCCAGCGCGGCCAGTGGGGTCCGGTTGGATCACTGACCGGGGCCAGATGGCCAATCAGGTGATACTCCACTGACAGCGCGGCTGAGTCTTTCATGGCCTGGGTGATGCAGCCGGTGAGTTCTTTAAAGACCCTTTCAAAAGGTTCTTCCGGCGAATAGCGGCGGTTGACCAGCAGTTCAAAGCGCGCGGGAATGGTCGAGCCTTTACCACCGCCCTGCGCGGCCGCCAGGGTGAGACGGGACGTAAGCGGCCGTCCTTCAAAATGTGGCGGCGCAGGCATGGCTGAGGCACGTTGTTCGACATCGTGTTTCAGCGCATGCAGCGCATTCATCAGCGGCAGGCTTTCTTCAATAGCATTAATGCCACCCACCGGATCGCCGGAATGCGCCGAGCGGCCGGTGATACAAATTTTGAGATCGATACTGCCGAAGCAGCCCCCCCAGATACGCGGCACCGCCCCGCCGTTAAAGCTCAGCATATGACCGGCAAATAATTTCTGCTCAGCCAGATAACGCACACCGGGATACAGCCCGCCTTCCTCATCGGTACACAACAGCAGAACCGGATTAAATTTCAGCACCAGCCCGTGACGTTGCGCAGCGCGAATTGCTGCAAGTGTCGCGACAATCGTGCCTTTCATGTCAGCGGCACCGCGGCCAATCAGTTTGCCCTCCGCCTGGGTAAGCGCCAGCGGCGGGTAATTCCAGCCATCACCGGCAGGCACGGTATCCACATGAAAATAGAGATTACAGGCTTCGGTCGCGCTGCCCGGTAACGTAGCAATCACATTGACCCTCTCACCCTGTGCGCTGCCGTCCGGCGTTTGCCACAGATTTTCCGGCACGCTGACGCGCTGACAGGCAAAGCCCATCGGCTCCAGCAGAGATTCCATCAGGGCGGCAAATGCCGGATAACCGGTGCCCGGGGGGAAGCAGGTATCCACTGCCAGCATCTGGCTGAGATCCTGTAAAATGGCGGTTTCGTCCTGCCGGATGGAGTCCAGCGCAATTTGCAAACTTCCTTCGCACGACATGCTATACTCGCTTCATTCTATTTCTATATAGTTTATAGATAAAGCAGATGCCCGTTCAGGTCAATAGGTAATCAGGTATGACACAACAAAATAAAGCAGAGCAGGACGCTTCCCCTTTTGGCCGGTTAAGTGAAAGGGAATCCGCGCCGTTATACGAAGTGGTGAAACGTCACATCAGCGAATCCATTCTGATTGGCGAGCTGCCGCCGGGCACGGTTTTACCGAGTGAAAACGCGCTGGCGGCTGATTTCGGGGTTTCGGTCGGTACGGTGCGCAAAGCGCTGTCGGCGCTGACCACAGAAGGCATGCTGATGCGGCGTCGCAAGACGGGCACCGTGGTCACCGGCTGGGCACCGTTGCACAATCTCAGTTATTTCTTCCAGTATTTCCGCCTGCATGGCCGTGATGGTGCACTGCTGAACTCCGAGACGATTTTGCTCGATCACCAGACCGGCCAGGCCAATGCCCGTGAGGCTGAAAAGCTGCAAATTGACGACGGCGCACCGGTTATCCGCATCCGTCGTTTACGCCGGGTAAAAGGCATTCCTGCCATGCACGAACGGCTGGTGTTACCGGCAGAACGCCTGCCGGATTTCCCTGCTGCCAGTGATTTGCCTCCGCTGCTATACCGTTTTCTGCTGGAAAAATACGGTGTCCGCGTGGCGGCCGTGCGCGAGCAGTTGATCGCTGAAATGGCCGATGCAGACGACCTGAAATGGCTGGAGCTTGAAGCGCCACACGCGGTGATGGTGATCGACGAAGTGTCGTTTGATCAAAGTGCCGTGCCGGTGATCATGGCGCACCACCGGTTCAGCACAGATCATTTTATGTATGTGAATGAGATCCGGTAGTTGCAGGGGGGCGGCTGCAACGGGGCCGCTTTAAAATCAACTTCAACTTCAAATTCAAGGTCGTGGGCGTCGGCCCACACCGACTTGGGGGACGGCTTATCGCCGCCGCCCCCCAAGACCCCCCGGGCTCTTTCACTGCGCGCTTCGCTCGCTGACTATGTTTCAGGTAGCACAGCGACAGGCTGGAAATCTTGCCGCTGCGCGGTGCCTTCTCTCGGTCTTCGAGCCATAGGTCTCGAAGCCGCTCCGTTCAGCAAGATTTCTGAATCGCCTTTAGCTTTTTTAAAAGACAAAATCAGTGAAGTTGTGCAGTTGAAGCCTGAGGCCGGTTCCAAAATACCGCCGGACGAGAGGTGGAAAACCGCGCGTGTTTTTGCGCGGGTTGTAACCCGATGGGAGGGAACCGCGCAGCGGCGGGATTTTGCGGCTATCACTACGCTCACTGAAACATAGCC
>NZ_JAFMOT010000146.1:0-32326 GCF_019049695.1 Rahnella perminowiae
GTATAATGATGGTGGCTATACCTATAGAAATTACTTTACGGAGGGGAGGAGTATTTACGGGCAAGTAATCATTTCATTTAAAAAATTCCCCATATGGGTTATGCAGTATCAAGGCGGTGCAACCAATGATAGAATTGATGAAAAAACCATTCGCAAAATGAAAGACTTATCAATGAAAAATCAAGGCCTTGCAGATGAACTCTATCCTATCAGAGGGCCCCGAGAAAATGAATCTTCGGGTTTCGTTTATTCCAATACTCTTTTTGGTTCTATCCAAAAATTCCAGGGGCAAGAAACAATACAATTTAATGATGAAATATATTACAATTTAATTTTATCAGGAGGAATGTTAGTATAATCGCCCCTTCAATAAGGTTAGGCTATATTACTTCTGACAACAATCTGGCGTCTTACGGGGGAAATAAATATTCAAAGGAACAGTTACTGGATATGCCATAGCGTAACTGCCTAATCGAGGCTCACTGGATGAGCCAATGTCCGAGCTTTTAGCATATCTTCACCGGCTCGAATACAATATTCTTCCTCGCTTGCTACAGCCACCACACCCATATTTAAACGAGTATTTTTTCTGATTCTGTGTTGACTTCAGAAATGGATGAATTTTATTTTTTACTTTGATGAAGTTCCACTCTGTTGCTCGGCTCGTTCCTGTGTGAAAAAGCAGACTACCCGCCCTTTTTTTAAAACCTTCGTATGAGACAAAAGTATCCCAAGAGAAAAAGTGAGCGGCTTTGTTGAATAAATCAGATTTAGATAACAAATCCCCTGTCAGCCACTTCCTAAAACAATCGGTACACTTTCTGGCATACCCACACGCGTCACTTTTGTTCAATACAGGATCATGGAGGTAGGCGCTGAGAAGGTCATGTGTAAGTATCCCTGCAATCCGCGCCATTCTCTTTTAGAGATGTTCCGGCATACTGATTATGTTCCCTGAAGAGGCCACCATACGTAAAATTCGCTTCACCGGGTATCAGACCATCTCCATTCTGAAATCTGTAAAAGCCGGGCGCACCGTCAAAGACATCTGCAGCAAGGCCATATTTCGCCTTCACGTTATTACAGCCGGAAGGCGAAATATGGCGGGATGCATCGGTGATCCAGGTGCTGACAGAGATGGCCGAACGTTATCCGCGCTACGGCTTTAAGAAGCTTTGCCAGGTGCTTCACAGGCAGGGGCATGTCTGGAAATACAAACGCATACACCGGATTTACTGTCTGCTGAAACTGATGCGCGTCTCTCCGGTACTGTACAAACCTGTAGATGTCTGACTCTACGCCCCGCATTTGCACCACTTGTATCTGTCAGAAAAACTCATCATAAATAAAACCCTGAGTAATTATTACAAAACAAAAATTTCATAAAGCGCCTTCACTAGGAAACCTCTTAGTTACAATTTATATTTAAAAACTCTTTATCATGTTAGAACAAGGGTTATATCTAAAATTTTAAAATAAGAAAAATCTTGGCCAGAAAAGTCATCACCAAAAACGAACAAAACCCTTACATATTCACTTAAGGTTGGTAAAAAATCCCCTTGCAAATTTCAAAAGAAGTTATGTAAAGTACAATTGAATTAAAGAGTAGCAATTAGAATAATTAAAATAAAATAATATTTAGCAATAATTCATACACAGCAAAAGTTAGTTCGAGAGGTTTACGTGAAAAGCAATCCTATTGATGAGCATGCCATATGCGGGTTTTGTGAGAGTAAATTAGAGAAAAACAGTACCCTATGTCCTTATTGTGGTGCTGAAATAATCATGGCCTATATTGACAGACCTACGAGGAAATTAATTCTATATTTGCGAATCATCCTGATTTCTCTTTCCGCTCTTTTAGTTCTGTTACTCTACCAAATCTATAATCTTGTTAATCTTTCTGTCATTTTAGCGATACCTTTATTTTTACTCGCCTGGGTTATACCATGGTTATTTTTCAGGATAAAAAATAGGGATAATTTCATTTGGAGGAAAAAGAACCCTCTGATTTAGTTTAAAATATTTTTTGTAATGTAAGTGAATTCCAACCCTGGGTTTATGGAGGGTACTGCATGCAGTACCCGCAAGGATGTTTTACATTGAAGAAGCATGTCGATGTGGTCAATGCATGGTTACTGAAATAAAAACCATATAATTTAATTGATTAATATCGTTACCTAAGTCCAAGAATAGGAGGTTTTTTGCGTAGTTTTTATGCCATTATCTGCACACTAACTATGCCGTCGCCCTTTCATTCCAGGCATCTGCGTATTGGATATTACCATCCACATACTTCCTGGTGATTTTCTCATAACGGAATTCTGCGATTTCCATATGATTAAATCTTTCTTTCGCGGGATCTTTGATATCAAACATCACGGGCATCAGGTTAACGACTCTCACGTTTTCCAGCAGAATAGTAAAATATACCACCTCTTGCCCTGCATCGTTGATTCGATAATATTTCAGTTCCACACGCGTCAGCGTTTGCCCCGTAGAAAGCGCTTTGTAGAGATAGGGGGAAGATGAATCAATTTCTTTTTCTATCAGGAACGGAAGGTGCTGGCAGGTTCCGGTGAACTTACCGTTATGGTTATCGGTTGGTATATGTACACTGTGATGCAGTCCTAACACTTCCACACTGTATTCACGGCCTCGAATGTCAACGCCACCCTTAATAATATTGCCGCCATCATCATACAAAAACATATAAACAGGAATGCCCATATTAATTGTCATCTATAAATCCATTTGATTGTCCGATAGTATTTACAATAGTATCGATACACGCTTTGCTGTTCGGAACCTTATAAAGAGCCTGAATTGCATCAACGACATATTGGTTAAATTCCGGTTCTTTGATGCTATAAAAGGGTAAAGCACATACATTATCGGTACTGAAGGGTAAAGCCCCACCTTTAAGAAGGGAGAGCACCCTGATTTTTTATCTGATGAGTTAACTGCATGGAAGTTTTTTGCATCGTGGCGGCTACCGAAAATGAAAACATTAATAAAAAAGACAGTAAAATTTTCATCATCTGACCACCAGAATCGTGTCACTGCTATTCATGATTTGTTCACCATTACTTACGCCATCAATGATGATGCAACCATTCGATGCATTGCGTCCGCCTCCCCTTGAACCGCCATGGATTCTGAACAGGTCTCGCCCATATGTATTAGTCCCCAAAATAGGTTCCAATATGATGGTGACAGGCGTAACGGTATTATGTGCTCCTGTTATACGATAATAACCTTTTGGGATTGAACCCTGACTGCTCACAGACTCCATAGCTGGATTATTTATCCCTGCACCATGTCCGCTATAGCCCTGCCTAAAAAGTTGTCCGTTATGGCTCAACTCCCCGGTACGTTGATTATATTCCCATGTCATGATATCAATCCTTGTTTGGTTAATCATGGTGATTTTGTTTGAGACTTTATGACACAATCATAGATATCATGAATATAAACTATCGGCATGACCCATAAAATCGCCTCATGCATCATTCATATTGACGTCGTTAATCTTCCAGAAGATTATCATTTATTTATAATTTCATCTCTGACAAACATCTTTTCATTATTCGTTCCATTAAAAACCAGAGCTTATACAAAACTATAATGATGTATGTGATCATTAAAAATAACTTATACTTAAACCCTATGGATTTCAATTTTATGTTTATGGAATGAAAATAGATTAGCTAAATATATTATTTGTTTTTTAAGCAATTAAAAAAACGGCCTCCAAATCTGAAGGCCGTTTTCATTTAAATTCACTGTTACCCGCGCCGGAAATAGCTAAATCGGGTAGCTAATCACTACTCGTCGAGCATCACAACCTTGCCGACATACGGCAGATGGCGGTAACGCTGGGCGTAATCGATGCCATAGCCGACAACGAATTCATCGGGGATCGGGAAACCCACGTATTCCACTTTTACGTCCACTTCACGGCGTTCAGGTTTATCCAGCAGGGTACAGATGGCCAGGGATTTCGGACCGCGCAGTTGCAGGATTTCACGTACTTTACTCAGCGTGTTACCGGAATCGATGATGTCTTCAACAATCAGCACATCTTTACCGCGAATATCTTCATCGAGATCTTTAAGGATCTTAACGTCGCGGGTGGTGGACATGCCGTTGCCGTAGCTGGAGGCGGTCATGAAGTCCACTTCATGCGGCACATCTACGGCGCGACACAGGTCAGCCATAAACATGAAGGAACCGCGCAGCAATCCCACCAGCACCATTTCGCTGCCGCTGTCGCGGTAGTGGTCGGTGATTTCACGGCCCAATTCGGCAATTCGGGTTTTGACTTCCTGCTCGGAAATCATGACGTCAACACGATGTTTCATATAAAGACTAGCCACCTGATTTAAGAATATTTATCGCTGCTTTTCAGAAAAACAGCGACCATATAGTGGAAAGGATTATATCAAAGAACCGGTTGATGGGTAACGCTGGTGTCAGCCGATCCCGGCCTGATGCAGGTCATGCAGGTTGATCGCGCCGACCAGCACACCTTCGCTGTCGACCACCGGCGCGGCGCTGATATGCTGCTGATGCAGTGCTTCAAGCGCCTCACCAGCCCGCCATTGCGCCGGAAGCAGATATCCCGGACGGCTCATGGCGCTGACCAGCGGATCGTTCAGGCTATTGCCTTTGACCAGCCAGCGGCGCAAATCACCATCGGTAAACACACCGGCAACGTGCAGGCTGGCGTCACATACCGCGATCAGACCCAGACCGGTGCGGCTCAGTTCCAGCATCGCATCCATAACATTTTTCCGGCTGTCCACCACCGGCAGACGATCGCCGGTGCGCATCAGGTGATGTACGCGGTTCAGCAACCGCGCACCCAGGCTGCCGCCGGGATGGGAACGGGCAAAGTCTTCTGCGCCAAAACCGCGATGCCGCATCAGTGCCATCGCCAGCGCATCCCCCATCATTAAGGTATTCACCGCGCTCGAGGTCGGTGCCAGCCCCATCGGGCAGGCTTCGCGCTCGACACTGATATCCAGTACACAATCTGCCGCCAGCGCCAGCGGAGAGTCTTTGCCGCCGGTGATGGCAACCAGGCGGGTTCGGTTTTCTTTCAGCAACGGCAGGATCAGATCCAGCTCTTTTGCCCGGCCGGAATAAGAGATAAAAATCAGCACATCTTCGCTGCCGATCATACCCAGATCGCCGTGCAATGCTTCGGCAGGATGCACAAAGAACGCCGGTGTGCCGGTACTGGCCAGTGAAGCAGCAATTTTTTTGCCGATATGACCGGATTTTCCCATGCCGGAAACGACGGTTTTGCCGGTGCAATTGAGCAACAAGCGACAGGCGCAGAGGAAATTATCATCCAGACGCGTCAGTAACCGGCGGGCTTCTTCAATTTCAATTTCCAGCGTTTCACGGGCGTAATTCAGTAATGCGTCACTCATCGTCTTCCCCGACCAGAATAATGCGGATCCCTAATTTTTCGATGGCATCACGGTATTGGCTGCTAAGCCCGCTGTCCGTGATCAGCGTATCGACCTTACCTAAATGGCACACCACATTCGGGCTTTTACGACCAAATTTTGATGAATCCACCAGCAGGAAAATACGTTCAGCCGCTTTACACATTGCCTGACTGACACCGTGAACTTCGTTGAATGTCGTGACGCCGCCATCCAGATCGACACCATCAGCACCGATAAACAGCTTATCGAAATTGAATTTATCAAACGCGCTTTCGGCCAGACTGCCGTGGAAGGAAGAGGATTTTTTGCGGTAGGTGCCGCCCGGCATCAAAATGGTCTGGTCATTATCCAGCTCGACCAGCGCATTGACGATATGCAGGCTGTTGGTCATAACCGTAATGTTATTAAACTGGCTGAGGAAAGGCACCATCTGCATCACGGTGCTGCCCGCATCAAAAATCAGCGAGTCGCCGTCCTGGATCTCCCCGATAGCTGCGCGGGCGATACGCAGTTTTTTGCCGGTATTGATGTGGGTTTTACGGTCGATAGGCTGGTCGCCTTCTTCACGACTGAGCACCACACCGCCATAAGTGCGGATCACTGCGCCCTCTTCTTCCAGCAGGGTGAGATCTTTGCGGATAGTGGTGCCGGTTGTGGCGAAATGCGTGGCGAGATCGTCCACCGCCGTTTTTCCAAATTGCTGCAAATGCGCCAGTATCGCCGCCTGCCGTTGCTTAGGTTTCATCACGATTTTCGCTCAAATTTTAAGATAAATTCACAGCCATCATTCTTTTTGAAAGATAATAGCTTTTAAAGTGAAAATATCATGATTTCGGTTCAATCGCTAATGATAGTGCAGTTTGAATATTCGGATCTTTCGGGAAGATCACACCTGACATCAATTGTTCCCGGCTCATGCCCTTAAGCGTCGTGACCGGCTGAGGACGGGCGAAAATTGTCAGGCCGCGCAGTAAAAATCCGTCACAGACTTTTTCCTGTTTATCGAAAGCCAGCGCCAGTACCACTCGCGGCTTGAAACGTCCGCCGGAACGCCCGACGCCCACCTTTCCCTGCATACACAACCTGTCAAATGCCCGGTTAAAGCGCTGCAACTGCCACCAGCCGAGTGCGATTTGTGCCACCCAGGCCAGTACCGCACAGAGTATTAATGCCGAAGTCGGGGTCATTATCTTCTCCTTTATGTCAAAAATCCGCCCCTGTAAACAGAGGCGGAACACATCAGAACATCACCTGACCGCCGGTGATATTGATCGACTGACCGGTGCAATAAGAGGCTTTATCGCTGGCATAAAACAGCAGCATATTCAGCACATCCTGATAGTCACACCCGCGTTTGAGCGGCACTTTATCAATGTAATACTGCTCGACTTCGTCGGCCTGAATGCCCAGTTTTTTGGCGTACTGCGGCAATAATGACTGAAACATCGGCGATTTGAGTAAATTGCCCAGCATCAGTGAATGCACGGTGATGCCATATTCCGCCAGATCCAGCGCCAGAGACTGCGTCAGCCCCACGCCGCCGAACTTGGCCGCGCTGTAACCGGCATTATGTTTGCTGCCCACTTTGCCGGATTTAGAATTGATCTGGATGATGCGTCCCGGAATACGGTCGCGGATCATCAGACGGGAAAACTCCCTGGCACAGAGGAAGTACCCCACCAGATTGACCTGCAACGAGAGGTCAAAATCGTTGAGGGCAAAATCCGTGATCGGCGATGCCTTCGCCATCCCCGCGCTGTACACCAGCAAACTGACCTTGCCGAACGTCTGATCCACCGCTTTCGCCAGCCGGACTACGCTGGCTTCACGGGTAGCATCAACAGCAAACCCGAATGCCCTTTCCCCGCCAAACTGCCGGTTAATCTGCTCTGCCACGGAGGCAGCATTTTCCTCATTCAGATCCGCCACCGCCACGCGATAGCCGGATTCAGCCAGCCCCTGACAGAGAAATGCGCCCAGCGTCTGCCCCCCGCCGATCACGACTGCAACCTGTTCCATTACTGACTCCTGACTCTGCTAGTTAATCGATAAATTTCAATACGCTGCCCAGCGGAATATCGTCGGGCGCGGTGCCTTTTACATGTACACTGCCGGGAAATTCCGCTTCGGCACTGCCGTCAAAACGCAAAGTGATATGCCCCAGTTCACGCAAATTTTGCATTGCCACCTCTCCCACGGCAGTCACCGGATAACGCACATCTGCCAGTTCCATGTACGCACCACGGTGCAGTTCCCCTTGCATGTCCCCGTGCCGGTGGATGAAGCAATAATCCTGAATATCCGCCGGCGCACCTTCACGGAAGGTGATCAGCATCTGGTCGGTTAAGGCTTCACGGGCGAAGTCGCCGATTTGCGTAATCGTGGTTTGATAAATGGTTTGCACAGTGACTCCTTACTGATAAATGAAAGCGGAAGCGGCCCAGGCGATAAGTACCGTCGGCGCGCCGGTCAGAAAACGGCTGACCAGCACCGAAGGCACACCGACGCGCACGGTGTCTTGTTTGGCTTCAGCCAATGAAAGCCCGACAGGAATGAAATCGCACGCCGCCTGAGCGTTGATGGCGAAAAGTGCAGGCAGTGCCAGATGTGGCGGGATATTGCCCAGCCCGATCTGCACCCCGACCAGTACACCGATGACTTGGGCGATCACCGCGCCGGGGCCGAGGAAAGGAGAAAGCAGCGGGAAGGAACAGATCAGCGCCAGCAACACCAGCCCGACGGGGCTTTTCGCCAGCGGCGTCAGCCCGTGCGCCACCAGATCGCCCAGACCCGAGGCCATAATGATGCCGATCAGCGCCGCCACGAAGGCCATAAACGGCAGGATGGTTTTGAGCACGGTATCGATGGTGTCGCGCCCGGCCTGGAATAAAACGGCCACGCCGGAGCCCATGCCCATACCGACTTTCGCCAGCAGGCCGTCGCTCTGTTCGGTGATTTTTTTTGTGGTGTCGTAATCACGCCCTGCCCCAGCCGGTGCGGGTTTAGCCGTCACCGTGGCCGGTTCAGCGGCGTCTGCATTTTCCAGCACGATGTCATGCTCACGGACACCGGAAACATAAATGTCTTCGGTAATAAACTGTGCCAGCGGGCCTGATTTACCGGTCGAATGGATGTTAACGGTCGGGATGCGCCGTTTTGGGTAGATGCCGCAGCGCAACGTACCGCCGCAGTCGATCACCGCCACACCGATTTCTTCTGCCGGTGGTTCACCTTCTTTAAAACCGTCTACCGTTTCCCAGCCGGTCAGTTCTGCCAGCTTGTCGACGATCGCCGGGCGCGTGCCCGCCGTGATATACATCACTTTTTTGCCGGGCACCGCGTCAATCAACAACGGTCCCCCCCAGCCACCTTCACCCCGGTTAATGCGAATCGTAACGCTCATTTTCTGCTCCGCTTTTTAGAATTTGACCTGATTAGAATTGACGCTGATTACAGCCGAACCTCACGATCAAGCTGAATGCCCATCTTGCGTTCAAAGATGCGTGTGGTGAGATCCGTGACCCAGCCGCGGAAGAAGTTAGTCACCATGCCGACCAGGAAATAACTGACGGCCAGCGGTCCGAGCGGTAATCCCAGCGTGGTCAGCCCGCTGGCAACGCCGAGATACACAAACAACTCACCGGGGTTAATGTGCGGGAAGAGGCCGTTCATGGAATGACAGCTGTAAGAGCCAGCAGCGTAATAACTGGGTTTGTAGATTTCAGGCATAAAACGGCCAAGACTGAGGGTCATCGGGTTACAGAAAACAAAGGTGCCAATCACCGGTAACAGCAAATACCGTGAAACCGGATCCCCGGCACAGCGCTGCGCCAGACGTTCGATCCGCCGCTGTCCGACAAAAACGATCAGCGCGTTCATGACCACCAGCAAACTAATCAGGAGAGGCAGAATGCCGGTGACCATCCCGACAAACACTTCTCCTCCTTTTTGAAACAGGCCGATAAACCACCCGGCACCGTGCGTTATTACGTCAATCATCATCTTCTCCTGTAGGGATACGTGGGTTTAAGCTTTCATGTTTTGTCACTCCACGCAGGAAATATAATCATTATGAATTTATATTAATTATATATTGATCATATTTTGAAAGTTTAATCTTTCAATTTGAAAGATTAAAAATCATGAGAGCGCACAGGTAAAGACAGGGACGAGGGAAGATACAGAAAGGGGCGGGCCGGATAATGGCTCCGGCCCGCTGATTTTTAAGAAATTACAGAAAGGAAATCAGTTATACGGATTACGCTGATACTGTGAAGCCAAGCATCATGCCGGTATCTTCGTGTTCAAGCAGGTGGCAGTGCGCCATGTAGGCATGTTGTTTACCGGCAAGATGGTTAAAACGCACCAGCACTTCGCTGCGGGCACCTTCAACGCGCACGATATCCTTCCAGCCCTGACGATGGGCCGCCACGGGCTGACCGTTTTCAGAAAGAATACGGAACTGTGTGCCGTGGATATGGAAAGGATGCAGCATCATGTCGCCCTCGCCCGAGATAGTCCATTTCTCATACCGGCCTTGTTTCACATCGAAAGCAGGAGCGTTCATGTCGTAGGCTTTACCGTTAATTTTATTGCCCTGCATGAAATCGTAACCCGCGGATGATTTACCCATGTCCATCCCGGCCATGCCGCCATGCCCGTCGTGGGCGGAGTCAGACATTCCCGGCATGGCTGCCATCTCATCCCCGCCATGATCCATGCGCATTCCGGCCATCGCATTGTGTCCGTACCGTTTCATCAGCGCCGCCATACCCTGCTGATCGAGCTGCGGATCCATCATCAGTTGCAGCCAGCGGGTCGGCAGATTATCGACTGACACCAGCGCGGGCAGCGGCACCAGCGTGTCCGGCAATGCACTGCCGCTTTGAGTCAAAGTCGGCTGAATACGCAACACCGGCAATGGTTTATCGAACGGTGCCAGCGTCATGCCCATCTGCTTCACCGGCAACGTGACCAGATCAAACGCTTTGCCGTCGCTGCAATCAATCAGCACTTCAAAACGCTCGCCTGTCAGTAACGGCAGATCACTGACTTTCACCGGCTCAGGCAGGAAACCGCCGTCACTGGCGATGACATACATCGGCCGTTGATCGCTGGTGGCGATATGCAGTGAGCGGGCATTACAACCGTTGAGTAAACGAAAACGTACCCAGCCACGGGAGATCCCGTGCTGCGGATACACCGCGCCGTTAGTTAGCATGTGCTGCCCAAACCAGCCGACGGCGGCAGTCATGACGTCCATCTGATAATCGATTTTACCGGCATCGTTTAAGCGCTTATCCTGCAAAATGACCGGAATATCATCCACGCCCCAACGTTTCGGGATTTGTAACAGATCACTGCTTTCATCTTCAATCAGCACCAGCCCGGCGAGCCCCATCGCCACCTGATAACCGCTGGTCTGATGCGGATGCGGGTGAAACCAGCAGGTCGACGCGGGCTGATCGAGTTGCAAGCTGACTTTGCGATTCTCACCGGGTCCGATCAGACCTTGCGGACCACCATCCACATCACCGGGAATTTCCAGCCCGTGCCAGTGAACGGTGCTGACCACATCCAGCCGGTTATTGATGGTGACACTGACCGGTTTACCGCGACGGATACGCAGCGCGGGGCCGAGCAGATTACCGTTTATGCCCCAGGTTTCGGTGTTCACACCGGGCAGAAACTGGCTCTGACCGCGTTGTAATGTGAGCGTAATGGCGCTGTGGATATCCGGTTCAAGTAATGCAGGAACAGGCAATGCCGGGCGGTCTGCAGCGAGCGCGAAGCGGCTCCAGCCAGGCAGCGTAGTGGCAGCGCCCATCAGGGTCGTCCACTTCACGAAATCGCGACGGTTCATTTTTCAGTCCTTATGAGGGGGTGACCAGACGGATGGCGCAAACGTGCCATAATAGTACAACAGCCTACCCCTTCCCCTAAGGGGAAGGTCAAGCGCCTTCGCGGCAAAAGAAATTTGGTGCCGCTCAGCGCAAATATGGTAACGTCCTTTTAACTGCCTGTGAGCCAAGTCTTCCTGACTTTCAATCTACAAGAACAAGAACACACCCATGAAAAAAACAACACTGTGTTTGTTATTACTGTCGCTGCTCGGTTTCTCCTCCGCCAGTCAGGCGCTGAGTGAATCCGAAGCGGAAGATCTGGCGGACCTGACGGCCGTCTTCGTTTATCTGAAAAATAACTGCGGTTACGAACAACTGCCGAATACCCAAATCAAACGGGCTATCGTATTTTTCGCACAGCAAAACCGCTGGGATCTGAGCAATTACAACAGCTTTAACATGCAGTCGATGGGCGAAGAAAGCTACCGTGATCTGAGCGGGATCGCCGTGCCTAAACCGACAAAATGTAAGTCTCTGGCGCGTGACTCGCTGAGTTTACTGGCCTACACCAACTGAATTCCGTCAGTCGGTTTTTCAGCCGTGTGCTCCGTCATTGTGATGCCGGAGCCTGTTCCCTTCCCCCGCTTTCCCCAACTTTTCGCGCCACGACAGCCTCGTCTACACTTAACCTACATTCACCTGTCTGAAATTCAACCGTGCATGGGCAGGCAGAGTTAGCTATCATGTGCGCCCATTTTTATGGCTGCGATTGATCAGGAGAAACAACGACATGTCCCGGAACTCGTCATCCAAAGAAATATGGTATGAGACGCTGCACGATCATTTTGGTCAGTACTTTAGCGTCGATAAAGAGTTATACCGTGAAAAAACCGATCACCAGGATCTGGTCATTTTCGAAAATGCGGCGCTGGGTCGCGTCATGGCACTCGACGGCGTGGTGCAAACCACTGAGCGTGATGAATTCATTTACCATGAAATGCTGACCCATGTGCCTTTGTTCGCCCACGGCCACGCTAAAAAGGTGTTGATCATTGGCGGCGGTGACGGCGCCATGCTGCGCGAAGTGTGCCGCCATAAAGGCGTGGAAGCGATCACGATGGTGGAAATTGATGCCGGCGTGGTGGAGTTTTGCCGCCAGTATCTGCCTAACCATAATGCCGGTGCGTATGATGATCCGCGTTTCAAACTGGTGATCGACGACGGTGTGAACTTCGTTAATCAGAGTGCTGAAACCTTCGATGTGATCATCTCCGACTGCACCGATCCTATCGGCCCCGGCGAAAGCCTGTTTACGTCGGCGTTCTACGAAGGTTGTGCCCGTTGCCTCAATCCGGGCGGCATTTTTGTGGCACAAAATGGCGTGTGTTTCCTCCAGCAGGATGAAGCGGTGAACAGCCACACCAAACTGAGTCATTACTTCAGTGATGTCAGTTTCTATCAGGCTGCGATCCCGACTTATTACGGTGGCATCATGACCTTCGCCTGGGCGACAAACAGCCCGGAATATCGCCAGATGGATAACCACACCTTGCAGGCGCGTTTTGACGCCGCAGACATCACCTGTCGTTATTACAATCCGGCGATTCATCATGGCAGCTTTGCCCTGCCGCAATATTTACTGAATGCCCTGTCAGCCGCGCGCTGATACCGCATCCATAAGGGGGTGAACTAAATTGCAAAAGCTGAAACTGCACGGTTTCAACAACCTGACCAAAAGCCTGAGTTTTTGTATCTACGATATCTGCTACGCCAAAACCGCAGATGATCGTGACGGCTATATTGCCTACATTGACAAAGAATATAACGCCAACCGTCTGACGGAAATTCTCACCGAAACCTGCTCCATTATCGGTGCCAATATTCTCAACGTAGCGCGACAGGATTACGAACCACAGGGTGCCAGCGTCACGATTTTGGTGAGCGAAGAGCCGGTGGATCCCCGTGATGTGGATAACACTGAGCATCCGGGCCCGTTGCCGAATTCGGTGGTCGCGCATCTGGATAAGAGCCATATCTGCGTGCATACCTATCCGGAAAGCCATCCTGAAGCGGGCCTGTGCACCTTCCGCGCCGACATTGAAGTCTCGACCTGTGGGGTGATTTCACCGCTGAAAGCGCTGAACTACCTGATTCATCAGCTTGAATCGGATATCGTCACTATCGACTACCGTGTGCGTGGTTTCACCCGTGACGTGAACGGCGTTAAGCATTACATCGACCATTCCATTAATTCGATTCAGAACTTCATGTCGCAGGATATAAAAGCGCTGTACGACATGATGGACGTCAACGTGTATCAGGAAAATATCTTTCATACCAAGATGTTATTGAAAGAATTCGATCTGAAGCATTATTTGTTTAATGCCAAACCGGAAGAACTGAGTGCCGCAGAACGCAAGGAAATCACCGATTTGTTGTACAAAGAAATGCAGGAAATTTATTACGGTCGCAATCTTCCGTCAGTCTGATCAGGGCTGAATAAAGAAAAGGCCGGGCATGTTTACAATGTCCGGCCTTTTTGGTTTTGGCGGGGGGAGTAAATCAGGCCAGTGTCAGCGTAAAGGGCTGTTCGCCCAGTGCCTGCTGAATATCCCGGTTCAGCCCTTTATCGGTAATAATATCCGTCATCTCAGCCAGCGGCGTGACGCAAAACAGCGAGTACGCACCGTATTTACTGCTGTCGGCCAGCAACACCCGGCGACGTGCATTCACCGCCAGATCCTGCTTCAGCCCGGCTTTTTCTTCCGTCGGCGTGGTGATGCCCTTATCCAGACTCCACGAGTTGCAACTGACAAAAGCAATGTCAGGGTAAACGCTGCGCAACAAACGACGGCCATGTTCGCCAACACAAGACTGACTGCTGTCGTCGATACGTCCGCCGATAATCGTGACTTCAATTTGCTTAAACTCTGATAAAAACAGCGCGATACGCAGATCGGCGGTGATCACCCGCAGTGGCAAATGCGTCAGGTTACGCGCCAGTGCCAGCATCGTGGTACCCGCATCCAGCACCACAGCGTCCCCCGGTTTCACCATCGCAGCGGCGACTTCTGCTATGGCCTGCTTTTCCTGCAAACTGCGCTGCAGTTTTTCATTGGTGGTCGGCTGGCTGGGAATAAACCGGTTGAGCGTCACACCGCCATGACTGCGGCTGATCACGCCCTGTTCATCCAGCTTTATCAGGTCGCGGCGAATAGTCGCCGGAGATGCCGCAATGGCGGCAACCAGTTGTTCTACGGTGACCAGATTATGGCTTTTCAGATAATCCATAATCTGATCGAGGCGGCTTTGTCCGGTCAACGTGATTCCTTTTTGCTCTGCGCCACTGACGCGAAATTACGCCAGTTGTACGGCTAACTGAATAGAGATCGCCATGCTCTCAGACTTGGCTTTTCCTGTCCACGCAATATCAAACGCGGTGCCATGGTCAGCCGACGTGCGGATGAACGGCAGACCGGCGGTGATGTTCACCCCGTCATAGAATCCCATCAGTTTCAGCGGGATATGGCCCTGATCGTGATACATCGCGACCACCATATCGTACATCCCTTCATAAGTTTGCAGGAAAACCGTATCCGGCGGGCATGGACCGTAGACGTTAATTCCTTTGGCTTTCATTTTCTCTACCGACGGCCCGACAATCTTAATTTCTTCATCACCGAACAGCCCGTTTTCACCCGCATGCGGATTCACACCGGCGACAGCGATACGTGGATTTTCATAACCGACGCGACGCAGGAAGGTATCCGCCATCTGAATCACCGTTTCTACCCGCTCGTGACTGAGCGTATCGAGGAATTTACGCAGCGCGATATGCGTGCTGACGTGGATAACCTTGAGTTTGTCGGTGTAAAGCACCATCGCGTAGTCGCGGCTGTCAGTGAGTTTCGCCAGCAGTTCGGTATGTCCCGGATAAATATGCCCGGCAGAATGCAGCGCTTCTTTATTCAGCGGTGCGGTAGCAATGGCGTGCACCTGTCCGGCCATGGCCAGTTCTGTCGCACGTTTTACACAGCGATAAGCCAGATCCCCGGCCTCTTTTTGCACTTTGCCCGGCACCAGTGCATCAGGATTTGCCAGCGGTTCGTCAATAACGTTAATCACACCGGGCGCGAAATTCGCCTGCGAGACGTCATCGATAATACGCAGTTCCGCTGCAGGCGTGATACCTAAGCCAAGGATACGGCGGAATGTGGCGGCGCAACCGACCACCACCGCTTTCGTGCCGGAAAGCTCACCTTCAGCCAACGCTTTAATGATAATTTCAGGGCCGATACCGGCAGGGTCACCCATCGTTACTGCGATAATTTTAGTCACTCAACTTCTCCTCAATAAAGCGTAAAACTTCAAGTAGCGTACTTTCGGTACCGAACCCTCCGGCCTTGGTCATGACCGGCAGCCGGTGAATCTGACTGCCTTGCAGATAGCCCCAGGGAACGCAGCCTGCAATTTGTCCTTTAATTTCAAAACCTTTTGCCCCGAGCGCACGAACCACCGCCAGCGCGATATCACCACCGGTAAGGTAAATGCCGCCCGGATGCGTCTGCTGTAAGACGTGCCGGATCAGTTGCCCGAGAAAGGCGGCAATCCGCTCGCCCATCTGCGAGCGGCTGATGTCATGTTGCTGGCAAAATTGCGCAATCCGGTGCCGCTGTTCTGCGCCCTGCGACGTGCGGATCACACAGTGTTTGCCCTGCGCCAGCGCTTGAGAAATCTGCGCGACCAGCGTTTGCTGTATATCGATAAATTCATCTGAAAACAAAGGCATAACATCGATATCCAGCAGCGAAATCGCCCTGTGCTGCATTACGCAGGCCACCTGTTGCAAGGCGATTTCACTCATCGAACCGACCACTGCCAGCAACGGCAATTTCTTACCGGATATCACCGGAGGATGTTCATTGTCATGCAACGCGGCATCGGTCAGCGCATGGATAAGGCCGGAAGCCCCCACCATCAGCGGTCTGAATGGCAGGCTTTCAGCGGCCTGAACAATCAGCTTCAGATCTTCTGGCGTCTCGCTGTCCGCTATCAGAATGCGGACGCCGGACGCCACAAGAGCAAATATCACTTTGTGCAAATCACCGCTTCGTAACGCTTCAAGGCTGACGTGGTGCTGTTTCAGCGACGTCTGTTCAGCCAGTCGCTCTGCTATGCTGGCGGTATGCACCGGCGTTTTCGGATCGCTCGCAAATTCGGTTTCAGTCAGCAATTGGCCGTTGACGTAACATTTACCATCCGCCACCACACGACCAAGTGCAGGCACAGCGGGAGCGACAATCGCCAGCGGGCAATGGAGCACCGTCAGCGCCGCTTCGGTTTCTGCCCCTAAATTGCCGCGCAGAGTGGAATCAATTTTCTTAAACACCCAATGCTGACCAGAGATGGCCGCCATTCCCGCCTGCACAGCCAGAGTCACTTTCTGTGCCGCCTGTGCCGCGCTCAGCGCCCGGCTGTCACTGCTGTAAATCACCGCGCTTGCGCTGCTGCCCCTCTGCACTTCAGTCTGAATATCAAACTGCACATGCGCGGTCAGCCCCTGGCGGACAAGCGCCACGCCGGTGTCATTCGCGCCGGTAAAATCGTCAGCGATAACCAGAAGCGCGGCAGGCGTGCGATACGCCGGGATTGTCAGTGTTTCAGCCATCATGGCTCCGTAAAGGATCGGGTTGGGTTAATCTTGCTGGATATGATTATATTCAATCATGATTGATTATATGTGAGCAACATCAAATTATTCAACTTCAATTTCGCCTATAAATTGCCCTGACGATGTGAGGCATATCGACCTTTGGTGATTGAACTCACTCTTACAAAAGACTCAGACGGCAGGAATCAGGCATGAATATAAACAGTACGATCATCAGCGGTTATCAGTCATTACAGGACATTGGCTACCTTCTGACCGGAAAACGACAGGTGCTACTGGTCAGCGATAAGAACATTATCGGCCTGCCGCCGGTGCAATCGCTGATAACACAGATGCAGAAAGCAGGCTGTCAGGTGACGGTAATTGATAACGTGCCGCCGGAGCCAAGCCAGCATGACGTTACGGCGATCCTAAGCGCGCTGAAAAAGCCTGTCGTAGATCTGGTGATTGGCGCAGGCGGCGGCAGCGTGCTGGATGTGGCAAAACTGCTTTCCCTGCTTTGTGCGGGCGATGAAAACGTCACGCTGGAAAGCCTGCTGGCCGGTGAAAAGCCGCAGCGCCGCACCCCGTCTTTGCTGATCCCGACCACTGCCGGCACCGGGTCAGAATCCACGCCAAACGCGATTCTGGCTATCCCGGAAAAGGAAACCAAAGTCGGCATTATTACGCCAGTGATGCTGCCTGATTATGTGGCGCTGGTGCCGGAACTGACCACCAGTATGCCTGCGCACATCGCGGCCTCCACCGGCATTGATGCGCTGTGCCATCTGTTCGAATGCTTTACGTCAGTGATCGCCAGTCCGGTCAGCGACAACTTTGCCCTGGTCGGCATGAAGAAACTGTTCGCCAGTATCGAAACGGCCGTCGCTGAGCCGGGAAATCTGGCAGCACGGCTGGATATGCTGTGGGCGTCTTATTACGGCGGCGCGTCGATTGCCCATGCCGGTACGCATATGGTGCATGCGATGTCCTATCCGCTCGGCGGGAAATATCACATTCCTCATGGGATTGCGAATGCCATTCTGCTGGCACCGTGCATGGCGTTTGTACGACCGTCTGCGGTCAGTAAATTCGCCCGCGCCTGGGATTTAATTCCGGACGCTGACCGGAAATTAAGTGAGGAAGAAAAATCCTATGCGCTGGTGGAATATTTTGACGCACTGGTACATCGCCTGGATTTACCGGTCAAATTAAGCCAGCTGAATATCACACCTGACGACATTCCCTATTTGTCGCAGGGGGCAATAGAGGTACAACGTTTGATTAAAAATGTGCCCATGCCGGTTGAGAAAAATCAAATAGAAGAAATTTACCGCAGCATCAGATAACCCCTTATTTCGTATCCGATGACAACGACGTGAAGAGAATAAGATGAATAACATTACCGGAGTTTATACCGCGATTGTGACGCCCTTTTCCGCTGACGGAAAACTCGATAGCGACGCATTGCGCCAGCAGGTAAAACGCCAGAAACAGGCAGGTAATAATATTTTCTGCAACGGCACCAACGGGGAATTTTTTATGCTCAGCGAGCAGGAAAAAATTCAGGTAACAGAAATCTGTCTTGAAGCCGCAGGGGATGACACGGGCGTGATGTCGCATGTCGGCGAGATTTCTACCCGTGACACACTCAGGCTGGGCAAACAGATTGAAAAACTCGGCGTGCGCGCCGTGTCAGTGATTACACCGTGGTTTGCGGCATTGCGTCCGCAGGAACTGATCGCGCATTTTCGCGCGGTGGCCGATGCGCTGACCGTGCCGGTGTATCTCTACAATATTCCCGCCCGCACCGGCAATACGCTGACGCCAGAGGTCGTGCGTGTGCTGGCCGACCATCCGAACATCAAAGGCATTAAAGACAGCGCCGGTTCGTGGGAAAGCCTGCACGGCTTCCATGAGGTCAGTCGTCAGTTTGCGGATTTTGATGTGCTGACCGGGCCAGACTCACTGATTTACAAAGGTTTCACCGAAGGCAGTGCCGGATGTATTTCCGGTATCGCCAATATTATTCCTGCTCAGGTGAATGCCGTTTACCGCCATTGGCAGGAAAACAATGCGCCAGCGGCCGAAATCGTTCAGGCCGATATCAATCAGATCCGAACCGATCTTTACAGCATCGCATTTTCCCCGGCTGTGGTTAAAAAAGCCGTGAATCTGCTCGGTTTTAACGTGGGTGAAAGCCGGTATCCGGTCGAATTCACGCAGGACGATACACAAAAGATCCTGACCGTTATTAAGACCTTTAATTTGCGCGATTAAACGCGCCTTACACCTTCTGAATCCACCGACACCTGCGCATGAAAATCCGCAGGCAGGGTCCCCTACGCGCTGTGTGAGGAAAAAATGAAAGAATTTAGCTCATCAGATACGTTAATTATCATCGGTATAGTTCTGGCCTACATTGTGTTTACCACCTGGCTGACCTACCGGTTACGCAGTAAAACCAACGGCGATTTCATGGAAGGCTCGCGTGCAATGCCGGCCTTTATCGTCGGCGTGTTGCTGATGTCGGAATACATCGGCGCAAAATCCACCATCGGTACCGCACAGGCGGCGTTTGAAGGCGGTTTCGCCGCGTCCTGGTCGATCCTGGGTGCGGCCATCGGCTTCCCGATATTCGGTTTACTGCTGGTAAAACGCATTTATAACACCGGAAAAATCACCATTTCCGGGGCGATTGCCGAGAAGTACGGCAATACCACCAAGAACATTATTTCGCTCATCATGATTTACGCCCTGCTGCTGGTGAACGTCGGTAACTACGTCAGCGGTGCGGCGGCAATTTCCACCGTGCTGAAAGTGAACCTGCCGGTCGCGGCGTTTATCACCGCCGTGGTCAGTACGTTCTACTTCGCCTTCGGCGGCATGAAAGGCATGGCGTGGGTCACCATGTTGCACAGCGCCCTCAAGTACATCGGCGTACTGATCATTCTGGGCATCGCACTGCACATGACCGGCGGCGTGATGCCGATGGTCAAAGAGATGCCTGATTTCTACTGGACGTGGGACGGCAGCATCGGTGCCAGCACCATCTTCGCGTGGCTGATCGGCACCATCGGCTCCATCTTCTGTACGCAATTCGTCATTCAGGCGATTTCATCGACCAAAAGCGCCGAGTCTGCCAAACGCGCAACCTGGGTTGCTTTCTTCTTCTGCATTCCGATTGCGCTGGCGATTGGCATGATCGGTGTCGCGGCGAAGTTTCTGCATCCTGAAATGAACAGCCTGTATGCCCTGCCAATCTTCATTCAGGACATGAATCCGTGGCTTGCCGGTCTGGTCACTACCTCGCTGGTGGCGTCGATTTTCGTCAGCGTGAGTACCGTCGCGCTGGCCATTGCCTCGCTGATTGTGAAAGATTTCTACGTGCCTTACCGCAACCCGACGCCGGAGCGCGAGTTCAAAATGACCCGCTGGCTGTCGCTGCTGATTGGCTTCCTGCCGCTGATTTTCGTGTTACTGGTGCCGGAAGTGCTGAAGCTGTCGTTCTTCACCCGCGCTATCCGTCTGTCGATTTCCGTGGTCGCGGTGATGGCCTTTTATCTGCCGTTCTTTAAAAGTGCGCACGGTGCAAATGCCGGTCTGATTGGTGCCTGCGTAGTGACCTCCGTCTGGTACCTGCTCGGCGATCCATTTGGTATCAATAACATGTATATCGCGCTGGTCACACCGGCCATCATTATGTTGGTTGACCGTCTGATCCCACAGCGCACCAATAAAAACAAAAATGCACACATTATTCAAAAGTCTGGAGCCCTAAGATGATCACTGAAACGCTAACCGTCGAACGCAGCGGCAAAGTTCATATTGCTGAACATGACGCCGCGCGCCGTGAGGCTATGTTGCCGTCGGATTGTCCGCAAAATCATGCCGCCAATCTGCTGCCTTTACCCGACGGCAGCCTGTTATGCACATGGTTTGCCGGTACCCAGGAAGGTATCGCTGATATTTCCATTTACCTGTCGCGCCTGGAAAAAGGTGCGCAGGTCTGGAGCCGGCCGGTGAAACTTTCAGAGGATGCCAGCCGTTCCGAGCAAAATCCGGTGCTGTTTCTTGACCCGGATAATGTGCTCTGGCTGATGTACACCGCGCAGAAATCCGGCAATCAGGACACCGCGATTGTGCGTTTTCGTCAGTCCCACGACATGGGAAAAAGCTGGGGAGAAATCGGTACATTACTCGGTGAGCCCGGCACTTTTATCCGTCAGCCGGTCACCGTGCTGGCCAACGGTGACTGGCTGCTGCCGGTATTTTATTGCCGCACACAGCCCGGTGAAAAATGGGTCGGCAACAATGACGACAGCGCCGTCAAAATTTCCAGTGATAAGGGCAAAACCTGGCGTGACGTGGCAGTGCCAGAAAGCACCGGCTGCGTGCATATGAACATCACGCCGCTGCACGACGGCAGCCTGCTGGCGTTGTACCGCAGCCGCTGGGCAGATTTCATCTACCAGAGCCGTTCCGTGGATAGCGGCAATAGCTGGAGCGCGCCGCAACCGACCGCACTGCCTAACAATAACTCATCGATTCAGGTGACGACGCTCGCCAACGGGCATCTGGCGATGGTCTTCAATAATCTCAGCGCCGCCGATGCCAGCGAACGCCGGGCCTCGCTGTATGACGAGATTGAAGATGAAGACGACGACGTACGCACCGAAACGCCGGGGGAAACCGGTGGCCGCACAGCCTTCTGGGGCGCTCCGCGCGCACCGATGACACTGGCGATTTCGGAAGACGGTGGCCGCTCGTGGCCATACCTGCGCGATCTGGAAACCGGCGATGGCTATTGCATGACCAATAACTCACAGCAAAAACTGAACCGCGAATTTTCTTATCCCAGCATCAGGCAGGGGCTGAACGGCGAACTGCATATCGCCTTCACCTACTACAGGCAGGCGATCAAATACGTCTGCGTCGAAGAATCCTGGGTAAAAGGCTGATACCGCCCCGGCCTCATTGTCAGGAGTAAGCCATGAACTCAACACCGAGTAAACACGCGCTGGTGACAGGATGCAGCTCAGGCATTGGCGAAACGGTGTGCCTGACACTGCTGGCGCAGGGCTGGAGAGTGACCGGACTGGCGCGCCGTGAAGTGAGTTTTTCTCATCCTCACTTTACCGGTATCCTGCTGGATATCACCGGCACGACACAACTGACGGCATTTCTGGAAACACTGCCTCAGGTGGATGCCGTGGTTCACGCCGCAGGCATGATGCAAGCAGCACCGCTGGGGCAACTGGATCTGCAGGCCAGCGAAGCATTGTGGAAACTGCATATTGGCGTGGCAGAAGTGCTGGCTGACCGGCTGGTAGATAAAATGCCCGACGGCGGGCGCATCGTATTGCTGGGCAGCCGGACGTCATCGGGTGCCGCCGGTCGCAGCCAATACGTCGCCACAAAATCCGCCATGACCGGCATGGTGCGCAGCTGGGCAGCAGAGCTGGCACCGCGCGGCATTACCGTCAATATTGTGGCTCCCGGCGCGACACAAACCCCGATGCTGGATAATCCGCAACGGCAAAGTTCTCCGCCTAAATTGCCACCGATTGGCCGGTTTATTCAGCCTCAGGAAGTTGCCGATTTAGTCTGTTATTTACTTTCTCCTTCTGCGGCTGCGATTACCGGTCAGCAATTAATCATTTGCGGCGGCGCATCGCTGTAACTCAATAAGCGATCCTTAAGTAAAATATCCTGGCCGGTATAAAAACCGGCTATACTTCTTAAGGCAAATTAATAGTTAAGGAGTGATTAAATTTTTATTTAAGTCAAATTTATCGTCAATCGATCTAGCTACTAAGCCAAATTTAAAAAACAATACACAAACCCTAAATCAAATATAATTTATCTATAACCAATAATTTAGCTTATGGCAGATCAAAAGATCGCTTTTTTATTAAAAACAGATAAATTGCTTTAATTATCCCCGCCCGCCCATTAGCATCGCGTCATTGCTTACTAAGCAAACAGCTCCATCCACCGCAAGCAGAAATAAAACATGAAAATGATTAAATTAAAGACCGTATCCAGCCTGCTGGTCGCGAGTTCTTTATTGGTTTCCGGGGTTTCCCGGGCCGGGGAAAATTTGTTAAGCAGCAATACTGAAGGGATGCGGCACTATGTGAGTTACGGTGCTGAATATTATAAGTGGGACGAATCCGTCGATAATATGGACGGTAAATATGTTGCTGAACATGGCCCGCGCCTGCGCGTTAATTTCGGATCCAATAATTATCTTGATACGCAAAGCGGCTTATTAAAAGCCTGGGACATGAGCGTCATGTTCGGGATCGTCCGTTATAAAGGCAGTACGCTTGACGATCAGGCCAACGTGCAAAACGGATCGCTCAAGGGCAAAACCTATTACACCGGCTACAGTGCGGACATGACCCGCGGCTACCGTTACTGGGCATCCGACAGTGTTTCTTTCGATATGAAAGGCGCGCTTGGCGGCCAGGCATGGCTGAGAAATATCCGCTCTGATGATGTTTATATCGCCTCAGAAAATGCCACGCGGCAGTACACCGCCGTGGAAGTGACTGTGCAACCTTACGCTAAAGCGTCATTGGGTGCGAACTGGCAAATGACCACAGATTCACGTCTGAGTCTGGAAGGCGGTGCGCTGTATCCGATTAAAACCTGGACGCACAGCAATCAGGGCTCGGTCTGGCTGGAGCCGAAATCCAGGCTTTCGCCATTTACCAGCCTGACCTGGAATATCAACAAAGATGTTTTTGTGAAAGCCAGTTATGTGCATCAGAAATACGGTAAGTCTGACGAGAAACAAGGTGATCTGAACGGACGTACCGTCGGTTATTATCAGCCCGCGACCACCACTTCCACCGTGGGTCTGGAAGTCGGTTTCTACTTCTGATGATTTCAGCAACTCAGCGCCCCTCAAGCGGATTGTTCCGGTGTAAATAACCGGGACAATCGCTTATCTTAAAAGCCTCCTTTTCCAGAGGCTTACCTTTCTTATGGATCGTTTTGCAACGCTGTGTGGCGTTCTCGCCATTTTATTGTGGAGTATGAGCGTGGCGCTCACCCGCAGTTTGTCCGAATCTCTGGGGCCCTTTGGCGCGGCCGCGTCAATTTATACTGTCAGTGGGATTTTAGTCTGGATGGTCGGCGGCAAGCCAACGTTGCGCGGCGAATCTGCGGCCTATCTGATCATCTGCGGTCTGTTATTTATCTTTTATATGGTGGCGTTTTCGCTGGCCATTGGTCTGGCGCATACCCGGCAGCAAACGCTGGAACTCGGGTTGATCAATTATTTGTGGCCAAGTCTGACGCTGCTGTTTGCGGTTCCGTTGCTGAAATTACGCGTACGCTGGTGGATCTGGCCGGGGGCAGTACTGGCGTTTGCAGGCGTGTTATGGGCGATCAGCGGCGGTCACGGGCTGGATATTCGTCAGCTAATGCGTAATGTGCACGGCAACCCGGTGGCTTATGGTCTGGCATTGGGTGCTGCCGTTTCATGGGCGCTGTATTCCAATCTGGTGCGCGTATTGTGTAAAGGTAAAGGCGTGCTGCCGTTGTTTCTGCTGGCGACCGGTGCCGTGCTGTGGGTGCTGTACTTTACCTATTCATCGAACCGCATCAGCCTGAGATTACCGGCGATTCTTGAACTGCTGGCAATGGGCGCGGTGACGGCTATTTCTTATCAATGCTGGGATATCGCGATGAAAAAGGGTAATGCGACGCTGGTGGCTGCGCTGTCGTACTTCACGCCGCTGTCATCGATTCTGATTGCCGGATTATGGCTGCACACCCTGCCGGGCGCGAGTTTCTGGCCGGGGGTGCTGATGGTAGTCGGCGGTTCGCTGCTCTGCTGGACCGCCTCGCGGGGTAAATAAGTTTTAGCGATAGGTCGTCACGAAAGAACGGTATTTAGCGAGGACTTGCAGGAAGTCCTCGACACCGCAAAATGCCAGACTCTCTTCGTCGTAATAGCTCATGCCTTCTTCAATCTCATCACCGTCGAAATCCAGCTGATTGGCGCGGATCATCACCTCATCGTCGGCTAACAACAGCGTGTATTCATGACCAACCATTTGCGTCTGGCGTTCGCTGCCTTTCAGCTCACTCAGCGCGGCTTCAACGTGATCGAGCACGCTCAGGTCGCCCTTCACTTCTTCATTCAGCCAGTGGCCCAGCACTTCGTGGCCCATTGAAAAACGCACTTTGACCTCACCGGTGATGTCGCGTAAAAAATCGTAATCCATGGCGCAGTCCTCTGGAAAAATCACAATAAAAAAGGGAGCCGAAGCTCCCTTTCAACACTGGCGCAAATATAGCGATTTAGACTGCGGTTTGGAAGATCACACCGTCAGCTTTATCCGTATATTCGCTCAGTTTGTCGAAGTTCAGATAACGGTAGGTATCCACCGCAGTCTTATCCACTTCTGCCATATAACCGAGATATTCTTCCGGTGTTGGCAGGCGACCCAGCAGGGACGCCACCGCGGCCAGTTCCGCTGAGGCCAGATAGACGTTAGCGCCATTGCCCAGACGGTTCGGGAAGTTACGCGTTGACGTGGAAACCACGGTAGAACCGTCAGCCACACGCGCCTGGTTACCCATGCACAGTGAACAGCCCGGAATTTCTACACGCGCACCGCTCTTACCAAAGACGCTGTAATAGCCCTCTTCAGTCAGCTGTGCCGCATCCATTTTAGTCGGTGGTGCAACCCACAGACGGGTTGGTAACGCGCCTTTATGGCTGTCGAGCAGTTTACCGGCCGCACGGAAGTGACCAATGTTAGTCATGCACGAACCGATAAAGACTTCATCGATTTTGCTGTTCTGTACGGAAGACAGCAGACGCGCATCATCCGGATCGTTCGGCGCACAAAGGATTGGCTCTTTGATGTCCGCCAGATCGATTTCGATCACAGCCGCGTATTCGGCATCCGCATCCGCTTCGAGCAGGGTAGGATTCGCCAGCCACTCTTCCATGCCTTTGATACGACGCTCGATGGTACGACGATCGCCGTAACCTTCAGAGATCATCCACTTCAGCAGCACAATGTTAGAGCTGAGGTATTCTTTGATCGGTGCCTGATCCAGTTTGATCGTACAACCTGCCGCTGAACGCTCTGCAGACGCATCCGCCAGTTCAAATGCCTGTTCTACTTTCAGTTCCGGCAAGCCTTCGATTTCCAGAATACGGCCAGAGAAGAGGTTTTTCTTACCTTTCTTCTCAACGGTCAGATGGCCTTCTTTAATCGCGTAGTAAGGGATCGCATGCACCAGATCACGCAGGGTGATGCCCGGTTGCATTTTGCCCTTGAAACGCACCAGAACGGATTCCGGCATATCAAGAGGCATCACGCCGGTCGCTGCCGCAAAGGCCACCAGACCGGAACCCGCCGGGAAAGAAATCCCAATCGGGAAACGGGTATGGGAGTCACCGCCGGTGCCAACTGTATCAGGCAGCAGCATGCGGTTCAGCCAGGAGTGAATAATGCCATCGCCCGGGCGCAGTGAAACACCGCCACGGTTCATGATGAAATCAGGCAGCGTGTGATGGGTGGTCACGTCAACCGGCTTAGGATACGCCGCGGTATGACAGAATGACTGCATCACCAGATCGGCGGAGAAGCCCAGACACGCCAGGTCTTTCAGTTCATCGCGGGTCATCGGACCGGTAGTGTCCTGAGAACCCACCGATGTCATTTTGGGTTCGCAATATTCGTTCGGACGAACACCGGCAACGCCACAGGCGCGGCCCACCATTTTCTGTGCCAGCGAAAAGCCTTTGTTGCTTGCAGCGACAGGTTTCGCAATGCGGAACACTTCGCTCTGCGGTAATTTCAGCGATTCACGGGCTTTGGTGGTTAAACCACGGCCGATGATCAATGGAATACGACCGCCTGCACGCACTTCGTCGAGCAGTACGTCGGTTTTCAGTTCGAAAGTGGCGAGCACTTCGTCGGTTTCGTGATGACGCACTTCACCTTTATACGGATAGATGTCGATAACATCGCCCATGTTCAGGTTAGACACGTCCACTTCGATCGGTAAGGCACCGGCATCTTCCATGGTGTTGAAGAAAATTGGCGCGATTTTGCCGCCGAGCACCACACCGCCGCCGCGTTTGTTTGGCACATGAGGAATGTCATCACCCATGAACCACAGCACGGAGTTGGTCGCTGATTTACGCGAAGAACCGGTACCGACAACGTCACCCACGTAAGCCAGCGGGAAGCCTTTTTTGTTCAGTTCTTCGATTTGTTTGATCGGACCGACGCTGCCCGGTTGATCCGGATGGATGCCTTCACGTTCATTTTTCAGCATTGCCAGCGCATGCAGAGGAATATCTGGACGGGACCAGGCATCCGGAGCAGGTGACAAATCATCGGTATTGGTTTCGCCGGTCACTTTAAACACGGTGACGGTGATTTTTTCGGCCAGTTGCGGGCGCGACAGATACCATTCGGCATCCGCCCACGACTGAAGGATTTTTTTCGCGTGTTCGTTGCCCGCGTGTGCTTTTTCTTCCACATCGTAGAAGTTATCAAACATCAGCAACGTGTGGGACAGCGCTTTCGCGGCAATAGGTGCCAGCGTGTCGTTATCCAGTGCGTCGATCAGCGGGTGAATGTTGTAACCGCCCTGCATGGTGCCCAGCAGTTCAACAGCTTTTTCAGGAGTGACCAACGGAGAGGTAGTTTCGCCTTTGGCGACGGCGGCCAGGAACCCGGCTTTAACATAGGCGGCTTCGTCGACGCCCGGTGGAACACGGTTAATCAGCAGGTCTAACAGAGTGTCTTCTTCGCCTTGCGGCGGATTCTTCAGGGACTCAACCAACGCTGC
This sequence comes from Rahnella perminowiae, assembly GCF_019049695.1. Classification (NCBI taxonomy): domain Bacteria; kingdom Pseudomonadati; phylum Pseudomonadota; class Gammaproteobacteria; order Enterobacterales; family Yersiniaceae; genus Rahnella; species Rahnella perminowiae. Next base: position 27,792 of record NZ_JAFMOT010000146.1, read on the forward strand.
CATCTGTGAAGCATCAAGTGGCTTAGGGACGATGCCCTCTGCAGCACGCTCGGCTACGTGCTTACGGTATTCTTCTAGCACGACTTTCTCCTCGCTCTCATTGTCATTTATTATGCCTGGCTTCCATCATCAGCATCGCGTCATGCCTGTAGGGACAGGGGAATTCAAGCGGTCTGATGAATCGGGGACACTGCGGGTAAGAGGGTTTCTTGTTCTGAAACTATACGTCCTGAACCTGAGCACAGTGCCCTTTAGCGCCTGGGCAGCATAGCAGGATTTTGCCCGCTTGTTAATTCGTTCACATAAAAGCAACATTAAATCTTTGCTGAATCGTTGAGCACAGACGGATCGGCTGTTCATCCCGATTCGCCCTCCAGATCATCACAACAACCCTGATCATACAAGGGAATAAATGGCAGTAAATGCAGAAAAAAGACACCAAAAAACCGCCCAAAAGGACGGTCGATTTGTCTCTTCGATGTGCTGGCAGATAAGTGCTTCCTGAACAGAAAGTGAGTGAAAAGCAATCTTATAACTGCCGAACTTATCTTCGGATCGCAAAACACAACATTGGCAGGAAATACTTATTGCTCGGAAAAATAACTTCGCTATATGTTTTTGAATATTGATTTATTACTGATTACTCAGAAAGAAAGTTACAGTTTATTTAATGCAAAAAATTTATGATGGTAGTTTAACTATTGATATTTAGTATGAAAGTTAAGGAGTATTGAAATGATGGGATGCAATGGTAATGTGGCATTTGGAAATGAAAGCCGGAAAACTATTCAAGTTATCAGGAAACAATTTGAACTGTATAATTTAGGAAGATACTTGCTCACATCGGGCGTTATGTATTCTATTTTTGTTAAAAACGGAGCATTAGCAAGCAGTTATTATATAAACCAAACAGACTTTATCAGTTTCTTTCATTCAGCCGAAGCATTTGACCAGTACGCAAAAAACCAAATTTACCTTTCAATAAACAGGCAACTGATATTTTCGACAACGCATGGCACAGAACATGATTTCTGGAAGTGCATGGAAAAAGCGTTTAAATAACAAGGAACGTTCAGTATGAAAAAAATCCTCCTGATGTTGATGCTCACGATGGCATCCCCTTGCTTTGCGCATATCAATGAAGACATCGAATATAGCCGTGATAAGTACCTTTTAGCCTACAAGAACCTCAACACTAAACTAGAGGAATGTTTGACAGAAATGAAATCCCTGCCGTTTATTACTTCTGCGGATATCAAGGGTTTTGATAAACGAACGGTAAGCATAGCCGTTTTATACCTTGGCACAGCCCAAATCGATCAATGCGCCCGGGATGAACATCATCAGTTTATGATCAGGGCATTTGACTACTACGCTGCACTTACAGAAGTCAGCGTCTACAGCCAACAAATAAAAACACTTCATAATGATATCTTTGACCTTTTACCTGCCGGAAATATAAGGTTAGAAAGAGAATATGAAAGCTTTCCTTTAAAAACCAGAACGGAGCTTGAAGCACGCTTAAAAAATAAAAACCTCCGATCCTACCCCTCATTTCAAAGCAGCCCGCAGTATGATTTTGATGATAAATAGGCCGACGCCATCGTACATATCGGATTTTTTATCAGAACAAACCTCACTTCAGGTCGTCTGCAAAGGCGACCTTTTTCAGTAATAAATCATCGTAAACGTCGCCGTGCCATTCGCACTACCGCTGCTGAGTGTTTGCCCGTTGAGATAGTAGCGGGCAAAAAAAGGAATACTCAGGTTTCCTTCACTGGCCGAAGGGGTGATTGCCCATTGTTGCCCGAGGTTTACAGGCGTTGTGTCGCCTTTCAGTATCTGATAGTTGAGACTGCTGTCCAGGTTACCCAGCGATGTGTTGCGCGTATCGCAACTTACCCCGCCGCCAACCACACGTTGCCCACTGGAGTTAGTCAGGGCAATACCGCCCCCCTTGACGCCGGTGGAGTAAACCCCAGGGAAACCCGCGATTTCTGTACCGTTTCCGTAGTAACAGGCGATGATCGGGTCGCCGGAGAGTTCGTTGCTGCCACTCGTACCGCAAGTACCGCTCACATTGAAAGTATGCTGACTTCCGGGAATATCCGCCCCAACAGGCAAAGAAGATGTCACCGCAACTGAACTTCAATCCCAGGACTGCGGCATGGCCGGAGCGGTAGAACAGGCCGCCCATAATTTGCCAGAAAACAGGGCCAGAAACTGGTTCTGGTCGCTGCCGCCCGTGTTTTGCCAGGTACTGGCACCGCTGAGGTTGTAGTTGAGCAGCAAGGCCGGTGCGCCTTCATCCCATAATTCCGGGCTGACCGCGCCCCTTGCCAGCGTGTCGAGTAATTCCTGAGGAAGGGTGATCAGTAATTTCTGATGGGAAAAATCAAAATGGACGACCATGCCGGACATCAGGGTAGCGAAATCCTCCACCGGTTTCTGTGCCGGCCAGTCGCGTAATGCCGCAATGCTGCCGGTTTTCAGCCCCAGGGTCTGCCATTCTGCCGGGGTGAATAACGGCGACAGCGTCTGGTCCTTCAGGGCAATAAAGGTCACATCCTGCCGCCCTTTCAGCATGTCGTTGACCCACACATCCACACGGTAAATACCCGGCGTCTGTCCGCCCTCACGGGAAAATTGCAGTTGCCGCCAGGCGCTTTGTCCTGCGGGGGTGAGCAACGCCGCGGGGCGATAAAAAAGCTTCAGTCGGGTCTTCACCACGATTTGCAATAAACCGGCAGGGGATTCTTCAGGCAGGCGGGGAATGGCTTTGATGTTCAGCCAGAACAGGGATTCGCGATCGTCGGGTAATATGCCGCCGGTGCGGATAATCCGCAGGCTGTTATCTTCTCCGGCATTCAGGCGGAATAGTGCAAAAAAAAACGCCTCCGTAGAGGCGTTCATCAGCAAAAGCCAAAGATTACTTTTTCTTGGCTTTCGGGTTTGGCAGGTCAGTAATGCTGCCTTCGTAGATTTCTGCTGCCAGACCCACAGACTCATGCAGCGTCGGGTGAGCATGGATGGTCAGCGCGATATCTTCTGCATCACAACCCATTTCGATAGCCAGGCCGATCTCGCCCAGCAGCTCGCCGCCGTTGGTACCGACAATTGCACCACCGATAACACGGTGAGATTCTTTGTCGAAGATCAGTTTGGTCATACCGTCTGCACAGTCGGACGCGATAGCACGGCCTGAAGCTGCCCACGGGAAGGTGGCGGTTTCGTAGCTGATGCCTTTCTCTTTCGCTTCTTTCTCCGTCAGGCCAACCCAGGCAACTTCCGGCTCAGTGTAGGCGATGGATGGAATGACTTTCGGATCAAAGTAGTGTTTCTTGCCGGAAATGACTTCAGCAGCCACATGACCTTCGTGAACACCTTTGTGTGCCAGCATTGGCTGACCGACGATATCGCCGATAGCAAAGATATGTGGCACGTTGGTGCGCATTTGTTTGTCGACGTGGATGAAACCACGGTCGTCCACTTCGATACCTGCAGCGCCTGCTTCCAGCAGTTTGCCGTTAGGTACGCGGCCGATAGCCACCAGCACGGCGTCGTAACGCTGTGGTTCTGCCGGGGCTTTTTTACCTTCCATCGTGACGTAGATACCATCTTCTTTGGCTTCTACTGCGGTCACTTTGGTTTCCAGCATCAGGTTGAATTGCTTGCTGATTTTCTTAGTGAAGACTTTCACGACGTCTTTATCAGCCGCAGGGATCACCTGATCGAACATTTCTACCACATCAATCTGAGAACCCAGTGCGTGGTAAACGGTACCCATTTCCAGACCGATGATACCGCCGCCCATCACCAGCAAACGCTCAGGGACGCTTTTCAGCTCCAGGGCATCAGTGGAATCCCAGACACGTGGATCATCATGTGGAATGAATGGCAGTTTGATTGGACGGGAACCCGCCGCAATGATGGCATTGTCGAAAGTGATGGTCGTCGGACCATTTTCGCCTTCAACAACCAGAGTATTCGCGCCAGTAAATTTGCCCAGCCCGTTCACGACTTTGACTTTACGGCCTTTCGCCATACCGGACAGACCGCCGGTCAGCTGGTTGATAACTTTTTCTTTCCAGACGCGGACTTTATCGATGTCCGTTTTCGGCTCGCCGAAAACAATACCATGTTCAGCCAGTGCTTTTGCTTCAGAGATCACTTTCGCGACATGCAGCAGAGCTTTAGAAGGGATACAACCTACGTTCAGGCACACGCCACCGAGCGTGGAATAACGCTCAACCAGAACGGTTTCAAGACCTAAATCAGCGCAACGGAAAGCAGCAGAATAGCCCGCAGGGCCAGCCCCAAGTACCACGACCTGAGTTTTAATTTCAGTACTCATCATGACCTCTTAATTTATGTCCGGCGGGTCTGACGTCATTTTTGTGTTGCAACGCCCATCATCCACCGGGTCGTTCTATCCGCCCGCAGTTTACAAAATTGTTAACAAATTTGAAACAACAAACGGCATACGATTTGTGCTTAGTGCCTGAAAATCCCAAACAGCATGAAGAGATTATCAG
>NZ_JAFMOT010000145.1:0-27275 GCF_019049695.1 Rahnella perminowiae
TGATATTTTTTGCCACCGAAGTGGCTGATATCGTCTTGTGAGTGCCCACACAGATTGTCTGATAAATTGTTAAAGAGCAGTGAGTTACGCGCTTTCGCTTGCTAACTCGAGGTGGCGTATATTACGCCTTCCTCATTCAGTGTCAACCGTTTATTTCATCCGACTGCCGCTGTTTTTAATCTTTCCGACCCGGTTACTTCGTGATGTTGTTCACGTTGTTCCCTGTCGATGGAGCGGCATTATAGGGAGTTCTCAGCAGGCCGCAAGGGCTAATTTTAAGAAAAATCACTGTTTGCTGCATTACACAGCAAACACACCGCTTATACCGTGTTTTGCACAGATTTATCCACAGAGGCACAGGAATCTCAAATTTTGCGAGCGTCGCGCAATCGTTTTCGCTACAATTTCGCGCGTTAGTTTTCACTGCCCTTTAGGGGTGATAAATGAAAAATCAGCCACTGAGGGGAAGTTATCCAAGCTCAATCCCACGTTTTTCTGCAAAGTGCTCTATATAAAGAGAAGAAAATCGTCATTGAATTCCGATAACGCTCTTTACTGCGACTCCAAAGCCAAGGATATAACCACCATGCAACAATCTCGTCCAATCCGCCGCGCTCTGCTCAGTGTTTCTGACAAAGCCGGTATCGTAGAATTCGCCCAGGCTCTGTCTTCGCGTGGCGTTGAATTACTTTCCACTGGCGGAACCGCCAGCTTGTTAGCTAAAGCCGGCCTGCCAGTCACCGAAGTTTCTGACTACACCGGTTTTCCGGAAATGATGGATGGACGCGTCAAAACCCTGCACCCGAAAGTTCATGGCGGGATCCTCGGTCGTCGTGGGAAAGATGATGAAATCATGGCGCAGCATTCTATTGCACCAATCGACATGGTGGTCGTTAACCTTTACCCGTTCGCACAAACCGTCGCGCGCCCGGACTGTACACTGGAAGATGCAGTAGAAAACATTGATATTGGCGGCCCGACCATGGTTCGCTCAGCAGCGAAGAACCATAAAGATGTGGCGATCGTAGTAAAGAGCAGCGACTACGCGTCTATTATTGAAGAAATGGATGCCAACAGCAGCTCGTTGACACTGGCGACCCGTTTCAACCTGGCAATCAAAGCTTTCGAACATACCGCTTCTTACGACGGCATGATTGCGAACTACTTTGGCACGATGGTTCCGGCTTACCACGGTGATACTGAATCAGCTTCCGGCCAGTTCCCGCGCACACTGAATCTCAGCTATATAAAGAAACAAGATATGCGTTATGGCGAGAACAGCCATCAGAACGCTGCCTTCTATATAGAAGAGAACGTCAGCGAAGCTTCTGTGGCCACCTCTACTCAGCTTCAGGGCAAGGCACTTTCCTATAACAACATTGCGGATACCGATGCAGCTCTGGAATGTGTAAAGGAATTTGCAGAACCTGCCTGCGTCATCGTCAAGCATGCTAACCCGTGCGGCGTGGCCATCGGTGACAGTATCCTGGCCGCTTACGAGCGCGCCTACCAGACTGATCCGACGTCGGCTTTCGGCGGCATTATTGCCTTTAACCGTGAGCTGGATGCTGAAACGGCAAAAGCCATCATCAGCCGTCAGTTTGTGGAAGTGATCATCGCGCCGTCCGTCAGTGACGAAGCGCTGGCATTGACCGCGGCCAAACAAAACGTTCGTGTACTCACCTGCGGACAATGGCAAGAGCGCCAGAAAGCGCTCGACTTCAAACGTGTCAATGGTGGCCTGCTGGTTCAGGATCGCGATTTGGGTATGGTTGATACCGCTGATTTGCGTGTGGTTTCCGAGCGCCAGCCGACAGAGCAGGAACTGACAGACGCGCTGTTTTGCTGGAAAGTGGCTAAGTTTGTAAAATCCAATGCCATTGTTTATGCGCGTGACAAAATGACCATCGGTATCGGCGCTGGCCAGATGAGCCGCGTTTATTCTGCCAAAATTGCCGGTATCAAAGCCGCCGATGAAGGTTTGCAAGTGGCGGGCTCCGTAATGGCCTCTGATGCTTTCTTCCCGTTCCGCGACGGTATTGATGCGGCGGCAGCCGTGGGTATTACCTGCGTGATCCAACCTGGCGGCTCTATCCGTGACGATGAAGTTATTGCTGCGGCTAACGAACACGGCATTGCAATGCTGTTCACCGATATGCGCCACTTCCGTCATTAATTTTCTTTTGGCGGGTGCGATGCGCCCGCTCATCCGGAGTCTTCGAATGAATATTTTAATTATCGGTAACGGCGGGCGTGAACATGCACTGGCATGGAAAGCATCGCAGTCACCTCTGGCGGATAAAGTCTTTGTTGCACCTGGCAACGCCGGCACGGCGCTGGAGCCGCTACTGGAAAACGTTGATATTGCCGCCACTGACATCGCCGGCTTGCTGAGTTTTGCACGTGAACATGATATCGGCCTGACTATTGTCGGTCCTGAAGCACCGCTGGTGATTGGTGTGGTCGATGCTTTCCGCGCAGCGGGCCTGAAAATCTTTGGCCCGACGCAGGAAGCGGCGCAGCTGGAAGGCTCTAAGGCATTCACCAAAGATTTTCTGGCTCGCCATAACATTCCCAGTGCCGATTACCAGAACTTCACCGAAATCGAACCCGCTCTGGCTTATCTGCGCAGCAAGGGTGCGCCGATTGTCATCAAAGCTGACGGCCTCGCCGCTGGCAAAGGTGTCATTGTGGCAATGACCCTGAAAGAAGCCGAAGATGCCGTTCATGACATGCTGGCGGGAAATGCTTTCGGTGATGCAGGCCATCGCATTGTTATCGAGGAGTTCCTCGACGGCGAAGAAGCCAGTTTCATCGTCATGGTCGACGGTACCAATGTATTACCGATGGCGACCAGTCAGGATCATAAACGTGTAGGTGACGGCGACAGCGGTCCGAACACCGGTGGTATGGGAGCCTATTCTCCGGCGCCAGTCGTGACCGATGAAATCCATCAGCGCGTGATGGATCAGGTGATTTGGCCAACCGTTCGCGGTATGGCGGCGGAAAATAACACCTATACCGGTTTCCTGTATGCCGGTCTGATGATCTCCGCTGACGGCCAGCCGAAAGTGATCGAGTTCAACTGTCGTTTCGGCGATCCGGAAACTCAGCCGATCATGCTACGTCTGCGCTCTGATCTTGTGGACTTATGCCTGGCCGGTGCTGAAGGTCGTCTGGGTGATAAAACATCCGAGTGGGATCCGCGCCCGTCGCTGGGTGTCGTGCTCGCAGCCGGTGGCTATCCTGCAGATTATAAAACCGGAGATGCTATTCATGGTCTGCCGCTGGAAGAAGTACCGGACGGTAAAGTCTTCCACGCCGGAACCCGTTTGCAGAATGAACGTGTGGTCACTCATGGCGGTCGCGTGTTATGTGTGACGGCATTGGGTAAAACGGTGGAAGCAGCACAGGCACGCGCTTATGACTTAGCAAAAGATATTCATTGGGAAGGCAGCTTCTGCCGCAAAGACATCGGTTATCGCGCCATCGATCGCGAACGCAATCAGTAATCCTGCCAGCCCCGACAATCAAAAAGGCACGCTTCGGCGTGCCTTTTCATGCGTGAACCCGGGATCAGAGATCGGACTCTTTCGGTTCCCATTTACAAAAATCTTCATTAGCTACCAGCAACATCTCATTACCCTGAGGGGCGGTCAGCCAGGCTAATCCCAGGTTATCGTTACTGCGACTGGCTCGTTTCGCCAGCCAGACCTGTGAGCGGACAGTCAGTGTCGGCGTGACTTGTTCACCGGCACAGGTTGTTATTAACCCTTTGCGCCAGCGCGCCTGAACCAGCCGGACTTTCCCTGCCTGCAGCGCATTACTCAGATCGAGAATTTTTGACGCTTCATACTTATAGCGTTCGATTTCGTCTGCAGATAATTTCTCCCGACGCTCCGGAAGCTGCCGTTGCATAAAGCTGACATTGCCGCCCTCATCAAAACGCAGCATGACACCCAAATCCGTTTTAGTCGCATGGGTTTCTTTAAGCAGGTGCAATTGCCCTTGCTGGAATTCGTATCGGGTAATAATCGTATCGCCGCCGTAATAGGGGCTGTAGACGTTGAGAATGGTTTGAGGATCGTGCTGTGCGCTGTCTTTACGCCAGAGCCGGTTGATACCTTGATCGGCGACATAACCGCTGGCAAAGAATAACTCAGGATCTTTTTTAGAACTGCAACCCACCAGACCGAGCACCAGTAAACCTGCTACCAGTCCGGGGGTGATAAACTGAAGGGGCTTAAAGGCCCCTCCGCTTATTCTTTTCACTGCAAGCAATTACTTAACAGCGTCTTTCAGAGCTTTACCAGAAACGAACGCAGGCACGTTTGCAGCTGCGATTTTGATTTCTTTACCAGTCTGTGGGTTACGACCAGTACGCTCGTTACGATGATTTACCTTGAAAGTCCCGAAACCAACCAATTGTACAGCATCACCTTCTTTCAGAGACTCGGTAATAGCAGACAGAGTAGATTCAAGAGCAACTTTGGCCTGTGCTTTGGAAAGATCAGCTTTGTCCGCAATTACATCAATCAGTTGAGTCTTGTTCATAAGTTATCCTTTACAGTGTGTTTATCGTTTGCAAAGCATCGAGTGCGACGGATATGCCGATTGACAGCACCCTCCTGCATACACGCACCGATAGCCACTTTTTTTACGCCCCCCAAATGTAGACCAGACAGGGTGCGGATGTGAAGCCTTAAGGCACGACAAATCAGGCGTTAAATCACGTTTTCTTGCCTTATTGCGTTAAATTTATGCCAATGTTACTGACAGCGGCTTCACGCAGGTCAGAACGTAACCCTTTTATTAATTCCAGGTCACGCTCTTCACAGTCAGCCAACAGGCGAAAAATCTCCCATTGGATGTCCCATTCCTCTTCCACGGCAGGAATGACTTTGAGTTCTTCATCCGTCATTTCTCTACCGGCCTGAGTCATTTCCAGCATCGCGACAGTACGAATTGACGCCTCACTGACGGCAACCGCGTGTGACAGCGTTTCGCCACTCAGACGTGAATGAATCAGTTCACCTAATGCAATACATGCATCGATGGCCGGATAAACCCCATAGATGTCGTAATCATCGGAAGAAGGCACCGCTTCTTCCAGTTTTTCGAGCTGTGAGTCAAAATTGACCTTGGCGTCTTTTACCACCAGCGTCTCCCAGATTAAATCCAGGATGCGGCGGTAAAGCTGTGCTTCGCCAAACCCGGTTTCCAGACAAAATGCCTGATAGTTCGGGTACATGCGCTCACACAGGCTTGCCATAAACGTTACGTGTTGCCAGCTTTCCAGCTTTTCGAGACGTAAATGAATTGGATTACGTAACATGAGTTGATCTCGTTAACTTTTCTGCGCGGGAGTTTACCTGAAATAAATCAATATCCCTATTCCTTGATTCCTAAAAGATCATCACTCAGCCGTTGCCAGCGTTGAAACGCCGTCCGGTTTGACGCCACAGCATCTGCCCAACGGGTAGGCTCCGGCAGACGATATTGCCGCATGCACTGTTGTACCCAATAAAGCGATGAATCCATGCTGATACGATTACCGGGTGAGATGAATAATGGATTACAACGCAGCTTGCTCCGCCACACCCAGCCAATCTGTTCATCCCCTTCGTACAGCGCCTGGCGACTGTGTAGTTCCTCACCCAGTGGCAGGAACTGACCACATAGACGGCTTTTCGCCACACCAATCGTCGGAACATCGATCATCAGGCCAAAATGACTGGCGACGCCAAGACGACGCGGATGCGCAATCCCTTGCCCGTCGACGAAAACCAGATCAGGGTGCGATGAGAGCTGCCGCCACGCCTGCAGCAGGGCGGGAAGTTCGCGGAAGGAAAGGAAACCAGGAATGTAAGGCATAACAGTGGGGATACGGGCAATCTGATACTCTACCAGCTCCAGCGTCGGGTAGCGTAAAACAGCCACCGCCGCGCGTGTCACCTCACCCCCCTGTTCGAAACCGACATCCACTCCCGCGATCAATGCGGGAGGGGTGAATTCGGGCGGATCCTGCAATTTAATCTGATCTGCGAGGATCCGTTGTTCTTCACGTAAAGCACGGGTATTGATCATACCGGGATTTTACTCGTGATATTGCCGGGACAGGCTATGCACCGCTTCGACGAAGGCACCCGCATTTTCCGGCGGGACGTCCTGATGAATGCCGTGACCCAGATTGAACACATGACCATTACCTTTGCCGAAACCGGCAAGGATGGTCTCCACTTCCTGCTCTATACGCACCGGCGAGGCATACAACATTGAAGGATCCATGTTGCCCTGAATCGCGACTTTGTCACCCACGCGACGGCGCGCATCGGCAATATCGGTGGTCCAGTCGAGACCCAGCGCGTCGCAGCCCGTCGCAGCCATCGCTTCCAGCCACTGTCCGCCGCCTTTGGTAAACAGTGTGACCGGCACACGACGCCCTTCATTTTCACGGATCAGGCCATCGACAATCTTGTGCATATAGTTCAGGGAAAATTCGCGGTAATCGCGGGGAGACAGTACGCCGCCCCAGGTATCAAAAATCATTACCGACTGGGCGCCCGCTTTGATCTGGGCATTAAGGTAAAGAATAACGCTGTCTGCCACTTTATCGAGTAACAGATGGAAAGTGGACGGATCGGCGTACATCATCTTTTTGATTTTGGTGAAGGCTTTACTGCTGCCACCTTCTACCATATACGTCGCCAGCGTCCACGGGCTGCCGGAGAAACCGATAAGCGGCACTTCACCTTTCAGGTTCTTACGGATAGTACGCACGGCGTTCATGACATACCCAAGCTCCATTTCAGGATCCGGAACCGGCAGTTTTTCGACATCGGCACGGTTCGTTAATGGCGAAGAAAAACGCGGCCCTTCACCGGCTTCAAAATACAGCCCAAGCCCCATCGCATCAGGAATGGTCAGGATGTCGGAGAATAGGATCGCCGCATCCAGCGGATAGCGACGAAGCGGCTGCAAAGTCACTTCACAGGCCAGCTCGGCATTCTTGCACAGCGACATAAAATCACCGGCTTCAGCGCGGGTTTCTTTGTACTCCGGCAAATAACGGCCTGCCTGACGCATCATCCAGACCGGTGTAATGTCCACTGGCTGACGTAACAAAGCACGCAGGTAACGGTCGTTTTTCAACTCATTCATTCTTGCTCTTTCCTTCAGTATTCGGGCCGCCCGATAATCGTCTCACAGCATTCTATCACGTAAAACCGCCTCTACTCTTCGTGTTCAGCACGACAAAGAGCAACGGTGTCTTCAATCAGACGGCGCGCGATCGTCCCTGGCGGTGGCAACTGCGGTAATGCATCAAAGCGATACCAGTTCGCGTTAAGCAACTCTTTCGGGTCATGCTGAATGTCGCCACTGTCGTAATCCGCCATAAATGCCATCATCAGAGAATTGGGGAACGGCCAGGGCTGAGAACTGACATAACGGACGTTTTTCACACGAATATTACTTTCTTCCAGGACTTCGCGTGCCACGGTTTCCTCCAGGGTTTCTCCGACCTCAACAAAACCCGCCAGAACCGTGTGAATGCCATTACGATGCCGGACATGCTGTGCCAGCAAAATCTCATCACCCTTACGGATGGCGACAATAATGCAGGGTGCAATCTGCGGATAATAGCGTTCGCGGCAGTGCCCGCAGAGTGCAGCCCACTCGGTTTTGCTGACATGCATTGCATGCCCGCAGTAGCCGCAGAACTGATGAGATCGATAAAATTCAGACAGCTGTACACCGCGCCCGACCAGCTGGAATAATCCACGATCCTGATCCAGCAACTGACGGGCGGAAAACATATGGTTTGGCATCGCCTGACGAATCAGCCAGACAGGTTCACCCTGCCATTCGCCGATCTGTCGCGCCGTTTTACCGGTCAGAGAAAATTGTGTGGCGCTGCCAAATGGCAGTTCGCCCTCAGGCAGCCATAGCTTGCCGTCCTGGCTGATGACCCACCAGCCATTGTGTTGCTCGGTAATCTGTAATTCCATAATTGTTGTTGCATAACCTCATCGGGACTGACAATCTGAGGGGGATATTCACCTGTTAGTAACTTTTAGTTACGTCTTTATCGCTCACGGAGTCAACCATGCTAAATCGTCTGGAAAGACTGACCCAACGCGTTGGTGGCAATAATGCGTTAGTGGATCAATGGCTGCACGCACGCAAAGAGCTGCTGGTTTCGTACTGCACTTTGGTCGGCCTCAAGCCCAATAAAGAAAAACATACCCCTCTCAATGAAAAAGCGCTGGATAACTTTTGCCATAACCTGGTGGACTATCTGTCTGCCGGTCATTTCCATCTGTATCAGCGGATCATTGATGAAGTTGAAGGTGCGAATAGCCCGATAAAATTGCAGGCTGCAAAAATCTATCCTGCACTGGAACTGAATACTGAAACTATCATGGCTTTCCATGATAGTTACACTGAAAATGATATTGATGATGACAATGCTTTCGCATTTCATTATGCATTATCCGATATAGGTGAAGCGTTAGATGCGCGTTTTCAGCTGGAAGATCAATTAATTATTCTCGCTTTTGATCGCAGCAGTCAGGCAGTAAAGCCACCTGAAAATGAAGAACATCTCGCCAGACCGGTTTAAGACTTTGCCCTACTAAAATCCGGCTAAGATTTGTGATTTTAGTAATAGTTTTAGTTGTAGTTTCAAAAAACGCCTCCTATATTGAGGCTTCTTGTCGGAGTGCCTAGCGCATAATTTTCTCGCGAAGATTACGCCAGGCTGAGACCGTTAATTCGGGATCCGCGGAACCTGATCGGGTTAGTACCCGCGAAGGGAACAAGAGTAATGTTATGCGTTCAGCGTAATCTGGCATCTGCCTGCATCAGGCCGCCTGCGCTCCATCGCCCATTTTTACTCCTGCCGTAAACCTCCAGACAAGCAATTTTCCATCACGTTTTTGCCACGTTTTTACTACGCAAAACAACACAAGGAATTTGCTATGTCGAGTACTCAAAAAAATGTTGTTTCTACAAAGACACCTTCAAACCGCCGTGAACAACGGGCGCAGGCGCAGTCGTTTATCGACAGTCTGCAGGGTGAAGCTTTTCCCAATTCCCGCCGTATTTATCTTGAAGCTGACCGCCATGATATCCGCGTACCGATGCGTGAAATCCAGCTCAGCCCGACGCTGGTCGGCGGCGGCAAAGACAATCCACAATTCGAAGAAAATGAAGCGATTCCTGTTTATGACACCGCCGGGCCTTACGGCGATCCGTCGGCAGTTATCGACGTGCATACCGGCCTGGAAAAATTACGCGCCCGCTGGATAAACGCGCGGGCGGACACGGAGGAACTCCCGCAGGTCAGTTCCGGTTTTACCCAGCAGCGACTGGCGGATGAAGGGCTGGACCACCTCCGCTTCGAACACCTGCCCCGCCCGCGCAAAGCCATTGCGGGTAAAAATGTCACACAACTGCATTACGCCCGCAAAGGCATCATCACGCCTGAGATGGAATTTATCGCCGTTCGCGAAAATATGGGGCGTGAACGGATCCGCGGTGACGTTCTGCGTCAGCAACATCCCGGCGAAAGCTTTGGTGCGCATCTGCCCGCCAATATCACCGCAGAGTTTGTAAGACAGGAAGTCGCTGCCGGTCGCGCGATTATTCCCGCCAATATTAACCATCCTGAATCAGAGCCGATGATCATCGGACGCAATTTCCTGGTGAAAGTGAACGCCAACATCGGCAACTCGGCGGTGACGTCTTCTATCGAAGAAGAAGTCGAGAAACTGGTATGGTCGACACGCTGGGGCGCGGATACCGTGATGGATCTCTCCACCGGCCGTTATATACATGAAACCCGTGAGTGGATCCTGCGTAACAGTCCGGTACCTATTGGTACCGTGCCGATTTATCAGGCACTGGAAAAAGTCAACGGCGTGGCCGAAGACCTGAACTGGGAAATGTTTCGCGATACGTTGCTGGAACAGGCCGAACAAGGTGTCGATTACTTCACCATACACGCCGGGGTATTGCTGCGTTACGTGCCGATGACCGCCAAACGCCTGACCGGGATTGTGTCCCGCGGCGGTTCGATCATGGCGAAATGGTGCCTTTCACATCATCAAGAAAGTTTCCTGTATGAGCATTTCCGCGAAATTTGCGAAATCTGTGCCGCCTATGATGTCTCGCTGTCACTGGGCGACGGCCTGCGGCCTGGCTCCATTCAGGATGCCAACGACGAAGCGCAATTTGCCGAATTACGTACATTAGGTGAACTGACCAAAATCGCCTGGGAATATGATGTTCAGGTCATGATCGAAGGACCGGGGCATGTGCCGATGCAGATGATCCGCCGCAATATGACCGAAGAACTCGAACATTGCCACGAAGCGCCCTTCTATACCCTCGGCCCGCTGACTACCGATATCGCGCCGGGTTATGACCATTTCACGTCCGGTATTGGTGCCGCAATGATTGGCTGGTTCGGTTGCGCCATGCTCTGTTATGTCACGCCAAAAGAGCATCTCGGCCTGCCTAACAAAGAAGACGTTAAGCAGGGTCTCATCACCTACAAAATCGCAGCACATGCCGCCGATTTAGCGAAAGGACATCCCGGCGCCCAAATCCGTGACAACGCTATGTCAAAAGCACGGTTCGAATTCCGCTGGGAAGACCAGTTTAATCTGGCTCTCGATCCGGCAACGGCTCGTGCCTATCACGATGAAACGCTGCCTCAGGAATCCGGCAAAGTGGCACACTTTTGCTCAATGTGCGGTCCGAAATTCTGCTCCATGAAAATCACTCAGGAAGTGCGCGATTATGCCGCCGCACTGGAAGCCAAAGCCCAGCCGGTTGAAGTTATTGAATCCGGTATGGCACAGATGTCTGCCGAATTCCGTTCACGCGGCAGCGAGCTTTATCATCCGGCCGACAATCTCAGCACGGAGAACAACCAATGAATCAGTCCGCTCAACCCTTTCCTGCCGTTCCGTTCCACCTTGGTTTATATCCGGTCGTGGACACCGTGGAATGGATTGCCCGCCTGCTGGATGCGGGCGTTAAAACGTTGCAATTACGTGTGAAAGATTTGTCTGATGAGGACGTCGAGCCAGCAATTATTGATGCAATTGCGCTGGGCAAAAAATATCAGGCACGGTTATTTATCAATGATTACTGGTGCCTGGCGATAAAGCATCAGGCTTATGGTGTGCATTTAGGTCAGGAAGATCTGGATACCGCCGATCTTGAGGCAATCCGTCAGGCTGGTTTACGGCTGGGCGTATCCACACATGATGATACTGAAATGGCACGCGCTTTCGCCGTGAAACCTTCTTACATCGCCCTCGGTCATATCTTCCCGACGCAGACCAAAGATATGCCGTCGGCGCCACAAGGACTGAAAGAACTCGCCCGACACATCAGGCAACTCAACGGCAGCTTCCCGACGGTGGCCATCGGCGGGATCAGCATTGAACGTGCTCCGTCGGTTCTCGATTGCGGCGTCGGCAGCATCGCCGTCGTCAGCGCCATTACGCAGGCAGCAGACTGGCGGGCAGCCACCGCAGAATTACTGGCTTTATGCGCCAGTAAGGTGCCGGAAGATGCTTAACGATGCGGCTTTTATGCGCTACAGCCGTCAGCTGATGCTGGAGGAGTTCGGTCCGCAGGCACAGGAAAAGCTACAGGCGGCGAAAGTCCTGATTGTCGGGCTAGGCGGACTGGGATCGCCGGCAGCCTTATATCTGGCAGCGGCAGGCGTAGGTACGCTGGTTCTGGCCGATGACGATCAATTACACATCACCAATCTTCAACGACAGATACTCTACCGCACCGCAGATCTCGATCAGCCCAAAGCGGTTCTGGCAAAACGTGAATTACTGCGTCTGAATCCGCTTTGCGAAGCCGTGGCCATCACGGAGCGTCTGACAGGCGAAGCGTTGATCCGTGCCGTGTCAGACACCGATATCGTTTTAGATTGCAGCGATAACATGGAAACCCGGCACGCGGTTAATAAAGCCTGCGTAGAGGCTGAAAAAACCTTGATCAGCGGTAGCGCCGTCGGATTCAGCGGACAGCTTCTGGTGCTAGAAGCGCCTTATGTACACGGTTGTTACGCTTGTTTGTATCCGGATCAGGAAACCGTACAGCGCAATTGCCGAACATCAGGTGTGCTCGGCCCGGTCGTTGGCACCATCGGTACATTGCAGGCGCTGGAAGCACTAAAAATCCTGGCGGGACTGCCTTCCGTACTGAGCGGAAAGTTACGTCTGTTCGACGGTAAAACGCAAAACTGGCGTTCACTGCAACTCACACGTTCATCAGCCTGTGCCATCTGCGGAGGCCACGCATGAACATTCTGGTCAATGAAGTACCACACCAATTCAGTCAACCGCTCACCTTGTTGAATCTGCTCAGTTTACTGGCGTTAAATCCTGCAGGCAGCGCACTGGCGGTTAATCAGGTCATTATTCCCCGCGATAACTGGCCTGCTCATTTACTGGAAGACGGTGACGAGATCCTGCTCTTTCAGGCGATAGCCGGAGGCTGATATGTTAAAAATTGCTGATACCACTTTTACGTCACACCTTTTTACCGGAACGGGAAAATTCGCCAGCCCGGCGTTAATGCAACAGGCACTGGAAGCATCCGGCACTCAACTGGTGACCATGGCGATGAAACGCGTTGATCTGCGTCGCGGAGGGGATGACATTTTGTTTCCTTTGCAGCAGCTCGGGGTCCGTTTGTTGCCTAACACATCCGGTGCTAAAACAGCTGAGGAGGCCGTATTTGCCGCACAACTGGCAAGAGAAGCACTGGCAACAAACTGGGTGAAGCTTGAAATTCACCCAGACGTAAAATACCTGCTGCCCGATGCCATAGAAACGTTGAAAGCCGCAGAGATTCTGGTGAAAAAAGGATTCGTTGTTTTGCCGTATTGCAGCGCGGATCCGGTGTTGTGTAAACGCCTGGAAGAAGTCGGTTGTGCCGCCGTCATGCCCCTGGGTGCACCGATCGGCTCCAATCAGGGTCTGCAAACCCGTGAGTTTTTGCAAATCATCATTGAGCAGGCACAGATTCCGGTCGTCGTTGATGCCGGTATTGGTGCCCCAAGCCAGGCCGCTGAAGCGCTGGAAATAGGGGCCGATGCTGTATTAGTCAATACGGCGATAGCCGTCGCAGGCGATCCGGTTGCTATGGCAACGGCATTCCGGCTGGCGGTACAGGCCGGCGCAATCGCCCGTCAAAGCGGCCTGGGTGGCAGGCAGCGGCAAGCCAGCGCGTCAAGTCCGCTGACCGGTTTCCTCAATGCTTCGCAGGTATCCCTATGAATAACTTTACGGATGTGTGGTCAATGCTGGACTGGGATGATACTTCCCTTCGCATCAACAGCAAAACATCCCGTGATGTTGAACAGGCGCTCAGCCGCAACAAAATCAGCCGTGAAGATTTCATGGCATTAATTTCTCCGGCTGCGCTGCCTTATCTGGAAACTATGGCGCAACGCGCTCAACAACTGACACGTCAGCGATTCGGCAATACGGTGAATTTCTTCGCCCCCTTGTATTTATCCAATCTTTGCGCCAACGAATGTACATATTGCGGCTTTTCGATGAGCAATAAAATCAAACGTAAAACGCTGGATGAAAATGAAATCAGTCGGGAGTGTGAAGCGCTGAATGCGCTGGGCTTCAAACATCTGTTATTGGTCACCGGCGAACACAAGGGAAAAGTCGGCATGGATTATTTCCGCCGCCATTTGCCGCCAATCAGAAGCCATTTCGATTCGCTGATGATCGAAGTTCAGCCGCTACAGCAGGAAGAATATGCCGAGCTGAAAACGCTGGGGCTGGACGGTGTATTGGTTTATCAGGAGACCTATCACGCACCGACCTATGCCTTGCATCATCTTCGCGGACAGAAACAAGATTTTTTCTGGCGACTGGAGACACCGGACCGGCTCGGGCGGGCAAGGATCGATAAAATCGGACTTGGGGCCCTGTTTGGGCTTTCAGGCAACTGGCGGACGGACAGTTATATGGTGGCCGAACATTTGTTGTACCTCCAACAAACCTACTGGCAAAGCCGTTATTCGGTGGCATTTCCGAGATTGCGCCCTTGTACCGGCGGTATCGAACCAGCTTCTTTGTTGGAAGAAAACCAGCTTGTACAACTGATATGCGCTTTCAGGATGCTGGCACCGGATGTCGAGCTTTCATTGTCGACGCGCGAATCACCTTACTTCCGCGATCATGTCATCCCGCTGGCGATCAACACCGTCAGCGCAGGATCTAAAACACAACCCGGTGGCTATGCCGATGATCATCCGGAACTTGAGCAATTTGCACCGCACGATAACCGATCCCCGCAACGTGTCGCAGAGGCATTAACACAAGCCGGGCTGCAGCCGGTCTGGAAAGACTGGGACAGTTTTTTGGGGCGGGTCTCGCAGGAAAATGTCGCCGGAGGGTAATTTAGTAAACTCTCAGGAATACAGATTCCATAAAACAATTTTGCTCCTCGCGCCAGCAGTCCTGGGGCATTAATGTGCCTTTGCCACTGCACATTCGCAACTGGCCGGCGCCATTCATCCCGGCGCTGCTTCCAAATAGCCGGAACAGGTTATCGTCCAGTTTCCTGTTCCGGCTCCTCTTTACCCGCCACGTCCTTTCTCAAATTTCAGGTAAAAAAAAACCGCCCTCGAAGGGGCGGTTTTATGCGTTTCGACAGAAGACGATTAATCGTCGCTGTTACCGAAACCTGCGTTCAGCAGTTCAGCCAGGTTAGCCGTTGCTTCATCCGCACTGACTTGCGGTACAACTGGCACTTCGCCCTGTGCTTTACGGCGTGCACGATCCTGATGATAAGCGTAACCGGTACCGGCTGGGATCAGACGGCCAACGATAACGTTCTCTTTCAGGCCACGCAGTTCATCACGTTTACCCGCAACAGCGGCTTCAGTAAGAACGCGCGTGGTTTCCTGGAACGATGCAGCAGAGATGAAGGATTCGGTCGCCAAAGATGCTTTGGTAATACCGAGCAGATCACGGGTAAAGGTTGCCGTGATTTTGCCTTCAGCTTCCAGCTGACGGTTAGCGATTTTAACGCGAGACATTTCTGCCTGCTCGCCTTCCAGGAAGTCAGTGCCACCAGCGCTAACGATGGTGCCTTTACGCAACATCTGACGAACGATAACTTCAATGTGCTTATCGTTAATCTTAACGCCTTGCAGACGGTAAACTTCCTGCACTTCGTTAGTGATGTAGCGGGTAACCGCATGAACACCACGTAAACGCAGGATGTCGTGCGGAGACTCAGGGCCGTCGGATACGACGTCACCACGTTCCACAACTTCGCCTTCGAACACGTTCAGCTGACGCCATTTAGGGATCATTTCTTCGTAAGCATCGCTGCCATCCAACGGAGAAATTACCAGACGACGTTTGCCTTTGGTTTCTTTACCGAAGGAGATGATCCCGCTGATTTCAGCAAGGATTGCAGGCTCTTTCGGACGACGTGCTTCGAACAGGTCAGCAACGCGTGGCAGACCACCGGTGATGTCCTTGGTACCGCCGGATTCCTGAGGAATACGCGCCAGGGTGTCACCGGAGTGGATCTGAGTACCATCTTCCAGCTGAACGATCGCTTTACCTGGCAGGAAGTATTGAGCAGGCATATCAGTACCTGGAATCAATACGTCGTTGCCTTTAGCATCAACGATTTTCAGTGCCGGACGCAGATCTTTACCGCTACCGGTACGCTCTGCAGAGTCCAGAACAACAAGAGAAGACAAACCGGTCAGGTCATCAGTCTGGCGGGTAATGGTCTGAGTATCCACCATATCGGCAAAGCGAATGAAACCACTCACTTCACTGATAACTGGCATGGTGTGCGGATCCCAGTTAGCCACGGTTTCGCCGCCGTTAACTGCTGCGCCATCACCTTTGCCCATCACGGAACCGTAAGGCACTTTATAGCTTTCTTTGGTACGACCAAATTCGTCGATCAATTTCAGCTCAGTGTTACGGGAAGTGATAACCAGTTTGCCGTTAGAGTTGCTAACGTGCTTGTGGTTGCTCAGTTTAATGGTACCGGTATTCTTAACCTGAATGCTGGATTCCGCTGCCGCACGAGATGCCGCACCACCGATGTGGAAGGTACGCATCGTCAGCTGGGTACCCGGCTCACCGATTGACTGTGCTGCAATAACACCGATCGCTTCACCTTTGTTGATGATGTGACCACGTGCCAGGTCGCGACCGTAGCAGTTTGCACACACACCAAAGTCGGTTTCGCAACTTACGACTGAACGTACTTTCACGCTGTCGACAGAGTTCTCTTCTAACAGATCACACGTCTTCTCGTGAAGCAGGGTGTTACGTGGAACCAGGATATCCGCCGTACCCGGCTTCAGGATATCTTCTGCAGTCACACGACCCAGTACACGTTCGCGCAGTGGTTCTTTAACGTCGCCACCTTCGATGACCGGAGTCATCATGATGCCTTCGTGAGTACCACAGTCGTCTTCGGTCACTACCAGATCCTGTGCCACGTCAACCAGACGACGGGTCAGATAACCGGAGTTCGCCGTTTTCAGTGCGGTATCCGCCAAGCCTTTACGAGCACCGTGAGTAGAGATGAAGTACTGGAGTACGTTCAGACCTTCACGGAAGTTCGCGGTGATTGGCGTTTCAATGATGGAACCATCCGGCTTGGCCATCAGGCCACGCATACCGGCCAGCTGACGAATCTGTGCAGCAGAACCACGCGCACCGGAGTCGGCCATCATAAAGATACTGTTGAAGGAAACCTGCTGTTCAACAACACCGTCACGGTTGACGACGTCTTCAACAGACAAGTTTTCCATCATTGCCTTAGCAACACGTTCGTTGGCCGCAGCCCAGATGTCGATCACTTTGTTATAGCGTTCGCCAGCAGTTACCAGACCAGACTGGAACTGTTCCTGGATTTCAGCAACTTCAGTTTCTGCTTCTTCGATGATCTCTGCTTTCTTCGCAGGGATTACCATGTCATCGATACCTACGGATGCACCTGAACGGGCAGCGTAAGCAAAACCGGTGTACATGATCTGGTCAGCAAAAATAACGGTCGGCTTCAGGCCCAAAATGCGGTAACAGGTGTTCAGCATTTTGGAGATAGCTTTTTTGCCCAGAGGCTGGTTGACGATAGAGAACGGCAGACCTTTTGGCACGATCATCCACAGGATGGCGCGACCGACAGTCGTGTCAATAATCGACGTCTTATGCGTAACTTCGCCTTCGGTATTTTTGATCTCTTCAGTAATACGCACTTTGACACGCGCATGCAGAGAGGCCAAACCGGCGCGGTAAATACGCTCAGCTTCTTTAGGACCGGTCAGAACCATGCCTTCGCCTTTGGCGTTAACACAGTCACGGGTCATGTAGTACAGACCCAATACAACGTCCTGAGAAGGAACGATGATTGGCTCGCCGTTCGCAGGTGACAGGATGTTGTTGGTAGACATCATCAACGCACGCGCTTCCAGCTGAGCTTCCAGCGTCAACGGTACGTGAACAGCCATCTGGTCACCATCGAAGTCGGCGTTATATGCCGCACAAACCAGCGGGTGCAGCTGGATTGCTTTACCTTCGATCAGAACCGGTTCAAACGCCTGAATACCCAAACGGTGCAGGGTTGGTGCACGGTTCAGCAGTACCGGGTGTTCGCGGATAACTTCGTCCAGGATATCCCAAACGACAGCTTCTTCGCGCTCAACCATTTTCTTCGCGGCTTTGATGGTGGTGGCGAGGCCACGCAGTTCCAGCTTGCCGTAAATGAACGGTTTGAACAGTTCCAGTGCCATTTTCTTCGGCAGACCACACTGATGCAGACGCAGGTATGGACCTACGGTGATAACGGAACGACCAGAGTAGTCGACACGTTTACCCAGCAAGTTCTGACGGAAACGACCCTGTTTACCTTTAATCATGTCTGCCAGAGATTTCAGCGGACGCTTGTTAGAGCCGGTAATTGCACGACCGCGACGGCCGTTATCCAGCAAAGCATCTACCGCTTCTTGCAGCATACGTTTTTCGTTACGTACGATGATGTCTGGCGCAGCCAGATCCAGCAGGCGTTTCAGACGGTTGTTACGGTTAATCACGCGACGATACAGATCGTTCAGATCTGACGTTGCGAAACGGCCACCGTCCAGCGGAACCAATGGACGCAAATCTGGCGGCAATACCGGCAGCACGGTCAGGATCATCCACTCTGGTTTGTTACCAGACTGAACGAACGCTTCCAGCAGCTTGATACGCTTGGTCAGCTTTTTACGTTTGGTTTCGGAGTTGGTTTCGTTCAACTCTTCACGCAGTTGTTCGCACTCTGCTTCCAGGTCCATGTTTTTCAACAGAGCCTGAATGGCTTCCGCACCCATCTTCGCGTCGAACTCATCACCAAACTCTTCCAACGCATCCAGATACTGCTCTTCAGTCAGGATCTGGCGTTTTTCGAGGTTGGTCATGCCGCCTTCGATAACCACATAGGATTCGAAGTACAGAACACGTTCGATATCACGCAGTGGCATATCCAGCAGTAAACCGATGCGCGATGGCAGCGATTTCAGGAACCAGATGTGTGCAGTCGGGGAAGCCAGTTCGATGTGGCCCATACGCTCACGGCGTACTTTAGTCTGGGTCACTTCAACGCCGCACTTCTCGCAGATCACGCCGCGATGTTTTAAACGCTTGTACTTACCGCACAGGCATTCGTAGTCTTTTACTGGTCCGAAGATACGGGCACAGAAAAGGCCGTCACGTTCTGGTTTGAACGTACGGTAGTTAATGGTTTCTGGCTTCTTAACTTCACCAAAAGACCAAGAACGGATCATGTCTGGCGATGCCAGAGCAATTTTGATCGCATCAAACTCTTCGGTCTTAGTTTGCGCTTTCAGAAACTTTAGTAAGTCTTTCACGGATTGGCTCCCGTCGGGTTAGACCTGTTAGGCACCTGGTCTGTATTGATTAACAGGCAGGTGCCCCTGTGATCAGTGCGAATTCGAGTACTTACTCGTCTTCCAGCTCGATGTTGATACCCAGAGAACGGATTTCTTTCAACAGTACGTTGAAGGATTCCGGCATGCCTGGTTCCATACGATGATCGCCATCTACGATGTTTTTATACATCTTAGTACGGCCGTTCACGTCATCGGACTTAACAGTCAGCATTTCCTGCAGGGTATAAGCGGCACCGTATGCTTCCAGTGCCCACACTTCCATCTCACCGAAGCGCTGACCACCGAACTGAGCTTTACCACCCAGCGGTTGCTGAGTAACAAGGCTGTAAGAACCGGTAGAACGCGCGTGCATCTTATCGTCAACAAGGTGGTTCAGTTTCAGCATGTACATATAGCCGACGGTAACCTGACGCTCGAATTGCTCGCCGGTACGGCCGTCAAACAGTGTGATCTGACCAGAGGTTGGGATTCCGCCCATTTCAAGCAGTTGCTTGATCTCTGTCTCTTTCGCACCGTCGAAGACTGGTGTTGCGATTGGCATACCTTTTTTCAGGTTCTCAGCCAGACGCAATACTTCATCATCGGTGAAGGTGTTCAGATCCACTTTCTGACGTACATCGTCGCCCAGATCGTAGGCACGCTGGATGAACTCGCGCAGCTTAGAAACTTCTTCTTGTTTCTTCAGCATGGCATTGATTTTTTCACCAATACCTTTCGCGGCCATACCCAGGTGGGTTTCCAAAATCTGACCAATGTTCATACGTGATGGAACGCCCAGCGGGTTCAGTACGATATCAACCGGAGTCCCGTTTTCATCGTAAGGCATATCTTCGATCGGGTTGATCTTAGAGATAACACCTTTGTTACCGTGGCGGCCGGCCATCTTGTCACCAGGCTGGATTTGACGTTTAACGGCCAAATACACTTTAACGATTTTCAGCACGCCTGGTGCCAGATCATCGCCCTGAGTGATTTTACGACGCTTAGCTTCGAGTTTTTTCTCAAACTCGGATTTCAGTTCGTCGTACTGTTCAGCAAGCTGTTCCAGTTGGTTCTGTTTGTCTTCGTCAGTCAGTGACAGTTCTAACCAACGGTCGCGAGGCAATTTGCCCAGCTTGTCAGCTTCAACACCGCCAGCAACCAGCGCAGACTGGATACGTGCAAACAGACCGGCTTCCAGGATCTGCAATTCTTCAGTCAGGTCTTTCTTAGCCTGCTTCAGCTGCATCTCTTCGATTTCCAACGCACGTTTGTCTTTTTCCACGCCATCGCGGGTGAAGACTTGCACGTCGATAACCGTACCGGAAACGCCGTTTGGTACACGCAGAGAAGAGTCTTTAACATCAGACGCTTTCTCACCGAAGATCGCACGCAGCAGTTTCTCTTCCGGCGTCAGTTGGGTTTCACCTTTAGGCGTAACCTTACCCACCAGAATGTCACCACCGGTCACTTCAGCACCGATATAAACGATACCGGATTCATCCAGTTTGGAGAGCGCAGCTTCACCCACGTTAGGGATGTCAGCGGTGATCTCTTCAGGCCCTAACTTGGTGTCACGGGACACACAGGCCAGTTCCTGGATATGGATGGTCGTGAATCGGTCTTCCTGCACAACACGTTCGGAGACCAAGATGGAGTCTTCGAAGTTGTAACCGTTCCAAGGCATGAACGCGACACGCATGTTCTGACCCAGAGCCAGTTCGCCCAGATCTGTTGACGGACCATCTGCCAGCACGTCGCCGCGCTCGATTGGCTCGCCCAGATTCACACACGGCATCTGGTTGATGCAGGTGTTCTGGTTAGAACGGGTGTATTTGGTCAGGTTATAAATGTCGATACCTGCTTCGCCCGGGTACATCTCTTCTTCGTTAACACGAATAACGATACGGGATGCATCCACGTACTGAACAATACCGCCACGTTTAGCTACGGCAGTAACACCGGAGTCAACCGCTACAGCACGTTCCATACCAGTACCCACCAGCGGCTTATCAGCGCGCAGAGTCGGAACGGCCTGACGTTGCATGTTCGCACCCATCAATGCACGGTTGGCGTCATCGTGTTCCAGGAATGGAATCAGTGAAGCACCAACGGAAACAACCTGTTGGGTGGAAACGTCCATGTAGTCAACCTGATCGCGGCTAAACAGGCTGGATTCGCCTTTGCTACGACAAGTGACCAAGTCTTCAATGAAGCGCCCTTCTTCGTCCAGGTTGGAGTTCGCCTGAGCGATAACGAAGTTGCCTTCTTCAATAGCAGACAGATAGTTGATTTCATCAGTCACCAGACCATCACGTACGCGACGGTAAGGGGTTTCCAGGAAACCGTACTCATTGGTCTGTGCATAAACAGACAAGGAGTTGATCAGACCGATGTTTGGACCTTCTGGCGTTTCGATTGGACATACGCGACCGTAGTGAGTCGGGTGTACGTCTCGAACTTCAAAGCCAGCACGTTCACGGGTCAAACCGCCCGGACCCAATGCAGAGATACGACGCTTATGCGTGATCTCAGACAACGGGTTGTTCTGGTCCATAAATTGTGACAGCTGGCTTGAGCCGAAGAATTCTTTCACCGCAGCCGAAATTGGCTTAGCGTTGATCATATCCTGAGGCATCAGCGTGTCGAGGTCGCCCAGAGACAGACGCTCTTTAACCGCACGCTCAACACGAACCAAACCTACACGGAATTGGTTTTCAGCCATTTCGCCGACGGAACGAATACGACGGTTGCCCAAGTGGTCGATATCGTCCACTTCGCCCTGGCCGTTACGAATACCGATCAGCTTTTTCATAACCTGAATGATGTCGTCTTTGCTCAGGATACCTGAACCTTCGATTTCATCACGCAGCAGAGAACGGTTGAACTTCATACGACCCACTGCAGACAGGTCGTAACGATCTTCAGAGAAGAACAGGTTCTCGAACAGGCTTTCAGCCGCTTCACGCGTTGGTGGCTCACCAGGACGCATCATTCGGTAGATCTCAACCAGTGCGCTCAGGCGATCGCTGGTTGGGTCGACGCGAATAGTCTCGGACATGTAAGCGCCATGATCGAGGTCGTTGGTGAACAGCGTTTCAATGGTTTTGTGGCCGGACTGGCTGAGCTTAGCCAGCAGATCCAGAGACAATTCCATGTTAGCCGGGACGATCAGCTCACCGGTATTGGTGTCGATGTAGTCTTTAGAGACCACTTTCCCTGCGATGTACTCAACAGGAACTTCGATGCGCTGAATTTCGTCTTTTTCAAGCTGACGAATATGACGGGCAGTGATACGGCGGCCTTTTTCTACATAGACTTTGCCGTCAGCTTCGATATCAAAGGAAGCTGTTTCACCACGCAGGCGTTCAGGTACCAGTTCCATCTGCAACTTGTTGTCGCGGATCTGGTAAGTCACCTTGTCAAAGAACAGGTCAAGGATCTGTTCAGTCGTGTAATTTAATGCACGCAGAATGATAGTCGCAGGCAATTTACGGCGACGGTCAATACGCACAAAGAGGTTATCTTTCGGGTCAAACTCGAAATCTAACCATGAACCGCGGTAAGGGATGATACGTGCGTTATAAAGCACTTTACCCGATGAGTGGGTCTTACCCTTGTCGCTGTCGAAGAATACGCCCGGACTACGGTGCAGCTGAGATACGATAACCCTCTCAGTACCGTTAATCACAAAGGTACCATTTTCGGTCATGAGCGGAATTTCGCCCATATAGACTTCTTGTTCCTTGATGTCTTTGACCGTACCTTCTGGTGCTTCGCGTTCGTAGATCACCAGACGCAGTTTCACACGCAGTGGCGCGGAGAACGTCACACCACGGATCTGGCATTCTTTAACGTCAAATACTGGCTCACCAAGACGGTAGCTAACGTATTGCAGCTCAGAGTTACCGCTGTAGCTCTTGATAGGGAATACAGAACGGAATGCAGCTTCCAGACCGTACTGGCCTTCCGGGTCTTGCTCGATAAACTTCTGGAACGAGTCAAGCTGGATAGAAAGGAGATATGGAATGTCCAGAACTTGTGGACGTTTACCAAAATCCTTACGAATGCGTTTTTTCTCGGTATAGGAGTAAACCATAGGGTTCCTCAGCTCGCTGATCAGTGACCCAATCTTGTCTGCCCTGAGAAGGACAGTTCATGCAACACCGTTTATGTCGACCGGAAAGCAGAAACGCTTTCCGCAATATCTGTTTTCTACCACTCTTAAATCATTTCGTTGTGCGTTATCTGTAGATGAGCTACAGCAAGAGGCAACAATATATTAAGGCGTCTATAGAAAGAGATATTAGAGTAGTTCAGTGCTCAAACAGTGTGAAACATCACTGACACTCTATAGCGCAAAAAGGCTGGTGACTAAAAAGTCACCAGCCATCAGCCTGTTAGGACAGACTGCACTCCGGGAAGTTAAACTTACTTAACTTCAACAGAAGCACCAGCTTCTTCCAGAGATTTTTTCAGAGCTTCAGCGTCATCTTTGCTGATGCCTTCTTTCAGAGCTGCTGGAGCAGACTCAACCAGGTCTTTAGCTTCTTTCAGACCCAGGCCAGTCGCGGTGCGAACAGCTTTGATAACTGCAACTTTGTTCGCGCCAACAGCGGCCAGAACAACGTCGAACTCAGTTTTTTCTTCAACAGCTTCAGCAGCAGCAGCAGGACCTGCAACAGCAGCAGCAGCAGAAACGCCGAATTTTTCTTCCATAGCGGAGATCAGTTCAACGATTTCCATTACAGACAGAGCTGCAACGCCTTCAATGATTTGTTCTTTAGTGATTGACATTTCAAGTGTTCCTAGAATTCAGAAATAGTTTATACGTAAGCAAATGAACGAGATAAAAAAGGCTGATTAAGCAGCTTCTTTCTGATCGCGTACAGCAGCCAGAGTGCGAACCAATTTGCCTGCAGAGGCTTCTTTCATGGTTGCCATCAGGCGTGCGATTGCTTCTTCGTAAGTAGGCAGAGTTGCCAAGCGGTCAATTTGAGCCGCAGAGATAAACTCACCTTCAAAGGCCGCAGCTTTAACCTCAAATTTTGCATTCGCTTTAGCGAAATCTTTGAACAGACGGGCAGCAGCGCCTGGGTGTTCAGTAGAGAATGCAATCAAGGTTGGACCGACAAACGTGTCTTTCAGGCACTCAAACTGAGTACCTTCTACGACGCGACGCATCAAGGTGTTGCGAACAACACGCATGTAAACGCCAGCTTCACGACCTGCTTTACGCAGTTCAGTCATTTTATCTACAGTTACGCCACGGGAATCCGCAACAACCGCAGACAGCGCGCCTTTGGCTACTTCGATGACTTCAGCAACAATCGCTTGTTTGTCTTGAAGATTTAATGCCATTAGCTTTTTGCTCCTGGATTTAGCCGGGGAAAACCCCCGGAACTCACATCACTTGTTATCGAGAATCGATATCAAGCGTTCAAACACGGTGAGCAGAGAATCCAGCAAAGACAAATCTTAATTCTTTATAAAAAAGACAAAGAAATATTTTCTTCAGGCTCTGTCACCGTCTACGCAGGAAGGATTAAGCCCTTTTCGGGGCACCTGCGGTCTTGGACGGAGGCCTGGATAGGCCAGGCTCCAACCGAAAAATCTTGGTTTCGCATTAACGAAACAACGGGCCATAGATTCTAGACAAATCTATCGCCCGCGTAAAGCGATAAACGTCAGCAGTTAATTAGTTAACTGTTGCGCTCAGGCCGCTTTGATCAACAGCAAGACCCGCGCCCATGGTAGTGGACAGGCTTACTTTCTTGATGAAAACGCCTTTAGCCTGAGAAGGCTTCGCTTTTTTCAGAGCGACCAACAGAGCTTCCAGGTTTTCTTTCAGCTTGTCGGATTCGAAATCAACCTTACCGATAGTGGTATGGATGATGCCGTTTTTGTCGTTACGGTAACGAACCTGACCTGCTTTAGCGTTCTTAACCGCTTCAGCAACGTTAGGGGTTACAGTACCGACTTTCGGGTTAGGCATCAGACCGCGTGGGCCCAAGACCTGACCTAATTGGCCAACAACGCGCATTGCATCTGGAGATGCGATAACAACGTCGAAGTTCATTTCGCCTTTCTTGATCAGGTCAGCCAGATCTTCCATACCAACCAGTTCAGCGCCTGCAGCTTTAGCAGCTTCAGCGTTTGCACCTTGAGTGAAGACGGCAACGCGAACAGAACGACCGGTGCCGTGTGGCAGTACGGTTGCGCCGCGAACGTTTTGATCTGATTTACGAGCGTCGATGCCGAGGTTAACAGCAACGTCAACGCTTTCTACGAATTTAGCAGTGGCCAGCTCTTTGAGCAGAGCAACGGCTTCGGTGATGTCATACTGTTTAGTAGCATCAACTTTGTCACGGATCACGCGCATGCGCTTGGTCAGCTTAGCCATTTATTAATCCTCCACTACCAGGCCCATGGAACGAGCAGTACCTTCGATGGAGCGAATCATCGCTTCAACGTCAGAACCAGTCATGTCCGCAGCTTTGGTTTCTGCGATTTCACGAACCTGAGCACTCGTTACTTTACCTACTTTGTCTTTGTTCGGCTTGCCGGAACCAGACTTGATACCAGCCGCTTTCTTCAGCAATACTGCTGCAGGAGGGGTTTTGGTAACGAAGGTGAAAGAACGGTCAGAATAAACAGTAATAACAACAGGAATTGGCAGGCCTTTTTCCATGCTATCAGTCTTAGCATTGAACGCCTTACAGAATTCCATGATGTTCACGCCTTGCTGACCCAGAGCTGGACCAACTGGCGGACTTGGGTTTGCCATACCAGCTGCAACTTGCAGCTTAACGTAGGCTTGTACTTTCTTGGCCATGGTAAATATCCTCGTTTGGGTAATATCGCCTGTTTGAAGAGGCTCCCCGTTATTTACAGTACTTGTTCTTTATCATTTATGTGCCAAGAAGACTGCACATAAAAACAAAAGGCGCGAAATTATAGTTTAATTTCGCGCCTTGTACAACAACTGTTCTAACGAATATTTAGAACGTTGTATTAGCCCTTTTCAACCTGACCGAAGTCCAGTTCAACCGGTGTTGCACGGCCAAAGATGGAAACAGACACTTTCAGGCGGCTTTTCTCGTAATCAACTTCTTCGACCACACCATTGAAGTCTGCAAACGGCCCGTCATTAACACGTACCAGTTCACCTGGTTCGAACAATGTTTTAGGGCGTGGTTTATCCCCCACTTGTTGCAGGCGATTCATGATCGCATCAACTTCTTTATCGCTGATTGGTGCAGGACGATCTGACGTTCCGCCAATGAAGCCCATAACACGAGGAACGCTGCGAACTAAGTGCCAGCTGGCGTCATTCATTACCATCTGTACCAGCACATAACCCGGGAAGAATTTACGTTCACTTTTACGGCGCTGGCCACCACGAATTTCAACCACTTCTTCGGTTGGAACCATGACTTCACCAAACAGTTCTTCCATGTCATGTAATTTGATGTGCTCACGCAGCGATTGCGCTACGCGGCCTTCAAAGCCAGAAAACGCCTGAACGACGTACCAACGTTTTTTAGGTGCTTCAGACATTTAGAACCTCAAGCCAGTAATGAAAGATACCAGGCGGACTAAAATACCATCCAGCCCCCACAGAATCAGAGACATAACGGCAGTTACCGCCGCAACGATCAGTGTGGTATGCAATGTTTCCTGGCGCGTTGGCCAAATGACTTTACGTACTTCAGTTCGCGCTTCACGAGCAAACGCAACTGTTGCCTTGCCTTTAGTGGTCAGTAAAGCCACTGCGCCTGCAATTGCGATAATAACAACTACGGCTAACGCGCGTAACGGCAGGCTGTATGCACGGTAATAATAGTTACCGACAATAGCTACAACCAACAAAACGGCAACAACCAGCCACTTTACCGCTTCCAGGCCGCGCCCGCTCCCTTGAGCCTCGGTATTCGCACTCATAAACCAACCCGTCACAATGATTCAGAACAAACAACTTTGCCTCGCATTGCGAGGCAAACCAAACCGATCGATGCTCTACTTGAGCGCAATTCGGTGTTTTACGCTATATCTCAGAGCCTATCTCACCAGTGATTATGACGTATAAATCGCTGATGAGATAGGTTCTAGCGCCACAGCGTAGAAAAAAGGGCATCGAATGATGCCCTTTTAGTGTGTATTGCGTCAACGAATAGTGACAAAAAACTATCAGCGATTAAGCGATAACTTTAGCAACAACACCAGCACCTACAGTACGGCCGCCTTCACGGATTGCGAAACGCAGACCGTCATCCATCGCGATTGGGTGGATCAGCGTAACAACCATGTT